>JAJXTB010000004.1 GCA_021784205.1 Actinomycetes bacterium
CCAGCACCAGGGGACCGAGGTCGCCGCGTCGGCCCCGCGCGACGGTGTGGGCCTCGACGAGGCGCGCGATGTTCTTGCGCGGTTCGCGCGTGCCGACGTAGAGCGAGAAGGGACCAGTGACACCCGCTTGCGACAGCACCGCCGCCACGGCGGCGCTATCGGCGGCCGGTGTCGCGTCATCCACGCCGAGACGCACGGAGTGCAGACGCGACGCGGTGAAGCCCTCGGCGAGGAGCCGCTCGCTGAGCCCGGGCGAGGAAACCATGACGCGAATGGCCTCGCGTGAGCGCACGAGACGCAGGCGACCCTCGTGGAAGCGCACGCCGCGCGCGGTGGTCGCCTCGGGTCGATCGCGCCAGAGCAGGTCATGCACGGCGACCGAGTGGATCGCGCCGCGCCGACCCCCGGCGAAGGGTCCCGCCAGGGACGTCGCGTGCACCACGTCGGCGTCGGCGGGCACTCCGATAGGGGCCAGGCGCCACAGACGGGTGAGCGCCGTGACGTCGAAGGGGATCGTCGTGGTCGCGACTCTCGGCACGTCGGCGAGGTTCCCGCGCGGGGCCAATCCGCGCACGTCCCACGCGCCGTCGAGTTCGGCGAGACCCTGGAGGAGTCCGCGAACGTAACTGGCGATGCCGCCGGGCTGGGGCCGATAGAGCTGGTCCATCGAGACCACGAGCCTCGTCACGCCGACCAGCCTTGCACGACCCCGCGGTAGAGGTCGAGGTACGCCTTGGCCGCCGTCACCGGCGCGAAATCGACGGCACGATCGCGTCCGGCCGAGATTAAGACCGCCCGGTGCGCCTCGCGCGCCATTATCTCTTCGAGGGCGCCGACCACGTCCTCGTTGCGTTCCACCAGCACCGCCGCCCCGCCGAGGAGCTCGCGGTTGATAGCGGTCGAACGCGCGACGGTCGGCACGCCGGCGGCCAGCGCCGCGATAGCGAAGGAGGGGAACCGCGCGCCGTCCGAGAGGTGCAGCACCACGCGAGCGCCCGCGAGGGCCGAACGCGCGTCTCGTCGTGAGCGCACCCTCATGGCCGACGCCCTGGCGCGCACGACGGCACCCGCCTCGTCGCTGGCCAAGACAATCACCTGCGACCCCGTGCGCTGGCCGAGTTCGACCAGCGCCTCGGCCACGTCGAGCAGTCGCTCGAGCGCCCCAGTGACGTTGACCACCAGATCGCGGCCGTCGAGCGTGGGCGCGACCGTGGGCACCGCCGGCGGCACCACCACGACCTGGTGGCGTTCGACGTCAAGCACGTCGAGAACCTCGTGGCTCGCGCTGCGGCTCGACGCGACGAGGGTGGCTCCGTGGGCGACGGCGCGACGCAGCTGGGCAACGCGCTGATGGGTCCGCGACTCGCCACGCAGCGGGCGAAGATCATCCACCGAAATCACGAGGGGAACCCGGCGCGTGGGCGGTGTGGCCAGCCCGGCCACGTGCACCAGGTCCACCGGCGGCAGCATCGTGTCGATCGCCCGGCCGCGACCCTGGCGCCAGGCGACCTGGAACAGCCAACGTCCCGCGAGGTGCGCCTCGCCGCTACCCGGGGCGCTGGTGCTGCGAAAGCGCACCAGGTCGCACCCACCGGCCGCGGCCAGGGCGTCGGCGAGGTCGTCCATCGAGTTGCCCAGGGACTCGAGCGACCCGTCGAGATCGAGCGCGACGCGAAGGGCCGGGTCGCTCACGCGAGCGCCCGGGCTCGCATCTGGCTCGTCCAGGTCGGCCACAATGAGACGGCCCACGCGCCGAAAGGCTCAGTGCACGTGGCTACGACGCCCACCCCCTCGCGCGCGTTGAGCAGCATCAGCGCGCCGCTCTGTCCGAAATGGCCGAAGCTGTCCGCGGGCCACTCTCCCATCCAGTGGCCCTTGTCGCCGCGCACCTCGGGGCCGAGCCCCCACGGGCACGGGTCGAAGCGGCCGAAGCCCGGCACCACTCCCGCCAGGTCCGGCGCGTAGGGCGTGATCATCAGATCGCGCGTCGTGCGCGAGAGCACGTCGGGGCGCAGCCAGGCCAGACCCAGGGTCGTGAGGTCACGGGTCGATCCGACGACGCCCGCTGCGGCACGACCCTCGAGGCGCGTCTGATCCATGCCGAGCGGTGCGAAGACCCGCGACTCGAGCCACGTCGCGGGCTCGTTGTCGCCCACGACGAGCGACACGGCCAGGTCGATCCCGTAGTTCGAGTAGACGCGTCGCACGCCCGCGGCCGCACGCACGTCGCCCTCCTCGAGGCCCGCCCCGCTCGAGTGGCTCAGCAGGTCGGCAATCGTCTCGCCCCGCGGACCGATGGCTTCGTTGTAGCGATGCAGACCCCAGTCGAACTCGACGCCGAAGGCCATCGCCACGGCCATCTTGGACACCGAGGCCCACACCCGACGCTCTTCCAGGTCCCCGTCAGCGGCGAGACGCTCCTCGGCGCCGTCGCGTACCCGAAACACCACCGCAGAGGCTCGACCCGGCCACTCTCGCGTCAACGCCTCGCTCACACCCCGATGCTAGTAAAGCGCCCCTAGAGTTTCGGGAGTGATCAGCGTACTCAGCGGTGGCGTGGGAGCCGCGCGACTCCTCGCCGCGCTGCGTGCGAACGTGCCCGACCTCGAACTCGAGGCGATCGTGAACGTCGGCGACGACCTCGTGCTGCACGGGCTCACCATCTGTCCCGACCTTGACACCATCACCTATACCCTGGCGGGTCTCAACAACGAGGTGACCGGCTGGGGGCTCACCGGCGAAACCTGGCGAGTGATGGACGAGCTCGCCGCCTTGGGGGGCGAGGACTGGTTCCGTCTCGGCGATCGCGATCTGGCCACCCACCTCTATCGAACCCAGCGCCTCGCTGAGGGTGCGACCAAGAGCGAGGTCGCGGCCGAACTCGCCGATCGCCACGGCGTGGGCGTGCGACTCTTGCCCGTCAGCGACGATCCGCTCGCGACGATGCTCGACACCGAGGTCGGCGAGCTGAGCTTCCAGGAGTACTTCGTGGCCCACCGCCACGACGTCGCGGTGCAAGCCATCCGCGTCGAGGGAGCAACGTCCGCAACCGCGACGCAAGAGGTGTTGGCGAGCCTGGAGCGCGCAACGCGCATCGTGATCGCGCCCTCCAATCCTCTCTTGTCCATCGAACCGATACTTGCGGTTGCACCCGTACGCGAGCGACTCGCCTCGCGGCGCCATGACGTCATCGCGGTCTCGCCGATCGTGGGCGGCGCAGCCCTCAAGGGTCCGGCCGATCGCCTCCTCGCGCAGATGGGCTACCCCGCGACCTGCGTCGGAGTCGCTCAGTACTACCGAGGCCTCGTCGGCACACTCGTTATCGACGAGGTCGACGCCGCCCACGCCGACGCGGTGCGCGACATGGGAATGGACTGCGTTGTGACGACCACGGTCATGGCCGATCCCGCGAACGCGGCCCGTCTCGCACTGGTCGTCACCTCGTGAGCCTCACCATCACGCCCCTGGCCCTTGCGGCGGCCGTCGTGTCTGGCGACGACCTCGTCGCGCACCTGCTCGACGCCCTGGGCGACGCGCGACTGTCGCTCGACTCGGGCGATCTGGTGGTCGTCACGAGCAAGGTCGTCGCCAAGTCCGAGGGCCGCGTGATCGCGTTCTCGGGACTCGAGGCCGACAAGGTCCGACTCATCGAGAGCGAGTCGCGCCGGGTGCTACGGCGTCGAGGGGCGCTGCGCATCACCGAGACGCATCACGGATTCGTCAACGCCAACGCCGGCGTGGACCTCTCCAACGCTGACGAGGGGACGGCAGTGTTGTTACCGCTCGACCCGGACCGCTCCGCGCGACGCCTGCGCGGCGAGATCGGTCGACGCGTCGGCGTCGAAGTCGGCGTCGTAGTCACCGACACCTTCGGACGCGCCTGGCGACAGGGCGTGTGCGACGTGGCGATCGGCTCGGCCGGAGTACGGGCGTTGATCGACCTGCGCGGCACGCCCGACGCCAACGGGCGCGTCCTCGAGGCCACCGAGGTGGCGATCGCCGACGAAGTCGCCGCGGCCGCGAATCTGGTGATGGGCAAGGCCGCCGCGACGCCGTTCGCGCTGCTGCGCGGGCTCGACGCGTCCTTCTTCGGGGAGGGTTCCGTCGGCGGGGACCTGATTCGCCGCCCCCACGACGATCTCTTTCGCTAGCCCTCGCCTCGGCGCACATCGCCCGCGAGCGACTCGCCAGGCTCGACGAACTCGCCCGCGCCGATCACGCAGGTTGCTTCGAGCGTGGCGGCCGCGCCAATCACCGCTCTCGGCCCGACGATGCAGTGGCTCAAGACGGCACCGTCGTCGATGACGCAGCCGGGCATCAAGACCACGTGGTCGAGCTCGACGCCAGCTCCCACCACGCAGTCGCGGTCCACGACCGCCCGACGCAGGTGTGCGTCGGGCGACACGCGCGCCGACGGGTGGCACCACGTCGCGTCGACGAGACCGACCAACGCAGGTCCGTGGTGACCATTACGACCCTCGAGGACGTCGACGTTGGCGCGCAGGTAGGTGGCGGGGGTTCCGGTGTCGAGCCAGTAGCCCTCGTCGGCGAGCGCGAAGAGCGAACCGTCGGCGGCCAGCGCGGGGAACGTCTCGCGCTCCACGCTCACCGGACGTCCCGCGTCGATGCGCTCGAGTACCGACGGCTCGAACAGGTAGGCACCGGCGTTGATCAAGTTGGTGGGCGCCTCGTCGCGCGGGGGCTTCTCGACGAAGGCGATCACGCGACCATCTGGCGTCGTGGGCACGACGCCAAACAGGGACGGGTCCTCGACCGCGTGCAGCGAGATGCTCGCCGTCGCGTGGCGCGAGCGGTGGAACTCCAGTAGCCGCGTGACGTCGAGGTCGGTCAGGACGTCGCCGTTGACCACCAGGAACGTGTCGTCGATGCCCGCGTGTTCGGCCGCGAATCGAATGGCCCCCGCTGTGCCCTGGGCCTCGGGCTCGACCGCGTAGCTGACCTTGACGCCGCCGATCACGTTGTCCGGGTACGCCTCGATGAATCGGTCAGGCATGTAGCCCAGCGACAAGACCGCGTCGGTCACGCCCTGGCGGCCCAGGTTGCCGAGCACGTACTCGATGATCGGCGAACCCACGAGGGGCAACATCTGCTTGGGCGTGTGATACGTCAGGGGCCTCATTCGGGTCCCCATGCCGCCGACGAGGACGACAGATTTCACGTTTAGCCCTTAGGCGCGGTGGTGGTCGTCTTCGAGGTCGCCGGTACCGTGGTCGGCACCGTCGTCAAGGGCTTTACGGTGGTGGACGGGATTGTCGCCGGCGGGCTCGTCGTCGTCGGCGTCGCGTTCGCCGCGACCATCGCGTTCACAGTCGCCTGCTGGGGCGCCTTGGGCGTCACGCCTTGGGGCTCGAAGGCCATCGTCACACGAAGGAACTGGGTGAGCTTGATCGACGCCGGGTTGGTGGTCACCACGGGCTTCTTCTGGCCGAACGAGGTCCAGTAGGCGTAGGAGACCTGACCCTTCTGACCGGCGTACTTTGACTTGGTCGGGCACGTGTCACCGTTGTGATACGTGGTGGTGGTCGAGGACTTGCCCGACGACGTCGGTACCGCGAGCTCGCTGGAGGACGCGATGAGGCCCGGGTACTCGGCCGCGAACTGACCCAGCGTGGCGTGCGAACCCGAGTCGGCCGCCGAGACGGGACTGATCTTGATGACGTCGGCGGTCTGGACGGTCAGGCCCGCGTTCGCTGAGGGATTCGGCGCCAGGAACGGCAGCGTCTTGCCGCAGGCCTCAATCGAGAGCGCCGCGTACCAGGTCGTACCGACGGCCGGCGGGGTACCGGTGGCCGCGCTCGAGGGGTTCTGGTACTCGTAGCGCGAAAACACCGTCGCCACGAGGCCCAACACCACGATG
The DNA here is from genome assembly GCA_021784205.1 of Actinomycetes bacterium. The sequence continues at coordinate 5,879 of JAJXTB010000004.1, forward strand.
ACGGCCAACGCCCCGTAGAAGTTGACCGGACGGGTTTTCTGATAGGACTTGCCGCCGCCCGACGCGCCGACTCGACTGACCCACTTACCTGTTGCGCTTTTAGCCACGGAGACCACGCTACTAAAGAACAACGCCCCCGCGTTCTAGTGGTGCCGCGACACCCGACGCGCGATCAGGCGCCAACCCTCCATTGCCAGTCCCAGAAAGGCCAGCGCGACGAGAATGAAGGCGAATGCGGTGCCCTGTCCGGCCAAAACGCGCGCCACCATGCCAATCGCGACGGTCACGACCACGACCAACGCCCCATCACGCAGGCTAAGTCCGCGCCGAGAACGGCGCGAGAGGACCAACCAGGCCACGGCCAGGCCGAGCGCGAAGGGCCAGCTCGTCGAGACGAGTCCCTTTAGCGCATCTCCGTGATGGTGACGTTCACGACCAATAGCCACGAACACCACGACCACGACGAGATCGATGAAGGGAGCCACACGACGCACCGGCGCATCGTAGCGGGCGCGCAGGGGCGTGGTAGGGGCGGAGGGACTCGAACCCTCACTGGAGGCGGTTTAAGCGCCCTGCCTCTGCCAATTGGGCTACGCCCCCGCGTTCACGCTACCGACACGCTAACCCACCAACGTTGTTCTCAAACTGCGGACATTCTGACAATCGATAACTAGGCTTGACGCATGGTTCGCGTGCGTTGTCGGGGCACCACTCGATCACTTCGGCTGGTAGCGCTCGCCGCGGCGGTCATCTCGAGCACCCTGCTGCCCGCGGTCGCCCACGGCGCATCCATCGCCCAAACCCAGGCCGCGATCGCCGCGTTGTCGGCCCGGCTCGCCGACCAGCAGCGAGTCAGCGAGACCACCGCGAACGCCTACGACGCCGCCAAAGTCTCCCTGGCCAACATCGAGGCCAATATCGTGGTGCTCAAGCGCAACGAGGCGGCCAAGCGCGCGGCCGTCTCGGTGACCTCCAAAGAGCTCGTCGTCGCGGTGGTGCGTGCCTACGTGCTCGGCGCGGCCGACGCGCAGATCCTCGCCCTGTTCAACCAGAGCGTGACCTCGAGCGACGCGCGCAAGGTCTTCGAGGACCAGGTCGTTGGCGACCTCACGTCGATCCGCGATCGCTACCAGGCTCAGAAGACGTCGCTCGATCACACCATCCACGAGGTCGCGATCCAAGAGGCCAACGCCCTCTATCAGACCAACACGATGCGCGCCCTGCTCGCCCAGAACATCCGCAACGAGAACGAGACCCAGGCGACGCTCGCGGTGATGACCAAGCAGCTCAAGGGTGAGATCATCACCTACGAGATAGCCGTCGGCACCGAGGCCGCGCGACACCGCGACGTCGCCAAGGAGGAGGCGGCGGTCGCTGCCGCCTCGGCCGTCGGGGGCCAGGCCGCCGCCAACGAGGTCCTTCAGGCCATCCAGCGCGCGACGCCCACCACCTACGCCGGCACCGCCGCCGGATCCAAACAGGGCATGGCGGCCCTGCACTGGGCCGAGAGCCAGATCGGCGTGCCCTACGTCTGGGGCGGCGAGACCCCTGGCAAAGGCTTCGACTGCTCCGGACTGGTCCAGTGGGCCTGGGCCAAGGCGGGATTCACCATCCCTCGCACCACCGAGACCCAGTGGCCGGCGCTGCGTCACGTGCCGCTCACCGCGCTGCAGCCCGGCGACCTGCTCTTCTACTACAACCTTGACGGCGACCACCTAGTCGACCACGTCGTGATGTACGCCGGCAGTGGACCGTGGGGCACGAGCACGATCATCGCCGCCGCCCACTCGGGCACCACCGTGTCGCTCGCCCCGATGTTCACGTTCGGCCTGATCGGGGCCGGTCGCCCGTAGCCGATACGGTAGAAGAATCAGTACCTCGATCGTCATTCCCGCACACAACGAGTCAGCCCGTCTGGCCGACGGTTTCGCTCGCCTGGCGCCGGTGCTCGACATCCTCGGCCCCGACACGCAGGTCGTCATCGTCGACGACGGCTCGAGTGACGACACGCTGGCCGCGGCCCGCGCGGTCTACGGGCACCTCGAGCACCTCCTCGTCGTGCGCCAAGAGCCCAATCTCGGCAAGGGGGCGGCCGTACGCCTCGGCATTGGCCTGGCCAGCGGCGAAAGCGTCCTGGTGGCCGACGCCGACATGGCGATCAGCCCGCGCCACTTCTCCGACATGTTGGCCACTCTCGAGGAGGTCGACGTTGCACCGGGTTCGCGGGTCGAGGGCCGTCGGGTGCGCTACGACTCCCTCGTGCGCAACCTGGCGAGTGACGTGTTTCACCTCCTCGTGCGCCACTACACGGGTCTCGCCCTGCGTGACACTCAGTGCGGCGCGAAGGCCTTTCGCACCGGGCCCGCGCGCCTGCTCGCCCTGCTCGCCACCACGAACGGCTTCGCCTACGACGCCGAGATGCTCTCACTGGCGCTGCGCCTCGACCTGTCGATACGGCCTGTCTCAGTCACGTGGGACGACGTGAGCGGCTCGACGGTCCATGTGGGCGCCGACGCGATCGCGATGATCCGCGACCTGCGCCGACTCTCCCAGCACGTCTACCAGAACCCCGCCGTCGAGGTCGATCTCGGTGTGGACGCGGCTCAGTTGAGAAGTGCCATGGCCGAAGTGAGAGTCCACGGCTTAGTTCTCGCGCTGTCCAGCGCCAACGGCGTCGTCGTGTTGCCCCGCGACGCCGCGCTCGCCGGTGCGGGCATCGCCGCCGCCGTCGGCGGCCGACTGCGCACCACGGACCTCGCCGAGCTGCGTGGACGAGAGATCGTCGTTCTCTAGTCGCTGGTCGGCAGAAGCCAGTTGGCCACGAGCTCGGGGGCGCGGTCGCGCCACTCCTCGGCGGTGACCGCGTAGCGCGCGTGATCCTCCCACGCGCCGTCGATCTCGAGGTAGCGCTCGGCGATGCCCTCAAAGCGCAGCCCGAGCTTCTCGACCACACGACGCGACGCGGCGTTGCGCGGGATGATGTTGATCTCGATGCGATGTAGGTTGAGTGACTCGAAGGAGAACTGCAGGACCGTCACGACCGCCTCGGGCATCAGTCCGCGGCCGGCCACGGCCTCGTCGATCCAGTAGCCGATGAAGGCCGACTGTAGGGGGCCGCGCTGGATCGACGACAGCGTGATCTCCCCGACGAAGCGGCCCTCGTAGAAGATGCCGAAACCAAAACCGGTGCCCATCTGGCGCTCGCGCTCGCGGATCGCGCAGCGGCTGACGAAACTTCGCTGGTCCTCGGCGAGGTGCGTCGAGTGCGCCGAGCGCGGCTCCCACTTGACCAGCCAGTCGTGGCAGCGCTGGCGCACCTCGAGCCAGCCCGCGTAGTCGGCGTCGCTGAGCGTGCGCAGGATGACGCGGCGACCGTGCAGGTTCAACGGAGCGTAGATCGACCCGCGCGCGCTCACCATCGTCGGTCCCTCACCCTCCCATCGTGGCAGGCCGACGCGAGTCGCGCTAATCAAGCAGCGACGCGACGATCCCGTCGAGGATGTCACTCTCGCTGCTCAGAATCTCGCTCACGTCGAATCGCTCCATCACCGCTTCGATCACGTAGAGACCGGCCGCGAGGACGTCCTCGCGTCCGCGCACCATTCCCGGGTGGGCCATTCGCTCCTCGGGCGTCTCGCCGGCGAGGCGCTCGCGCCATTCGCGTACGCACTCGCGCGTGAGGACCCGATGGTGCACAACGTCACGGTCGTAGACGGCGAGGTGGGCGTCGAGCTGGGCCAGAGTCGCCACCGTCCCGGCTAGTCCGATCACGCGCACGGCGCCGACCGCGCGAGCGAACGCCGGCTCCGCGGCGAAGGCGCGCTCGATCTCCGCGGCGATCATGGCGCGCGCGGCCGCGTCGCTCGTCGCCGTGACGACGCCGGCGCCGAGGGCCCGCTCGGTCACGCGCACGCATCCGAGCTGCATCGAAAAGCTCACCAGGCCCCCGTCGGTCTCCAGGGCCAGCTCACTCGAGCCACCGCCGACGTCGAGTACCAGGGTGGGCAGCGGCGACGCCGCCAGGTCGGCGGTCGCGCCGGCGAAGGAGAAGGCCGCCTCCTGGGTGCCCGAGAGGATCGCTGCGTCCACGCCCACGCGCGAGCGGGCCCCCTCGATGAACGCGGCACCGTTGACCGCGTCGCGCACCGCCGAGGTTGCCACCAGCAGGCCACGCGTCACCGCGTAGTCGTCCATCACGCGCCGGTAGTCCTCGAGAACCGCGAAGCTGCGCGCGAGCGCCGGATCCGTCAGAGCCCCCGTGGCATCGACACCCTCGCTGAGGCGCGTGATGCGAGAGTCCCGGTGCAGCGCCCCGGCGGCGTTGGCGATCAGCAGACGCGTCGAGTTGCTCCCGCAGTCGAGCGCGGCGACCACGTCCACATTGACACAGCCCTCGACGTCGACCAGGCCGGCCACGATCGCGCCGACCGGGTCGGCGTGACCCACGAGGGTGTTAGCCAGGTGCGCGTGCAGGCACTTCACACCGGTTCGCGTTCCCCCGACACCGCCCGAGGGCGCCACGAGGTCGCGCCGCACTACGCGCGCGTCGCGGCGTCGGGCGTAGTCGTCGTGACAGGCAGCGAGGGCCGCCGGATCCACCATCTCTTCGAATCGGTGCACGCCGCCCTCGCTCTCGAGACGGCTGACCGCCTCGTGCAGAGCCGGGTCGACCAGCCAGTAGAGGGTGGGCATGGGCGTGCCGTCACGCAGGTGCGGCTCGTTCTCGATGACGACCGGCGAACCAGCGCGGCGCACGACGACCGCACAGCGTCCCGCGAGGGGACGGCCCAGCATGGCCTCGATCACTGCCACGTCGTCGGGCGACGCGTCGCGAAACGTCAACGCCAGAACTCGAGGGTGCGCACGAGGCGCGCGACGAAGCCCGACTGGTGGTGAGTGGTGGTGGTCGGCGCGCTGGGCACGAGGCTCGACACCGACGAGGGCGAGACTAGCGGCTGGTTACCGGGGTCGCCACTCCACTGGGTGGGGTGGCCAGCGACGGTGCCGGGCAACACCTGGATCAGGCTCTGGCCCTGCTCGACGAGCTGATACTGCTGGCGCGCGAGCAGCGTCGCGGCAGCCTTGGAGGAGATGGATCGTGCCTGAAGGCTCAACACCTTCTCCTGGCGCTGGATCATCGAGATCTGGCTCGCGGTGGCGTCGAGCTGGCTCTGCTGGTGCAGGTACGTGCGCACCGGGAACCACATCGCGAGCATGGCGATTGCGGTGACCAGCGCGAGGGGCATCATCCACCACGAATGACTGCCCACCTGATTACGAGTACCTGACACCGGCCGCCCCCGACAAAGACGCTGCACCTAGAAAACGAGCACGATCCCCGAGTGATTCCTCGAGTCTCAAGAGTTGATTGTACTTCGCCACCCGGTCGGTGCGCGCCGGGGCGCCAGATTTAATCTGGCCCGCGTTCGTGGCCACCGCGAGGTCGGCGATGGTCACGTCCTCGGTCTCGCCGGAGCGGTGCGAGATCACCGTCGTGTAGCGGTTGGTGCGCGCGAGGGCCACGGTGTCGAGGGTCTCGGTGAGTGTGCCGATCTGATTGAGCTTGATCAGAATCGAGTTCGCGACCCGGCGCTCGATGCCCTCTTGCAGCAGCACGGGATTCGTCACGAAGTTGTCGTCACCCACCAGCTGGACGCTCTCGCCCAGTCGGGCCGTCAACGCGGCCCAGCCGTCCCAGTCGTCCTCGGCCATGCCGTCTTCGATCGAAACGATCGGATAGCTCGTCACCAGGTCGGCCCAGTACTCGACGAGCTCGAGGCTCGACAAGACGCGACCCTCGCCACCCAGGTGGTACGCGCCGTCGCGAAAGAGCTCCGACGTGGCCGGGTCCAGGGCGATCGCCACGTCGCGGCCGGGCTCGCGGCCCGTCGATTCGATCGCCTCGACGAGGACCTTGACGGCGGTCTCGTTGTCCGGCAGGTCCGGTGCGAAGCCGCCCTCGTCGCCGACGGCCGTCGCGAGCCCGCGCTGATCAAGGACGCGCTTTAGCGCGTGGTAGGTCTCCGCGCCCCAGCGCAGCGCCTCGGCGAAGTTGGCCGCGCCGATGGGCATGACCATGAACTCCTGGAAGTCGATCGAGTTCTTCGCGTGCACGCCACCGTTGACGACGTTGAACATCGGAACCGGCAGGACGTGAGCGTTCACCCCGCCGAGGTACTGGCTCAGCGGCAGGCCGCTCTCGAGGGCGGCGGCCTTGGCGGTGGCAATCGAGACGGCGAGGATCGCGTTGGCGCCGAGACGCGCCTTGTTCGCAGTGCCGTCGAGGTCGATCATCGCCGTGTCGACGTCGCGCTGGTCGCGGGCGTCATATCCCTCGAGCGCGTCGTTGATCTCGCCGTTGACGAAGGCGACTGCATTCTCCACGCCCTTGCCGCCCCACTCGCTCGCGCCGTCGCGCAGCTCGACCGCCTCGTGGCTGCCGGTGGAGGCACCCGAGGGCGAAATGGCGCGGCCCGACGCACCCGACGACAGGTGCACCTCAGCTTCGACGGTCGGATTTCCCCGGGAATCGAGGACCATGCGGCCTCTCACGAGTTCGATGTCGCTCACGCGCTCTCCTTTGTCTCAGCCTCGACGCTACTTCGCGTCGCCGACGGCGTCCCTCGGCGTGTCCCCCTCGATGGTGCGAATCGCCGCCGCGAGCGCCAGCGCCCGCTGGCGCAGCACGCCTTCGAGATCGACGCAGTCACGGCGCGCCCGCTCGACGATGTCAACCAGCGCGCCGGCGAGACCGTCGTCGCTCGCTGGCGTCTCAACGCCCAGTCGCGCGGCCACGTCAGCGAGCTCGCTGTAGAGGCGCAGGGCCGGCAGTTGCCAGAGCACGCCGTCGAGCGCACTCTCGCGCGATTTCTCGGCTCGTTTGAGCGTTTCCCAGTTCGCCACGACGTCCTCGGCGCTGGCCGCGATGACGTCGCCAAAGACGTGCGGGTGACGTCCGGTCAGCTTGTCACGCACGCCATCGGCGATGGTTGCGAGGGAGAAGAGACCCTCCTCGTCGCCGAGTTCGGCGTGAAAGACGATCTGATAGAGGAGGTCGCCCAGCTCCTCTTCGACGTGAGCCACGGCATCAAGATCGCCATCGCCCGCGTGCACCATCGCTTCGAGGGCGTCGAGCGCCTCGTAGGACTCTTCGAGCAGGTGGCGCGTGAGCGACGCGTGATTCTGCTCGGCGTCCCACGGACATTCGCGACGAAGCGTGCGCGCGAAGTCCACCAGGTCGTCGATCGCGGCACCGGCACCTCGCGGGGCCTCGACCCAGAGCGACGTGAGGTGGTCGGCGTCGAACGTCGCGAGACGGCCGGCGGGCAGGTCGCGCACTTCCTCGTCGTCGAGGCCCAAGTGGTGCAAGACCGTCACCACCGAGGTCGCCGGCAGCCGGCTCGCCACCAGGGCGAGGACCTCGCGCGAGTAGGTCTGCAGGACGAGCAGCGGGCCCGGGCCGCGCAACGGCTCGCTCGAGGCCAGCGCGTCGACCACGCGCAGCTCGCCCGCCATGGGATCGCGGCCCAACCGGGCGCATGCCACGTCGATCACCGAGACCGCGCTCTCGAGAACGAGGTCAACGTCGGCCTCTGCGAGCAATTCGACGGTCCGCTCGGCTACGACCGGAGAGCCCGGCACCACGTAGAGCACCTCGTCGTGCTGGCGGGCCAGCGCGACCAGATCCGCCACGATGTCGCGATAGAGGTCCTCGAAGGACGCCGCCCTCTCGTAGAGGTCGTCGTAGCTCTCGACGTCGCCGAAGGGGTCGGCCGCGGGGTGGCGTCGGGTTCGAAAGCGCACCACTGGCGATTCGCGAATCAGCCGGGCGCTCCTCGCGGTGAGTAGCTCCGCGTCACCGGGGCCAAGCCCCACGACGCGCACCACGGCGCTCACTGATAGGCGGAGGTGGGCGCCGTGACGAGTATGGAGGTCGAGTTGACGTCAGCGGCCGGTGGCGTGGCCGGGGCGACGACCATCGGGCCCGAGGACGTCAGGCCCCAGCGTCCGAGCGCCGGGTCGACCGTGATCGCCGCGCGATAGAGGATCGACTCCTTGAGGGTGTTGGCCGAACTCGCGTTGAGGCTCTGGATGTCGGCGACCACCGCGCCCTGGGCCTCGGCGAGCGGCGTGACCGAGCGCTTGGTCGCCGCGACGTAGAGCGCGTAGGTCGCGCCGTTGGACTGGATGGCCCGCGGACTCGACGGGAAGGTGTTGAGCGGGGTCGAGGCGACGTCGGCGCGCACCGTCGCGTAGGCGCTCGACGTCGGCGGGTAGCACCCGTAGGCACCGCCCTTGACCTTGGACGCGTCGAGCGAGTACTTGCGCGCCAGATCCGCCACGCTCATGCCCGCCGCCTGGTCGTGCGCGAAGGCCGCCACCGACGTCGTGGGCACCACCGCGACCGACACGCACAGAGTGTCGTAGTCCGCCACGTGCGCCTTGTAGTAGGCCTTCACGTTGGCCGCGGTGAGTGGGATCGTCGAGTTCATCTTGGACAGTAGGAAGAGCGAGTAGGCCTGGGCCCTGATCTCGGCAGTGCGCATCTCGGGGGTCATCGCGGCCAGCGCCTCGGCCGACGAGCCCGGACAGCTCAACTGGTGGCTCGCGGCGGACTGGGTCATCTCGCCCAGCAGCGAGTCCTTGGCCTGCGCGAGATCGCTCGCGGTGGCCACGTAGTGGAAGTGTCGGGCGACGTAGTTCTCGAGTGCCACGCCCTCAACGCGCAGGTTCGCCCAGGCCGCGGCGCCCGATGCGGCCACGCTGGCGGCGCCGGCACCGGGCGAGTAGGACGCCGGGGCGAGCGCGGTGAGATAGCACTGCAGCGGCGTCGAGGTGGTGATGGCCGCGAGCTCACCGTTGAAGGTCGTCGCCGAGATCGACGAGGAGTCAACCCGCACGCTCGATGACGACCACACACCGTAGGCAGCGGCCCCGACGAAGGCCACAATCAGAAGTACGAGGAGACGACGCACCCGTCCATGCTACCGAGTGGGCTCAGAGGGCTGGTCGGCGCCGGGCGAGACCTCACGAACCAGTTCGAGGAGGGCGCGGGCGCTGACGTCGCCGCGCTCGAGTTCGACGCGCAGCTCGCGCGTGCTCTCGTCAAAGGCACGCGAGCCGAATCGGCGGCGGGCGCGCATCTGCTGGGTCACGCTCAGGGTCAGGGGGCCCATCTTCACGACGGGCTTGGAGCGCACGCCGACCTTGGCCTCGAGCACTACGAGCGACGTGATCCCTCGCTCGAGGCACGCCAGGCGCAAAGCGGCCAGGTCCAGCAGCCCTCGTGCCGGCGCGGGCAGCGCCCCGTAGCGGTCCAGCCACTCCGCGCCCAGGTCCTCGAGCTCGACCACGCTGGTCAGGCTCGCTAGACGTCTATAGGCCTCGAGGCGCGCGTCGTCAGCCTCGACGTAGTCCTTGGGCAGGTGGGCCTCGCCAGGCACCTCGAGGTTGACCGTCGCCACGGTGACCGGGGTGAGCCCTTTGGCGTCGGCGACCGCTTCGGCGACCAGCTGGACGTAGAGGTCGTAGCCCACGGCCGCGACCGGCCCCGACTGGTCGTGGCCGAGCAGGTTGCCCGCGCCGCGGATCTCAAGGTCGCGCATCGCGATCTTGAAGCCGCTGCCCAGGGCCGTGTTGTCGCCGATCGTGCGCAGGCGCTCGTAGGCGGTCTCGGAGAGAACCTGATCGGCCGGGTGGAACAGGTAGGCGTAGGCGCGCTGGCCGCCGCGCCCGACACGTCCGCGCAGCTGGTGCAGTTGGCCCAGGCCCAGGCGCTCGGCGCGGTCCACGATCAGTGTGTTGACACTGGGCAAGTCGATGCCGGACTCGACGATCGTCGTGCAGACCAGCACGTCGAAGCGCCGCTCCCAGAAGTCGATCATCACCCGTTCGAGGGTGCCTTCGTCCATCTGGCCGTGGGCCACGGCGATGCGCGCGTCGGGCACGAGCTGGCCGAGACGCCGGGCCACCTGGTCGATGTCGGCGACGCGGTTGTGCACGAAGAACGCCTGGCCCTCGCGCAGCAGCTCGCGGCGGATCGCCTCGACCACCGCGGCCTCGCTGTACTCGCCGACGTGGGTGAGGATCGGGCGACGATCCGCCGGCGGCGTCGTGACCATCGAGAGGTCGCGAATGCCCGCGAAGGCCATCTCGAGGGTGCGCGGGATGGGGCTGGCACTCAGGGTCAGCACGTCGACGCCGACGGCGCGCGCCTTGATCGCCTCCTTGTGGGCGACGCCGAATCGCTGCTCCTCGTCGACGACGAGCAGACCGAGGTTCTTGAACGTGACCGTATCGCTGAGCAGTCGATGCGTGCCCACCACGACGTCGACGCTGCCGTCGGTGAGCCCGCGCAGCGTCGCGGTGCTCTCGGCGTCGTCGACGAATCTGCTCAGCATGGCGACCCTCACGGGAAAACCCGCGAAGCGCTCACGCAACGTCGCGTAGTGCTGGCTCGCGAGCAGGGTGGTCGGCACCAGCAACGCGGCCTGCGTGTTGTCCTGGACGGCCTTGAAGATGGCGCGCAGCGCCACCTCGGTCTTGCCGAAGCCCACGTCGGCCACTACGAGGCGGTCCATCGGGCGCGGCGACTCCATGTCGGCCTTCACGTCAAGAATCGCCTGGGCCTGGTCGGGGGTGAGCGTGTAGGGAAAGAGCTCTTCCATCTCGCTCTGCCAGGCGCTGTCTGGCGCAAAGGCGTGGCCGGTCGCCACGCTGCGCTGGCGGTAGAGATCCACGAGATCCTGGGCGACCAGGTAGGCCGCGGCGCTCGCCTTGGCGCGGGTGCGCTGCCACTCGGCGCCGCCCATGCGCGAGAGCGCCGGCGCGTCACCGCCCGAGTAGGGGGTGAGCGCGTCGATCTGCTCAGTGGGCCAGTAGCTGCGACCATCCTTGAATTCGAGGACCAGGTAGTCGCGCACCGTGCCGTTCATCGTGCGCGTCGTCGTGCCCGAGAAGCGGGCGACGCCGTGCTGGCGATGCACCACGTAGCTGCCAACCGCGAGGTCGTCGAAGAACCCGTCGACGTTGCGAGCCCTCGTGTGCACCGCGCGGTGCGCGGCTCGCCGACCGGTCAGGTCCGCCTCGCTCCAGACAACGACGTCGGCGTCGTCGAGGGCGAAGCCCGCGGGCAACGCGCTGACCAGCACGCTCAAGCGTGCGTCGAGCACGCGTGCGGCGTCGGTGGTGACCTCCAGGCCTTCGGCGCGAAGTTGGTCGGCCATTCGCGACACGGCGGCCGGATTGGTCGTGAGGACGACACCGCGCCGGCGCGCGGGCCAGCCGCGCACGTGCGCGGCGATGCGCGAGGCGTCGCCCTGGACGACCGGTGGCGAGGTCAGCGCGGCGCCCGCGCCGGCCAGCGCGCCACCGATCCGTGTCGCTCCCGCGAGGTCGAGCTCGTCTCGCTTCACGTGCAACAGAGGCACGGACTGGGCGCCCCAGGTGGCGCCCACGACGTCGGCGAGCTCGCGCTCCTCGTCCAGCAGGTCTGCCAGGCGGTGCTCGACGCGATCGGGCTCGACAAGCACCACGGTGGCGCCTTCTAGCTCGTCGAGCAGGGTGCGTCGCTCGGCCCCGGCGAGCATCATCCAGCCCTCCATACCGTCGAGGAGTTCGCCCTCGGCCAGACGCGAGAGCATCGGGCGCGTCCACGGGTTCGCGGCGGCGACCTCGACGAGGGACTCACGCACGGCCCCCGAGGGGATCCACTCGCGCGCGGGAGCGATGACCACGTGCTCGAGGTCCTCGCGAGAGCGCTGGGTGGCGACGTCGAAGATCGTGAGGCGCTCGATCTCGTCACCAAAGAAGTCCAGGCGCACCGGCTCACTGGCCTGGGCGGGCCACACGTCGACGATGCCGCCGCGGACGGCGAACTCGGCGCGGTGCTCGACCAGGGACTCGCGCCGATATCCCGTCGCCACCAGTCGCGCCAGCAGCTCGTCGCGCTCGCGGCTCTCGCCGCGGCGAACCTCGAGGGGTTTGAGTGCCTCGCCCGGGGCCAGGATCTGAGAGATCGACCGGGCCGAAGCCACGATCACCCGCGGCGCGTCGCCGCGGGTGACGCGCCAGCGCACCAGGCTGCGCGCCGCCATCACGCTGACGTCGGGACTGACGCGTTCAAGCGGGTGTGTGTCCCAGGCCGGCCAAAGGGCAACGTCGTCCTCACCGAGCAGTGCCGCAAGGGCCTGGGCGAGCAGGTCGGCGTCGGCCGAGGTCGCCACGACGGCGAGCACCTGGGGGTGATCGAGGGCCAGGGCCCCCACCGCGAGGGGAGTCGCGTAGCTCGAAGGGGTCAGCGCGTCACTAGCCAGGAGAGCGCGCAGTGTGGGCGCGACGCGCTCGAGGACCCGGGTGAGACCGGTCTCAGCCACGGGGAGCGTTCACGCGACGCTGGGCCCCGTCGAAGCCTTCGTCGATCAACGCGTCGATCGCGTCAGCGGCGAGGGCCACGTTGTTGTCGCGCTCGGCCTTCTTGGCCCCCCGCAGGCGGGCGAGAACGAAGTTGGCCCCCTCCTCCTTGGTGCGCGGCTTGCCCACCCCGATGCGCAGTCGGATGAAATCGTTGGTGCCTAGGACCTGGGCGATCGAGCGCAGCCCGTTGTGACCAGCCAGTCCCCCGCCCATCTTCAACTGGACCCGACCGGGTTCGAGGTCGAGCTCGTCGTGAACGATGACGAGGTGCGCGGGACCCTCGAGCGAGGTGCGCCGCATCAAGGGCGCGACCGCCGCTCCCGACTCGTTCATGAAGGTCGACGGCACGGCGAGAGTCACCGGGCCGCGCGGCGTCAAAAGCGTCGCCGACATCGCGCGCTGGCGCCCTTCGTGAGTAAGCGTCGCGCCGTGGCGCTGCACCGCCAGGCGAACGGCGTCGCCACCCACGTTGTGGCGGCTCGACTCGAACTCTTCGCCCGGATTGGCCAGGCCGACGATCAGCAGGACGCTCGCGCTGCCGCGACGTTCCGAGGAGCGCCGCAGCGCCGACACGATTAGGCGGTGACTTCGGCCCCGCCGGCCTTCGCGGCTCGCCCGGCGTGGGTGGTGACCACGGTGAGAGCGACGTCAGCGACCGCCTCCACGCCCGCGGGCAGTTCGAGGTCGGCGACGCGGATAGAACTTCCGGCCTTGAGGGCCGAGATGTCAACGTCCAGGTGGGTCGGGATCTGGTCGGGGCGGGTGCGGATCTCGAGCGAGAACAGCTGCTGGTCGACCTCCCAGTCGGCGTGGCGCACCTCGACGGCATCGCCCACCACGTGCAGGGGGATCTCAGTGACGACCGGCTTGTTCGGGTCCACGACCTGGAAGTCGATGTGCGCGACGGTCCCGCGCACCGGATGGCGCTGGATCTCGCGGGCCATGACCGTGAAGGTCTGCCCGTCGGCGTCGAGGGTGATCAGCGAGTTGAGGCCCTGGGCGCCCGAGACGGCGCCGCGGAAGGCCTTGGCGTCCACGGCTACCGCGAGCGGGGAGACGCCCACGCCGTAGACGACGGCCGGGATCGAGCCGGCCAGACGCAGGCGGCGCGAGTCGCGCGAGCCCAGTGATCGACTCGTCGAGGCGTGCAGGGTGGCCTGAGACATGACATTCCTCCAGTAGTTCTCGACGATCGGTCGAGCACAGAGCGTCCAGTCTAGTGCCTCGGGCGGGTGCCCACACTAGAGAAGGTTCTCGCCTCCGAAGATGTCCGACACCGAGGAGTCCTCGAAGATCGCCGCGATCGCGTTGGCCACGATGGAGGCCACCGAGAGGACCTCGAGCTTCTCGAAGCGCCGCTCCGGGGGCAGGGGCAGGGTGTCAGTCACCACGACCCGGCTCACGGGGGCGTTGAAGAGGCGCTCAATTGCTGGCGGCGAGAACACCGCGTGCGTGGCCATCACCCAGATCTCTTCTGCGCCGTGGGACTTGAGGAGGTCGCAGGCCGCCACGATCGTGCCGGCGGTGTCGATCATGTCGTCGATCAGAACACAGTGGCGCCCGTGGACGTCACCAACGATGTGGCGCGCCTCGGCAATATTCGCCGAGCCGCGCGGGCGGGTCTTGTGCACCAGGGCCAGGTCACAGCCCAGGTGCTGGGCGTAGCGCTCGGCCACCTTGACGCGTCCTGCGTCGGGGGCGACCACGACCAACTCGTGGGGATTGGCGTTGGCCTTGAGGTAGTCCTCGAGCACGGGCGCGGCGACCAGGTGGTCGACGGGGATGTCGAAGAACCCCTGGATCTGGCCCGAGTGGAAGTCCACCGACAGCACGCGGCTCGCCCCGGCGGTCTGGAGCATGTCGGCAATGAGCTTCGCTGTGATCGGCTCGCGGCCGGCGCTCTTGCGGTCCTGACGGGCGTAGCCGTAGTTCGGTATCACGGCGGTGATCGACTTGGCCGAGGCGCGCTTGGCCGCGTCGATCATTATCAGCTGCTCCATGACGGCGTCGTTCACGGGCGAGGAGTGGGTCTGGACGATGAAGACGTGCGCACCGCGGATCGACTCGTCGAAGCGGCAGTGGATCTCGCCGTTGGCGAATTCGCGCACGTTGGCCTCGGTGAGCTCGACGCCGAGCTTGCCGGCAATGTCGCGCGCGAGGTCGGGGTGACAGCGTCCCGTCACGATGACGAGACGACGTTTGGCGAGCGACTCCACGGCGCCAGCGTACAGTGCGCGCCGACTCAGGCCGAAAGATGGTCTCCCGGGGCGACACGAGCGCCGGCCTCGAGAACCACGCCGGCCTCGAGCACTGCGTACGCGCCCACGTCGGCGCGCTCGCCGATGACCGCGCGTGTGACCGTCACCGTCGCGATGCGAGCCCCCTCGCCCACCGTCACGTCCTCTAAGTGCGCGTGGGGACCGATGATCGCCCCGGCGGCCACGGTGGTGCGCCCGCGCAGCACCGTGCCCGGCAGCAAGGAGACGTCCGCGGCCAGCTCGACGTCGGCGTCGACGTAGGTGTGGCGCGGATCCCACATCGTGACCCCGCGCTGCATCCAACGCTCGTTGATGCGCCGGCGCATCTCGCGCTCGGCTCCCGCGAGCTGGGAGCGGTCGTTGACCCCCATCACCTCGAGGGCGTCGTCGACCGGAACCGCGGCCGTCGCGTGGCCGGCCTCGCGCAACACGCCCACCAGGTCGGTCAGGTAGTACTCGTGCTGGGCGTTCTGGCGGCCCACCCGACGAAGTCCGGGGCCCAAAAGGGCGGCGCGCACCACCATGACCGACGTGTTGACCTCGTGTATCTGGCGCTCCTCAGGCGATGCGTCGCGCTCTTCGACGATGCGCGTGAAGCGCCCGTCGCGGTCGCGCACGATGCGCCCGTAGCCCGAGGGATCTTCGAGCACCGCGCTCAGCACGGTCATCGCGGCCTGGCCCTCCCGGTGGCGCGCGACGAGCTCGCTAAGAGTGGCGCGTCGCAGCAATGGCGTGTCGCCGGGCACGATGACGACGTCCACGTCGACATCGCCCACCACGTCGAGGATCGCGGGCAGGGCCGTGGCCACCGCGTGACCCGTTCCCAGCTGCTCAGACTGCTCGACGAAGGACAGCGCGTCGCCGTGTCGCGCGCGCAGCTCCTTTTCGACCCAGGTGGCGCCGTGGCCGACGACTACGAAGGTCGCCCGGGCGTCGCTGACTGCGTCGAGGATGAAACTCACCATCGGACGTCCGCAGAGCAGATGCAGCGGCTTGGGCCGCGGCGATCGCATCCGCGTTCCCTCGCCCGCGGCGAGCACGACGGCGCAAGTGGCTCTCACGACTCCATCTCTACCAGGATCTCCTACGATTCCAGCGTGGAGGACTTCACCTACAACGAGTTCGCCTACTTCCACGAGAACCTGGCGGAGTGGGACCTCGACGTCGAGGTGCCACCCGTGCGGCGCTTCTTCGTCGCCGTAGACGGACTGCGCCAGGTGAGCGGACTCGCCTGGGGCGAGGGCGCAGCCGAACTCGTGCTCGTTCACGGTGGGGCCCAGAACGCGCACACCTTCGACACCGTGGCACTGGCCCTGGGACGTCCGCTGCTCGCCCTCGACCTGCCCGGACACGGCCACTCGGACCCCGGGCCCCACGGGTCCTCCTCGGCGCGGACCCACGCGACCGACCTCGAGCGCGCGCTCGAGCAGCTCCTCGATCGCCCGGTGCCCCTGGTCGGCATGTCCCTCGGCGGGCTAACCAGCCTGTTCATCGCCCACGAGCGCCCCGACCTGGTGAGCGAGCTCGTGCTCGTCGACATCACTCCCGGGGTCAACGCCGACAAGGCCCGCCACATCACCGACTTCGTGAACGGCCCGGCCACCTTCGCCGACTTCGACGAACTGCTCGCGCGCACGATCGAACACAACCCCACCCGCTCGGTGTCCTCTCTGCGCCGGGGGATCCTGCACAACGCGCTTCGCCGCGACGACGGCACCTGGGTCTGGCGCCACCAGCAGCACCCCGCACCGGCCGAGGCTGCCCCGCCACAGGGCGACCTCTGGCGCGTGCTCGAAGAGATCACCGTGCCGGTCACCTTGATACGCGCCACGTGGGCTAGCTCGGTGGTCGACGACCAGGACGAAGCGCGCTTTCTTCAGGCGCGTCCCGGCGCGAGAGTCATCCGCGTCGAGGCCGGACACTCGGTCCAGGGCGACAATCCCCTCGCCCTGGCCGCCCTGCTCGCCGACCGGGGACGCGGCGTGCACTAGCCGGTGACTCCCGGGTGGCTGGCGGGGGAGGGCTCGAACCTCCAACCTTCGGATCCAAAGTCCGCTGTTCTGCCGGTTGAACTACCCGCCACCGGTGCTATCGCCACAAACTTCATAGATTCTTAGAGAATGGATGATGTGGCTTAATACCAAACAGCCACACTAGAGCCTGTCTAGCCGGGTAAAGGATCGACGTGACAACCACCAACCCGAACCCCTACGTCGCCATCGTGGACGACGACGGGGCGATTCGCACTGCCCTCGGGCGCGCCCTGCGTATGGAGAACTACGACGTCGACCTCTTCGAAGACGGCAACAGCGCGCTGAAGTCGGTCCAGTTGCGAGCGCCCGACGCAATCATCCTCGATCTGCAGCTACCCGACATCGACGGACTCGAAGTCTGTCGGCGGATCCGCCGCGCCGGCGACTCGACGCCGATCCTGATGCTCACGGCGCGAGACGCGGTGAACGATCGCGTCGAGGGCCTCGACGTCGGCGCGGACGACTACCTCGTTAAGCCCTTCGACCTCGCCGAGCTGCTCGCGCGACTGCGCGCGCTGCTGCGCCGACACAACCTCTCCGACGGTGACGTGGCGGTCCTGCGCTTCGAGGACCTGAGCCTCAATCCTCAGACCCGCGAAGTCCTGCGCGCCAGCCGCCCCATCGCCCTGACCAAGATCGAGTTCGACCTGCTCGAGCTGTTCTTGCACCACCCGCGCCAGGTACTGACCCGCGACCAGATACTCGACCTCGTGTGGGGATACACCTTTGACTCGGGCACCAACTCGCTGGCCGTCTACATCGGCTACCTGCGCCGCAAGCTCGAAGAGGGCGGCGAGTCGCGCCTCATCCAGACGGTGCGCGGCGTGGGATACGCACTGCGCGCGTCGTGACCTTTCGCGCTCGCGTCATCGGCGCCACGGTGGGCGTCGCCGCGGTGGCCGTCGTATTGGCCTGTCTGGCGTCGTTTCTCACCACGCGCAACGCGATCCTGCGCTCGGTGGACGAGTCGCTGCTCCAGGCGTCGCACTCGCCCGCCGGACACCTGGTGGGCGACGACTCCCAGGTCACCGGCTCGTACTTCGAACTGGTCCTCGCTAACGGCCAGACGGTGCCCAAGTCCAACGTGCCCATCGACGCGACGATCCGTCGTCTGGCCAACGGAAAGGGCTCTCAGCTGATCCGCAGCGTCGAGTTCGGCGGCCAGTTCTATCGCGAGCTCATCGTCCCGCTGCCCAAGAACTCCATCGTCGGCGGTCAGAGCGGGCTCTACACGATCGCCACAACGTCGGCCCAGTTGTTCGTCGTGAACATCACCGGTCAGGAGAACGAGCTGCGCCACCTGGTGCGCACACTGCTCATCGTTGCCGCCGGGGGGCTTGCGCTCGCGCTCATTCTGGGACTGGCCCTCGCGCGCACCGCGCTGCATCCCCTCGAAGAGGTCACCAACGAGATCGAGCGCGTCGCCGAGACCAACGACATGACGTATCGCATCGACGAGGGCGGCGCCGACGAGCTGGGACGGCTGCGACGCGTCTTCAACCGGCTCCTCGCCAGCGTCCAGAGCAGCCAGTACCTCCAGCGACAGCTCGTGCTCGACGCGAGCCACGAGCTGCGCACCCCGCTCACGTCACTTCGCACCAACGCGCAGGTGCTGTCGCGAGCGCGTGACCTGTCAGCAGAAGATCTTCGCCAACTGACACACGACATGGTCGCCCAGGTCGACGAGCTCGCCGCGCTCGTCACCGACCTCGGCGAGCTCGCCCGCGGCGAACGCAGCGAGGGCGAGCCCGTCGTCTTGCGACTCGACGAGTGTGTGGACGAGTGTGTGGACACCGCGCGCACCCACGCGCGGATCAAGGACATCACCATCGACACCGAGGTCGACGCGTCGATGGTCCTCGCTCGGCGCGACCGTCTCGTGCGCGCCATCTCGAACCTGCTCACCAACGCGGTCAAGTTCACCCCCGCCGGCGGGCGCATCCGCGTGACCAGCGAGGACGGTCGCATCACGGTCGCCGACTCGGGGCCGGGGATCGCCGAGAGCGACCGCCCCCACGTCTTTGACCGCTTCTGGCGCTCGGCGTCAGCTCGCGCGCTACCCGGATCGGGTCTGGGCCTGTCCATTGTTGCCCAGGTGGTCGCCGAACTCCAGGGCACGGTCGAGGTCGACCAGGACCCCGAACTGGGCGGGGCGCGCTTCGTCGTTACCTTGCCCACGGTCAGCCAGCCCTAGGAGAGGACCATTTTGTCTAACTTCTTAGACACCGACTGAGACTTCCTTAGTTACCAGTGCCACACTGGATGACAAGGAAACCTGATGACGCCACGTCCCCGCACCCCCCAACTTCGCGACAAACGCTTCGCCCGCGTACGCCGTGTGACCCAGACGATCCTGGTGGGATCGGGCGTGGCCTCGGGCCTGTTCATCGGCTACGCCGCCAGCACGGCCAAGCCCCTAAAGGTGATTCCCCCGCCGGTGACCACGCCGACCACCACCATCGCCACGGCCACGACTACGCCGCCCTCGTCGGATGACTCCGGCGCGTCGACGCCAACGCCCGCGGCATCGACCCCGCCGGTGACGGCGCCGATCACCTCGACGACCACGTGCTACTCCACGCCGTCGGGCACACGGGTGTGCTACTAGCGTCGCGATGAACTTCTCGATCTGGGGGCTGACGGGCTCTCTCACTACCCAGCATCCCGAGGATCTGCGCGTCGCCCAGCAACGACTCTGGCACTGGATCGACTCGGTAGACGCAACGTGTAATCGCTTCCGCGCCGATTCGGAGATCTCGCGGCTCAATGAGCACCAGGGCGAGACGGTCGCGGTGAGCGACACCTTGGAACTGGCCCTCTCGGCGGCGCTGCGCAGTGCGCAGCTAACCGGAGGGCTCTGCGATCCGACAGTGCTTCCCGCACTGCTGGCCCTGGGATACGACCGCGACTACGACGAGCTGGTCCGCACCGGGGCGGCCGCACCCGCCGCGCCGGTTCCGTCGCTCGGAATGAGCGCAATCGACCTCGACCGTACGGGCCACAAGGTGACCCTGGCGCCGGGCTGTCGACTCGACCTGGGTGCGAGCGCCAAGGCGATGGTCGTCGATCGTGTCGCCGACGAGCTCGCCGCCTACGGCGGTGTGGTCGTGGAGATCGGTGGCGACGTCGCCGCGCGCGGGTCGAGCGAGGCGGGCCCCTGGGTCGTGGCCGTCGCGGACTCGCTGGAGATCAACGGCCACGAGCCGCGCGTCGCGGTTCGTGACGCCGGCGTCGCGACGTCGTCTCTAACGACGCGAACCTGGCGAGCGGGCGACACCCTGGTCAACCACGTCATCGATCCGCGCACCGGCACCTTCGCGCGCGGCCCCTACGCCGCGGCCACCGTCAGTGCCGGCACCTGTGTTGACGCCAACGCGTTCGCCACCGCGGCCCTGCTCTGGGGCGAGGAGGCGGGATATCGCATCGCCCAAGCCGGCCTCTCGGCACGCCTCGTGCGCCACGACGGTAGCGTGGAATTCGTCGGCGGTTGGCCCCCTGACGGAGGTGGAGCGTGATTGGCCTGACGTCTCCCTACCTGTGGTACACAACCCGCGCAACCGGTCTGGTCACGCTGATCCTCTTCACCGGGGTCGTCGTCTTAGGCAGCCTCGTGGCCAACCGCGTGGGCGGTGCCACCGTGGGCCGCTTCGAATTGTCCGAGCTGCACCGTTCCCTCTCGATCGTGGCGGTCATCTTCCTCGTGCTGCACATCGCCACGACCATCGTGGACAGCTTCGTCGCGACGGGTCCGATCTCGGTGCTCGTGCCTCTCACCTCGTCCTACAAGCGCGTACCGGTGGGCCTGGGCGCCGTGGCCTTTGACCTGATCCTCGCGGTGTGGATATCGAGTCTTGCCAAGGCCAGACTGAAGAATGAGACCTGGCGCTTCATCCACTGGTTCTCCTGGCTCGGTTGGGCCATCGCGATCGTGCACGCCTTTCTCACGGGCACCGACGCGCGCACCGGCATTGGTCTTGTCCTCGTCACCCTCTGCGCGCTCGCCGGTGCTCTCGCGGGCCTCTGGCGCTTCTACGCTCGTCCGGCGCGCGCGGCGGGGCGCACCGCGCTCTCGCCCCTCGCCCCGGCCGCCGAGGCGCCTCGGCGCGAGGCCCCCCTTCGCCCCACCGAGACACCCCGACGCGAAGCCCCCCTTCGCCCGGCGGAAGCACCACGGCGCGAACCGCCTCCTCGCCTCGGCGAGTCCGACGAGTGGCCCCCTACACCAGCGGCCTTCCCCCACCGCCCCCAGGACGCTCCCCGTAGGGGCCGGCGATGATCCAAGCCCACGACCTGCCTCGCCTGCTCCACGGCGACACCGGGCGACCCCTCACCCTCGCCCAGCACGAGGCGACCTTTCCCATTGGCGCTCGCCCGGGCGGGCTGTTCGAGGAACTCGAGGCCTCCGGACTGACGGGACGCGGCGGCGCCGCCTTTCCCACCGCGCGAAAGGTGCGCCTCCTGCGCGAACAGCGCAACCACCACAAGTTCGTCGTGGTCAATGCGATGGAGGGCGAGCCAGGGGCCCACAAGGACCAGTCCCTCCTCAGCGCCAATCCCCACTTGGTCCTCGACGGCGCGGAGTACCTAGCGGCCATGATCGGCGCGAAGAACATCGCCGTGGCCGTAGCGCGCGACAACCCCTCGGTGGTCAATCACGTGACGCGCGCCCTGCACGAGCGCGAGCGCCGCCACGACCGCGGCGCCAAGTTCGAGCTGCACACGCCGCCGTGGCGCTACGTCGCCGGTGAGGAATCGGCCCTGGTGCACTGGCTCGACGACAACGAGTCGCTGCCCCAGTACCGGCCCCAGCGACCCACCATCTTGCGCATCGGCCACGGTCCCGTCCTGGTGGACAACGCCGAGACCTGCGCCAACGTCGGGCTGATCGGCCGCTACGGGGCGGCGTGGTTCCGCGCCCACGGCACCGAGCAAAGCCCCGGCACGACCCTCGTCTCAGTGACCGGCGCGGTCGCGCGGCCCACCGTCGCCGAGGTCCCCCTAGGCACGACGCTGCGCGAGATCCTGGCCCTGGCCGGTGCCGACCCCGACCCCCTGGCCCTCGTCATGGGCGGCTACGGAGGCAGCTGGCTCGACGGACGCCATCTCGACCTGCCCTACGCCAACGAGACGCTCGCCCCCTACGGCGTCGGCGTGGGCGCGGGAATCATCGTCGTGCTCTCTCGCGCCGGTTGCGGCGTAGTGGAAACCCACCGGATCGTGCGCTGGATGGCCAACGAGAGCGCACGTCAGTGCGGACCGTGCGCCTTCGGCCTGCCGGCCCTGGCCGAGGACCTCGGGCACCTGGCTCACGCCACGCGCGACGCCGCCGCCGCCTACCAGCGCCTCGTCGAGCGCGCCGGCGTCATTGAGGGCCGTGGCGCGTGCCGTCACCCCGACGGGGTCGTGCGCTTCGTGCGCTCGTCGCTAGCGGTCTTCGCGGCCGACTTCGAGGGCCACCGCCACGGGGCGGCCTGCGCCGGGGCCCAGTCGCGACGCCACTTCGCCGCGGTGCCCACACTGGAGCGCGAGGACGAGTTGATATGGGAATGAGGCGGCGCACCGGCGGCTTCGTGCTCGCCGTCAATCCCATCCAGTGCGACGGTTTCGGCCATTGCACCGAACTGGCGCCCGATCTCGTGCGTCTGGACGAGTGGGGATACCCCATTATCGACAAGACCCCGGTCGCCTTGTCGAACCTCAGCGCCCTAGAGTCAGCCCGCCTCGCAGTACGTGGTTGCCCACGCCAGGCGCTGCGCATCGAGCGAGTCAGCGACCTGCCCGAGGGCCCAGCGCATCGCGCCTGACGAGCGGGGCCTCGAAACCTAGTAGTGTTCAACAAGCCATGGGATCACTGATTAAGAAGCGCCGCAAGCGCATGCGCAAGAAGAAGCACAAGAAGATGTTGAAGCGCACGCGCTTTCAGCGTCGCGCCGCGGGCAAATAGGTCGTCGGCGCCGTCGGCGTCGTGGTGGTCTGGACAACGCGCACGGGTCCCACGGGACCCTCCTCACGCCATGTCTGGCGCTCGGGATCCACGTACGAGTCGACGAACATCGTCGAGCCCGACCCCGCCAGTGTCACCTCTCCGAACCTCTCGCGGGCCCAGGCCAACAGGCGCGCCAGACGCGGCTCGACCAGCGCGGCGGCGGCCTCCAGATGGTTGCGACCCGTCGGGCGAACGCCGCGCGCGACGAGTTCGTCGTAGGCGTGGAACACGCGGGTGGTGTCGATGGCGACATCGCTCAGGAGAAGGGTGACGCGCCGCGCTTCGAAGGCCAGCGGAGTCACCCGCTCGCCCACCCCCTCGACAAGCGCGCGTCCACCGACGAGGCAAAAGGGCACGTCGGCGCCGAGTGAGAGCGCCGCGGTCGCATCGCCGCCCGCCCAGCGAAGTATCGCCGCGGCGTCCGCGCTGCCTCCGCCCAGGCCGCCGCCAGTGGGGATGCGCTTGATCACGCGCACACCCGCGCGCCGGCCCACCAGGGCGAGGGCGCGAGACACCAGGTTCGTCTCGTCGGCGGCCAGGTGCGGGGCCCCCTCGATCACCAGGTAGTCCGCTGTCTCGTCGACCTCCAGGGTGTCGCCGAAGGCGAGGCTCACCATCTCAGAGCGCAGCTCGTGATATCCGTCAGCGCGCCTGCCGGTGACCTCGAGGAACCAGGTCAGCTTGGCCGGCGCGTCGAGCACGATCACCGCGCCGCCGCCAGTCGCGCGAACTCCTCCAGGGTCAGCTCCTCGGGCCGACGAGTGGGGTCGAGCTGCGCGCGCTCGAACACTCCCTCGCTCGCCCACGCCGCAAGTGAGCGGCGCAGCATCTTGCGCCGCTGGCCGAAGGCGGTGCGCACCACCTCGAACAGGTCGGCCTCGGCGACGACCGCGGGATCGATTGCCACCGCCGGGCGACGCACGATCTCCACGAGCGCGGACTCCACGCGAGGTCGGGGCAGGAAGACCGCCGGTCCGACGTGGCCGACGACGCGCGCCGTGGCGAAGTAGGCCACGCGCACCGACACCGCTCCGTAGGCCTCGTCGCCGGCCCCGGCAGCGAGACGTTCGCCGACCTCTCGTTGGACCATGACGAGCATTCGCGTAATCTCGGGCACCTCTTCGAGCAGGCGCAGGACGAGTGGCGTGGCCACGTTGTACGGCAGGTTCGCGACCACGACCGCGCCACGGCCCGCGAGCAGATCCGAGAAATCCGCGGTCAGGGCGTCGGCGTGGACGACCCGCGCGGCCGGCTCGACCGACTCTCGCAGCGCGTCGAGCAGGTAGCGGTCGACCTCGATCGCGATCACCTCGGCGCCGGTCTCGATCAGGGCGAGGGTGAGAGATCCCAGTCCCGCGCCGATCTCGATCACGACGTCGCCCTCGCCCACCCGAGACAGGCGTGCGATGCGCCGCACGGTGTTGGGGTCGACGACGAAGTTCTGGCCGAGCGCGCGCGAGGGATGCAGCCCGTGATTCTCCAGGAGGGCTGTCAGGTCTCGGCGGGTGTGGGTCACCAGGAAACTTTGACACGCACGACACCACGCCAGAGCGCGGTGAGCTGCGAGAACTGCGTTTCGTTTAGGTCCACGACCCGTCCCGGGCTGTAGTCCTGACGGTCGGTCACCACACACGAGACGCTCACCCCGGTCTCGAGGTCCTCGACGGTGATGCGCGTCCCCATGGGCAGATACGACGTCGCGCACTGACCCGGCACGTAGGAGTACCAGGTCGCCACGCCGATCCGAGAGTGGGTCGTTCCCACCAGCGGCGCGGCAGTGGAGTGGGTGACCACCGGCGCCGCGCGCGTCGGCGCCGAACGCGTCGGCGCCGAACGCGGGTGGGAGACCGCCGCGGTCGCCACGGCGAGCGCCGTCGTGAGAGTGATCGTCGAGCGCAGCGCCACCACGGCACCCGGCGATGGACTCTCGGCGACCACCCTCGTCCAGGGATGGCCCGCGCCGGGGCCACGGGTCGAGAAGTAGAGATCGGCATGGCGCATGACGGTGTAGACCTGGGCGCGCGAGAGATGGATCAGGTTTGGCACGCGCACGTGTCCGGCCGGCACCGGCGCGAGCAATGAGGTTGTGAGTGTCACGCTCGAGCGCGCGGCGATCGGCGTACCGGGCTTGGGGTTCTCGGCCACCACGCTCTTCCAGGTGCCGTTGGCCGATCCGGGTCCCGTGGTCGAGAAGTACAGGTCGGCTCGGTGCATCACGGCGTAGACCTGAGCGCGAGTCATGTGCGAGAGATTGGGGACTCGACCAGGGGCTCTACGCGTGGACGTCGTCGCGGTGGCGAGCTTGGTCGTCGGCGTCGCGCCGGCCGTCGCGACCTTCGTCACGGTCAGGGCCACGCTCGAGTGCCAGGCCACGAGGGTGCCCGCGCGTGGCCGCTCGGCCACGACGCGCGACCAGGTCGCGTTCGCGCTGCCCGGTCCGCTGGTCGTGAAGTAGAGATCGGCGTGGCGCATCGCGGCGTAGGTCTGCGCGCGCGAGAGTCCGACCACGTTGGGCGTGCGCACCGGCGCGTGGGTGCCCGACGCCCCCGCGTTCGAGGGCGCCATCACTACCAGTGGGGCTAGAAGCAAGCCCGCCACGGCCACCAGCAACGGCGGGCGCACGCGCCAACGCCGAGGTTCTGTTGTCAGTGTCTATCCTCCGCCAGGATCACGGGCCAGGGTGATTCGGCCCGTCCTCCAACGCTAGGTTGAGCGGCCCACGATGGCAACTCGTGAACCAACAATTCTACTTACTTCCTGATTATGACTACTTTATCAGGACGGCAATCGGAAGAGCCGGGCGGTGTTGGCCCGCGTCGCGCGCGCCAGGATCGCCGGGTCCTCGCCGCGCAGCTGAGCGACGTACTCGCCCACCACCGCCACCAGTGCTGGCTCGTTGGGCCGACCTCGATGTGGCACCGGCGCGAGAAAGGGACTGTCGGTCTCGACGTGGAGCCGCTCGAGGGGCACAATACGGATCGCCTCGCGCAGGGCCTCGGCGTTCTTGAAGGTCACTACCCCGGCCACCGAGATGTCACAGCCCAGCGCCAGGCACCCCTCGGCGTCAGTGGACGCGCCCGTGAAGCAGTGGATCACGGTGCGTGCCGGCACTCCTTCGCTCTTCAAGATCGCGAAGAGGTCGTCGAAGGCGTCGCGGGCGTGGATCACCAGGGCGAGGTCGAGCTCGTGGGCCAGCGCGATCTGAGCCGCGAAGGCCGCTCGCTGAGCCGAGCGGGGCGAGTGCTCGTAGAAGTAGTCGAGGCCCGTCTCGCCGATGCCGACCAGGCGAGGATGGGCGCTGCGGGCCAGAGTCGCGACCTCGGCCAGGTCACTCGTGGCGTCGTGGGGGTGCAGGCCCACCGTGGCGTAGATCTCGACCGGGCCCTCGACCTCGGTCACGGCGAGGGCCTGGGCCGACGTGGTGGCGTCCGTGCCGACCACGACCACGCTCGTCACCCCCGCGGCCGCGCTGCGCAAGAGGACCTCGGTCAGATCCGGTCCCTCCTCGGCGCGAAAATTCTCCTGGATGTGGCAGTGGGCGTCGGTCCAGGTCACGCGTCGATCCGAATCCGAGGAAAGAGGGGCTCTCCCTTCTCGACGACGAGGCCCCCGGGATAAAGGCCCCAGGTGGCCGCGACGTCGACGGTCGCGTCCTCGGGTGAGCCCGTGAGACCGATGCGCCGCCAGATCTCGGCACACACCGCCGGCATCGCTGGTGTGGCGAGCACGGCGGCGAGGCGCAGCACTTCGAGGGCGTCACCCAGAACGGCCTCGACGTCGACGCCCGGGGCCATCTTCCAGGGCGCGTGCTCTTCCAGGTAGGCGTTAGTGGCACTCAAGAGACGCCACGTCGACTCGAGCGCCCCCTGGGGCGAGAACGAGTCCCAGGCCTCGACGGCATCAGCGATCGCCGCGCGCGCCAGCGGGGCGAGCTCTGAATCGGCGCGTGGGGCCGGGCCAACCCCGGCGCACTTGGTCGCCACCACCGTCGCCACCCGACTCATCAAGTTGCCAAGGTTGTTGGCGAGGTCCGTGTTGTAGCGGTGCGTGATCCCCTCGTGGGAGAACTCGCCGTCGTTGCCGAGAGACGTCTCGCGCAGCAAGTAATAGCGCACCGGGTCCACACCGAACTCACTCGTCAGCGTCACCGGGGCAATGTCGGTGAGCTTGACGGCGCCTTCGGCCGCCATGGTCTTGGAGAGCTTCTGGCCCCCCATCAACAGCCAGCCGTGGACCTGGACGTGGTGGGGCGGCTCGAGGCCCGCGGCCATGCACATCGCCGGCCACCACACGCAGTGAAAGCGGATGATCTCCTTGCCGATCAGGTGATGCGAGAACGGCCACCAGGTCGCGACCTCGTCGCCGTCACGTCCGTAGCCGATCGCGGTCATGTAGTTGATCAGCGCGTCGTACCAGACGTAGAAGACGTGCCCCTCGTCCCAGGGCACGGGAACGCCCCAGGCGATCGACGTGCGGGTGATGGAGATGTCGCGCAGACCACCCCGGATGAAGGACGCCGCTTCGTTGCGCTTGGTCTCAGGGGTGACGAAGTCGGGGTGGCTCTCGTAGTGCTCGCGCAGCCGGTCTTCGAAGGCACTCAAGCGAAAGAACCAGTTCTCCTCCTCCATCTCGGTCAGGGCCCGGCCGTGGATCGGGCATCGGCCCTGGTCCGAGGATTCCAGCGTGTAGTAGTCCTCGCAGCTCACGCAGTACAGGCCGCGATAGACGTCCTTGTAGATGTAGCCGTTGTCGTAGATGGCGCCGAGGAACTTCTGAACCGTTTCGTAGTGACGCGGCTCGGTCGTGCGAATGAAGTCGTCGTAGCTGATTCCCAGGGCGTCCCAGGCCTCGCGAAAGCGCGCCGAGGTCCTATCGGTCCACTCCTGGGGCGAGACTCCGTTCTTCGCCGCGGCGTCGGCCACCTTCTGGCCGTGCTCGTCGGTGCCGGTGAGAAATCTGGTCTCGTCACCACGCAGGCGGTGCCAGCGGGCCAGGGCGTCGGCGTTCACCGTCGTGTACGCGTGACCCACGTGGGGGGCGTCGTTCACGTAGTAGATGGGGGTGGTGATGTAGAAACGGCCCATCCGCCAAGGCTAGTGAATCACGTACCGCGCTCGGCGCGGAGCGAGAGCGCCATCTCGTAAGCCTCGCGATGAGTCACGCCGAGGTCCGCGACGACCCCGGCGACGGCGTCGCGCAGGCTGGCTCCCTCGCCGAGTCGTTCGGCGAGGGCTGCGCGCACCAGTGAACCATCCAGCGCGGGCCGCGTCGCGGCGTCGAGCACGAGGACGACTTCGCCACGTACGTCGCGCGAACCCACGAGCTCGCTCACCTCTGCGAGCGTGCCGCGCAGCACCTCCTCGTAGATCTTGGTCAACTCGCGCACGACCGCCACGCGCCGCTCGGGGAAGACCTGGGCTAGCTCCGCCAGGGTGACGGCGAGGCGCTGGGGCGACTCGTAGGCGATGATCGTGCGCTCCTCGCGCGCCCAGACGTCGTAGAGCGCTCGGCGCTCACCTGCCTTTCGCGGCACGAAGCCGTCCATCACGAAGCGCTCCGTGGGCAGACCGCTCACCGAGAGAGCCGCGACGACCGCCGAGGGGCCCGGCGCGGTCGTCACTCGATAACCCGCCGCCACCACGGCGGCCACCACCCGTGCGCCGGGGTCGCTGATGCCCGGGGTGCCGGCGTCGGTCACCAGCGCCACTCTCTGGCCGGCGGCGACGTCGGCGACGACGCGCGCGCTCAGGGCGACTTCATTGTGCTCGTGCAGGGCCACCAGCCGGCCCACCGGGGCGATACCCAGGGCGCTCAGCAAGGTGCGGGTGCGCCGGGTGTCCTCGCAGTAGATCGTGGCGGCCCGTGAGAGCTCCTCGAGCGCACGTCGGGTGATGTCGCCGAGGTTGCCCAGGGGGGTCGCCACGACGACCAGTGCGGCGGTTTCGACCGCTTCTTCCACGTCGCTCCTCGGGTCCTCGTCGATCTACTAACATTGTCACCTATGTCAAAGCGGACCGTGAAGCGCAAACTACGCGCCAAGAAGAAGGCCAACCACGGCAAGAAGCCGAACTGCGGTCGCGGCTAGCCCAGCCGCCCGTCCCAGGCAACTCCCCGCGCCGCCAGTAGCGCGCTCGTGAGGCTGGGCCGATCGCTGATGATTCCGTCGACTCCCAGGTCGAGCGCTTCGTCGATCCCGGCCTCGTCGTTGAGCGTCCAGACGTGCACCGCCAGGCCCGCCTCGTGGGCGGTCGTGACGAATCGCTCGTCGACCACGCGGATCTCCCCGTAGGTCATCGGTACCTGTAGCGCTTTAGCCGGTGGGACGATCGCCGTCCCGTCGAGCATCGAGAAGTAGAAGGCCGTCGTCTCCTGAGTTGCCGCCGAGGTCGCGACCCGCGGCGCGAGAGCGCGAAACCGCACCATCGCGTCATCGAGGAACGAGGCCACGATCACCCGGTCGATCAGATCGAGCTTGGCGATCTCGCGCGCAAGCAACTCCTCGTAGGCCTCGACGTTGGGCAGCGACTGCTTGATGTCGAGGTTAAGCAGCACGCCCGGAAAGGCGTCGGCGACCTCGGCCAGGGTCGCCACGGAGAGGCGAGCATCCGCGGGCGCGCGGCCGCGCAGGACGTACTCGTCGTCCTCGTGCCCCGGCGCAACATCACTGCCCTCAATCCACCAATAAGCATTGTCCATCTCGCGAAGTTGCTCGAGGCTGAGCTCGCTGATCACCCCCGTGTGATTCGTCGTGCGGTCAACCGTCTCGTCGTGACAGACCACCAGTCGACGATCGCGCGTCGCGTGCACGTCGAGTTCGAGCGCGTTGGCCCCGTTCTGTAAGGCGCGGGCCATGGCGTGCAACGTCGACGACGGCCCCTCGAAGGAGCCGCCTTGGTGGGCGAAATTAATGACGCGACGCTGCGTCCAGACGCTCACGCGCTCTGGCGGGCCATCACCGTGATCGCCATTCGGTGCTCCATGTAGAACGCGAGTCCCGGCACGAATCCTGCAAGCAGCATCAGAACCACCCAGCCCGGGTGCAGGCGAGCCTTCAACGCGAACTGGAAACACATCACCATGTAGATGGGATAGAGCACCACCCCGTGTCCGATGCCCACGATGGTCACGAGGACCTTCAGGTGAGTCCAGAGCGAGAGATCGAAGGTGTGCAGGATGAGAAACACGCACAGCACCAACAGCGTGGTGCCCGTGACGAAGGACATCACGCGATAGCGCGCGAATGCCGCCTGCACTAGTGGCCCCAGAGTTTCTTCTTCGGCTGAACCGCCACTTTGGCCAGGTGATCGTTGTAGGCAGCGAGCAACGGGTCCTCCTTCTCGGCCGCCGCGGCGGCGTCACGAGCGCGGGCCGCTTGGGCCTCGGCGCGCATGCGCTCTTCGTACTCGCGCCGCTCGCGCTCCTCCTCTTCGGTGGCGCGCTCCATGTTGAGCATCGCGAACCACCCAAGCACGCCGAGCACCCCGAACACCGGCCACTCGATCGAGTACATGAAACTCAGCGCGTTGCCCTGCACCGCCCGACCGACCTGCCACCAGGCCGCGACGGCGCACAGCGCGAGCCACGCGATCAACAAGAGGTGGAGGACGAGGGCTCGCGAACTAAACCACTTCGACTTCACGCGGACATCCTACTGATGAGATTCTCAGGTCTGAGCCCGTCCTAGACTGGCGCGGTGCCCGCGATGGTTAAGACGCAGTTTTCGTGGCATCACCTGAACCAATGGCAGGTGGCGCTATTTCCCACCGCGTTGATGGTGATTGCCGGGATCGTCTACCTACTCGCTGTGCGTCGCGCGTCGACCTGGCCGCGCTCGCGCACGCTGCTCTTCATGGCCGGGCTCGTCGTCACCTTCCTCGCGACCCAATCGGTGATTGGCGTCTACGACCACGAGTACTTCAGTGTCCATATGGTCGAGCACCTGGCCCTCATCATGGTCGCCGCCCCCCTCTTCGCCGCGGGGCGCCCCCTCGAGCTGGCCGTGCGCGCCGGCGGGGCGAGAGTGCGCCGAACCCTCGACTCGGGCGCCGTGCGCCTTCTCCTGCACCCGCTCGTGGGATTCGGTCTCTACCTCGTTTTCATCCCGATCACCCACCTGACCGGATTCTTTAACCTGATGCTGACCCATGAGTGGCTCCACCACATTGAAGAGATCGGCTTTCTCGTCGTGGGTTACCTCTTCTTTCGCCCCGTGCTCGACGCCGAGGACGGGGCGGGCGTTCACCCGGGGCTGCGCCTCGTCTACGTGATGGCGGCCGTGCCGGTGGACACCTTCACCGGCCTCGCGCTCGCGATGTCCTCTCACAACCCGTTCCCCGCCTACAACACGGATTCTCCGGCGGGATCGACGCCGACGTCGATCCTCGACAACGTGCACCTGGGCGGAGCCATCATGTGGATCGGCGGCGACGCGCTGATGCTGCTCATCTGCATACCCATCGCGATCGCGTGGGTGCGCTTCGAGACACGTCGCACGCGCGAACTCGACCGCGAGCTTGACGCGCGCGGCCTCTAGAGCAGACCGGCCTCGATCGCGAGTTCTTCGAGGTCAACCTCCGGGCGGGCGCCGAGGTGCTTGATGATCTCACCCGCGCACAGCGATCCGAGTTCGGCCGCTTCGACCGGGTCGGCCCCGAGGGCGAGTCCATAGAGGAAGCCAGCGGCGAACATGTCGCCCGCACCGTTCTGGTCAACAACGGTCTCGACCTCACGGGCCGGCACCGAGACAACACCACTCGGCAGGACGACGTCCGCACCCTGGGGACCCCGGGTGACGACGGCGAGCAGACCGAGCTCGTTGATGGCCTCGAAGGCCCGCTCCAGGTGTCGCGCCTGGAACAGAGAGGTGATCTCGGTCTCGTTGGCGAGCAGCACATCGACGTCGCTCGTGACCAACTCGAGAAAGTCGCGACGATGCCTATCGACGCAGAACATGTCCGACAGCGACAGCGCCACCAGTGACTCGTGCTCGTGGGCCAGGTTCACGACTTTGCGCACGGCCTCCTTGGCCGGGGGCAGGTCGAAGAGATAGCCCTCGACGTAAGTGATCTCCGAGCGAGAGATCAGGCCCTCGTTGATGTCCTCGACGCGCAGCTGATTCGACGCACCGAGGTAGGTGGCCATCGTGCGCTGGGCGTCGTCGGAGATGAAGACGTGACAGCGCCCGGTGGCGCCCTCGTGGGCGGCGGCCACCGCGAGGTCCAGCTCGACGCCGAGGCTGCGCAGGTCGTGGGTGAATCGCTCGCCGAACTCGTCGTCGGCGACCTTGCCGATGTAGCCGCACGTCCCGCCGAGGTTGGCGACGCCGGCAATGGAGTTGGCGACCGATCCGCCCGACATCTGGACCGTCGGGCCCATCGCGTTGTAGAAGGTGTCGAGCTGGTCTCCCTCGATCAGGGTCATCGAGGCCTTCACCAGCCCGAGGGACTCGTAGGCGCGGTCCGAATCGCGCGTGATCACGTCGAGCATCGCGTTGCCGATGCCCGTCACCGCGAGCCGATTGGGACCCGGGCGCATGCGCAGCGAAACGGGCGTGGGAGTAGTTGTCACTTAGCGAGCGTAGAAGATTTCGACGTAAGGTGGCGACCTATGAGCACCACGAAAAACCCCTATCGCCTCGCCCGAACAGTCCTGCCGCGGGCCTATCGAATCTTTCTCACCCCCAACATCGAGGCGGCGACCTTCTCCGGTCGCGTCGAGATCGACGTCGACGTCGTCGAGCCCGTCCGCTCGATCACCCTGCACGCGAAGGACCTCGAGTTGGGCGCAATGACCATCAGCGGGGGCGGCGCCACCCATCGCTCCGGTCCGGTCAGCCACGACGCGACCTACCAGACCGCGACCTTCGGCTTCGATGACACCGTGCCCGCCGGCGAGGCGACCCTCGAGATCGCCTTCACCGGCGTGCTCAATGACCAGCTCACCGGCTTCTACCGCTCCACTTTCACCGACGCCGAGGGCACCTCCCACACGATCGCCACGACGCAGTTCGAGCACTCCGATGCCCGCCAGGCCTTTCCGTGCTTCGACGAGCCCTCCTTCAAGGCGACCTTCCAGGTGAATCTGACCGTGCCGAGCCACCTTGCGACGTACTCCAACACCGCCGAGGTCGCCCGCGTCGACCTCGGTAACGGCCAGAAGACCGTCAGTTATGCGCCGACGATGAAGATGTCGACGTACCTCGTGGCCTTCGTGATCGGACCCTTCGAGGAGACCGCCGCCGTCGACGTCCTCGGCACGCCGCTGCGTGTCGTCTACCCCGTGGGTAAGGGCCACCTCGTGGACCTCGCCATGGAGGCCGGCGAGTTCGCGCTGACCTTCTTCTCTCAGTACTTCGACATCCCCTACCCCGGCGACAAGCTCGACATGATCGCGATTCCGGACTTCGCCTTCGGGGCCATGGAGAACCTGGGCTGCATTACCTACCGCGAGACGGCCCTGCTGGTCAATCCCGAGACCGCCTCGCTCGCCGAGAAGCAGCGCGTCGCCGAAGTGGTCGCTCACGAGATGGCCCACATGTGGTTCGGCGACCTCGTGACCATGGAGTGGTGGGAGGGGATCTGGCTCAACGAAGCCTTCGCCACCTTCATGGAAGTGCTCTGCACCAATGCCTTCCGCCCCCAATGGAAGATGTGGGTCGACTTCGGCATCCAGCGCGACCTCGCCCTGCAGGTCGACGGCCTGCACTCGACGCGGCCCATCGAGTACGAGGTCATCTCCCCCGACGACATCCGCGGCATGTTCGACGTGCTGACCTACGAAAAGGGCGGCTCGGTGCTGCGCATGCTCGAGCAGTACCTCGGTGAGGACGTCTTTCGCGACGGCATCCGTCACTACCTGAGAAAGCACAGCTACGCGAACACCGTCACCACCGACCTCTGGGACGCCCTCGAGGAGAAATCGGGCCAGCCGGTGCGCGCGCTGATGAACTCTTTCATCCTCCAGGGAGGCCACCCGGTCGTCACTCTCGAGAACGCGACCATCTCCCAGTCGCCCTTCGCCTACGGCCCTCGCGACGGCGAGAGCGCCATCGGTGAGAAGTGGATCGTGCCGGTACTCACCCGCTCGCTGAGCGGCGGTGCGCCTTCGCGCCACCTGCTGGAGGACGCACCCCTCGCGGTGACCGAGGCCGCACCGGTCGTCGTCAACGCCGGCGGATCGGGCGTGTACCGCACGCGCTACGCGAGCGCCGACCTCGCTGTCCTGGCCGGACGTCTCGGCGAGCTCGACGAGCTTGAGCGCGCGACACTCGTCGCCGACAGCTGGGCGTTGCTTTTCGCGGGTCAGATCACCTGGGGAGACTTCCTCACGGTGGCGCGCGGCATGGGCACCCAGAACGAGCCCGCCCCCTGGACGACGATCGCCACCGCGATGGACTTCGCTAGCCGGGCGGTCACCGACGAGCAGCGCGGCCGCCTCACCTCGATTGTCCACGACCTTTTCGCACCGCAGTTCGCGCGTCTGGGCTGGGAGCCCCAGCCGGGCGAGGACGAGCGCACCGGCCAGTTGCGTGGCGTGATCCTCGGGGCCCTGGGCACCCTCGGCGACGACGACGCCGTTCGCGCCGAGGCCCGACGCCGCTTCGAGGCCGGACCCCTCGAGGGCGACCTGGCTCGCTCGATCCTGCGCGTCGTTGCCAACGAGGGTCGCTCGGGCGACTACGCGTTCTTCCTGGAGCGTCGGCGCAACGCCGCTACCCCCCAGGAGGAGCAGCGCTACCTGTGGGCCCTCGCTGACTTCCCGGTGACGGCCCTGGCCCTCGACGCGGCCGAGAAGTGCTTCAGCGAGTTCCGCTCCCAGGACGCCGCTATCGAGCTCGGACTGCTGTCGCGCAACCGGGTGACCGGTCCCGACGTCTGGCGCTACTTGGTCTCGCGCTGGGACGACGTGATGAACGACTTCCCGCCGAACTACCGCGGCCGCGTGGCCTCGGGCGTGGGAACCTTCATCGCCGACGACGACTTCGCCGCCGAGGTCGCCGCGTTCCACGCGAGCCACTCGGTGGGCGGCGAGCAGCGCCACGTCGACCAACAGGTCGAGCGACTTCGGGTGGGCCTCGCCTTCCGCGACGCGTTGCGCGCCTCCTTCTAGGAGCGACGTGAACGTCGGCACCTTCTTGAGCATCGCGGCGCTGATGTTCATCCTGGAGTTGCCTGACAAGACCATGATCGCCACCATTGTCATGTCGACGAGGGCGCGGCCCTCGTCGATCGTGGTGGGTGCCTCGAGCGCTTTCATCCTCCAGATGGGTCTGGCCGTCATCGCCGGCGGTCTGCTCACCCTGCTGCCCGTGCGGCCCAAGGAAATCGTGATCGCCCTACTCTTCCTCGGCGGCGCGGCGTACCTGCTCTTCGTACCGGAGAAGGAGGTAGAAGAAGAGGGCGAGCGCGACGCGAAGGTCGAGCACGCCGGATCGCGCCGGCGCGAGATCACGACCGCCTTCACGGTGATCTTTATCGGCGAGTTCGGCGACCTGACCCAGATCCAGGCCGCCAACTTCGCGGCCAAGACCCATCAACCCGTCGAGGTCTTCGTGGCCTCGTCCCTGGCCATGGTGTTGATCTCCTTCGTGGGCGCCTATGGCGGCAAGATGCTTCAGCGCATCGTCCCCCTGGCCAAGATCCGCCTGGGCGGCGGTCTGATCTTCGCCGGGCTGGGGATCTACACCTTGATTACGGCGTTCGCCGGGTGACGCGCCGCGACGAGCTCTTCGCGCTGGCGCGCCGCACTCGGGGCTTCATGCCCGATGACGAGGGCGAAGCGCTCTTCCGGGAGGGACTCGCGGCGGCGCGAACCACCGACACCTGGCTCGAGATCGGCGCCTGGTGCGGCAAGTCCGCGCTCTACCTCGGCGCGGCCGCCGAGACGCGAGGCGCCGTCCTCTACTCGCTCGACCACCACCACGGCTCCGAGGAGAATCAGGCGGGCTGGGAGTACTTCGATCCCGACCTGGTCGACCCGGCCGACGGACGGCTCAACACCCTGCCGGCCTGGCAGCGCACGATCGCCGAGGCCCGCCTCGAGGAGACGGTCATCGGCTTGGTGGGCCATTCGGAGGTCGTGGCCGCGCACTTCGCCCAGCCGCTCGACCTGCTCTTCATCGATGGCGGCCACGGCGACGCGGTCGCATGGGCGGACTACACCTGCTGGTCGCCCAAGGTCGTGGTCGGCGGCACGCTCGCCATTCACGACGTCTTCACGGACCCCGCCGACGGTGGCCGGCCGCCCTACGAGATCTACCAGGCCGCACTCGCGAGCGGCGAGTTCGTCGACGCTAGCGCGACGGGGTCGTTGCGCGTCCTGACGCGACGCTGATCACACAGCCCGTCTCGGGAACATCGGGCGGGGCCGGGAGGGTCCCGTGGCGAAAGAGACCCGCGGCCGGGCTCGACGACGTCAGCGCGTCGGCAGCGAGCACCACCGCCGCCGCGGTGTAGGACGTGACTTCGTGGTCGGGGAAGGTGACGTGCTGGGGGTAGGCGTAGCCCGTCCAATAGGCACCGTCGTCGCGCCGGTGACGACGAGTCAAGGAGAAGAGATCCAGGGCCCGGCTGGTGAGTCCCACCGCGTCGAGTGTCAACACGCACTCGGCGGTCTCGGCCGCCGTCACCCAGTCGCTCGTCGACACGCAGCGCACCCCGTAGCCCTCCATGACGTGACGCTCCCAGCCATGGGCGAGGCGCGACTCGGCGGCCTCGCCCACCAGCGCCCCGCAGAACACCGGGTAGTACCAATCCATCGCGAACTCGTTCTTGGGCGCGAAGGCTCCCGGGTGGTGGGCGACCGCGTGTCCGAGTCGCCCGGTGGGAACGATCCAGTCCGACACGTCCTCGCCCAGGCGCTCGCCGAGCGCCAGAGCGCAGCGCAGCGAGTGATAGATCGAGGACGATCCCGTCAGCAGCGCGTAGTGCTCGGGCCGACCCGCCAGATCGAGCGACCAGCGCACGGTGCCGTCGGGCAGCTGCCAGGCGAGTACGAAGTCGATGGCGCGCCTCACAGTGGGCCAGAGGTTCGCGGCGAAGTCGACGTCGCCGGTGACGAGAAGGTAGTGATAGAGCCCGGTCGCGAGGTAGGCGCAGACGTTGGTGTCCAGGCGCGCGTTGAGAACGCTCGCGTCGCGGTAGTAGTTGAACCACGCACCGTTTGCTAGCTGGGTCGCGCCGAGCCAGCGATACGCCGCCCGGGCCGCCTCGGTCTCGCCGATCACGGTGAGGGCCATCGCCACCTCGACGTGGTTCCACGGGTCGCAGTGCCCGCCCGGGTACCACACGATCTGGCCCGAGGGACGCTGCAATGAGATGAGGTGCGCCGAGGTGGCCGCGATCTCGCCGTCGCTCAGCACCTCGGGCACTCCGCGCAGCGCGGTCGTCGTCACGCAGAGGCCTTCTCGAGATAGACGACCAGTGACTTGCCCATCAGTGGCGAGAGCACCGCCTCGGCCCGGCGCGTCAGCCAGGGTCGCTTCACGATGTCCCAGACGAGCAGCCGATGATAGAGCTTGACCAAACGGTGCTCGTCATTGGTCGTGCCAACGAAGCACTTGAGCCACCAGTACGGGCTGTGCAGCCCGTGGGCGTGGTGGTGTCCGCGCACGCGCAGCCCGGCGCGACCCAGACGCGCCTCGAGCACCGAGCGACGGTAGATGCGCACGTGCCCGCCGGGTACGTTATGGTACTCGTCCGACAGCGCCCAGTTGATCAGTTCGGGCCCGAAGCGCGGCACGGTGACGGCCATCGTTCCCCCCGGGCGCAGCACGCGCGCGAGTTCGGCCATGGCAGCCTCGTCGGCGGGCAGGTGCTCGAGCACTTCGGAGCAGATCACTCGGTCGAAGGTGGCGTCAGCGAAGGGCAGGGCGAGCGCGTCGCCCTGGACGACGCCCGTCGCGACCCGCTCCTCTGATAACTCCCCCGCCTCGGCCATCGCGGCGAAGATCGCGACGACGCCATTGACTTCGTCGGTTCCCGCGTCGAGGGCGATGACGCGCCCCCCGCGGCGCGCCGCTTCGAAGGCGTGGCGCCCGAACCCGCATCCCAGGTCAAGAACCGTGTCACCTGGCGCCAGTCCGAGGCGGTCGTAGTCGCAGGTCAGCATCAGTCGAAGGTCATCGCCGCGGGCAGGGGGCGGCCCTGGAGTATGGCGTCGTAGCAGGCAGCGGTGCCGCGCGCGGTGACCTGCCAGGTGAAGCGCTCGATCACGCGCTGGCGTCCGCGCGCGCCGAGTTCAGCGCGCAGCGTGGGGTCTTCGAGGAGTCGACCGATCGCCGCGACGAGCGCCTCGGGGTCGTTCGGGGCGACCAGCAGACCCGTCTCGCCACTCACGCCGACCACCTCGGGCAGCGCGCCGCCGGTCGTGGCAACGACGGGAACAGCGCAGGCCATGGCCTCGATGGCTGGGAGGGAAAAGCCCTCGTACAGGCTGGGCACGATCGCCACCTCGGCCTCGCCGTAGAGGCGCGCGAGCTCCTCGTCGCTGACCCCGGAGATCGTCGTGACGATGTCACCTAAGCCCAGGCGATCGATGGTCGCCGCCACCCGCCCGCCGGGGCGCGGACGTCCGATAACGATGAGGTCGATGTCGCGTTCCACGCGCAGCTTGGCGATCGCCTCGAGCAGGGGGACAAGTCCCTTCATCGGCACGTCGCTGCTCGAAGTGACCATGAGGCGCCCGGGCCTCTTGACCACGTCGGGATACGGGCGAAAGACCTCGTGGTCCACGCCGACGGGCACCACCGTGAGGCGCTCAAGGGGCACGCCCATCTGCGCGTTGATATCGACTTTGGAGTTGTGCGAGACGGTCAGCACCGCCGGCAGGGTCTTCAGTACGCGCACCTGCATGCGCAGGAACCCGAACCAGCGCCGCGTGGTGAAGCGCCGCCAGGCGCCAGTCGTGTGATCCAGGGCGATCGAGCGATCCACCGTGATCGGATGGTGCAGAGTCTCGAGCAAGGGCCAGCCCTCGAGAACGAGCGCCGCGATGCCAGGCCCCATGCACTGGTTGTCGTGGACGATGTCGAACTCACTCCGCCGAGCGCGCAGCATCGTGTGCACGCGGCGGCTGAAGGCGTAGGGCTCGCCAAAACCGGCGCCGAGCATGATGAGGAACTCGGCGACGTCCTCGCGACTGGTGAACTCGCGGCGCGCCGGAATACGGAAGGGGTCGGGGTCGCGGTAGAGGTCGAGCCCCCGCACCGGAGTGAAGCCCACGCCCTCGTCAAGTTCGGGCCACGGCGGGCCCGAGAAGACCTCGACGCTGTGGCCCAGGGCAACCAGCTCACGCGTGAGGTGACGAGTGTAGACACCCTGGCCGCCACAGCGCGGATTGCCCCGGTAGACCAGGAAGGCCACGCGGGACTTGCCGGGGGCCGGCGGGGCCGGTGCCACGCGCTCGGGCAGGGTAATCGCGCGCGAGCGCGCCCACGAGGCACGAGTCTCGGCGATGGTCTGACGCAGCGATCGGGGCACGGGCCAACTCTCCAGTCGAAGTTCCTCATTCTTTCGCACTTGCCCAGCCCGCACAAATGCCCCCGAGGCGCTCGTCGAACCTGGCTACGCTCGATTCCATGGATCTGACCTATCCCGACGACGCCGAATCCTTCCGCCTGGAGATCCGCGCCTGGCTCGAGGCCAACCTGCCCGCAGGCTGGTTCGAACCGGGCTTCTCCATGACCGAGGCCGAGCGCCAGCAGTTCAACAAGACTTGGAACGAGACGCTCTTCGCCGGCGGCTGGATCTGTGCGGGCTGGCCCGTCGAGTACGGCGGCAAGGGCCTCTCGCTGCTCCAGCAGGTCGTCCTCAACGAGGAGTTCGCCAAGGCCGGCGCGCCGATGCGCGCCGACTTCTTCGGCGACACCTTGGTCGGGCCCACCATCTTGCAGTGGGGCACGGAAGAGCAGAAGAAGGAATTCATTCCCGGCATCCTCGAGGGTCGCATCACCTGGTGTCAGGGATTCTCCGAGCCCGACTCGGGATCCGATTTGGCCAGCCTCAAGACCAGCGCCGTGCTCGACGGCGACGAGTGGATCATCAACGGCCAGAAGGTCTGGACGACCCAGGCCCAGTACGCGGACTACGTGTTCCTGCTCGCGCGCACCGACCCCAGCGCACCGGCGCACGCGGGAATCAGCTACCTGCTGGTACCCATGCACCAAGAGGGCGTCGAAATTCGCCCCATCACTCAGGTCGACGGTTCGGCCGAGTTCAACGAGGTCTTCTTCACCAACGCACGCTGCCCCAAGGGCAACGTGATCGGCGGGGTCAACAACGGCTGGAAGGTCGCCATGACCACGCTGGGATTCGAGCGCGGCTCTTCGTCCACCACCGGGTACCGCCGCTTTCTCAAGGAGTGGGACTCGATCCTCGACGAGGCGCGCCGCCACGGCCGCACGAGCGACCGCCTGGTGCGCGACGCCCTCGTGCGATCCTGGCAGAAAGTCAAGATCATGGAGATCAACGGCTATCGCTCGCTGACCGACTCGCTCAATTCATCCCACAACGCGACCCTGCTCGGCGCGTGCAACAAGATGTTCTGGTCCGAGATGCACCGCGACATGATGGAACTGGGACTTGACGTAATGGGCATGCAGGCCCAGATCCTCACTGGCAAGGCCCCCGACCCCCAGTCGGGCCCGGGCCGACGGGGCCGGGCGGATTACCCGGTGTCGGATCTGCAGGCGTCCTTCTTCTTCTCACGATCCGAGACCATCTGGGGCGGCACCGCCGAGATCCAGCGCAACATCATTGGTGAGCGGGCCCTCGGCCTGCCCAAGGAGCCCAAGGCTCAGAACGCCTAGGTCGCGGGCTCGAGCACCGTGGCCGGAACTCGCTGGTGCGTGGCGGAGAGCCACACGCCGACCAGCACGGTGAGAATTGAGCCAACGAGCAGACCCGTGCGAGGGTCGCTCAGTGTGATGATGAACCCAATGAGCGGCGCGCCGATGGGAGTCGTGCCAAAAAAGGCGATGCCGTAGAGGCTCATGACCCGACCGCGCATCGCGCTCGAGGAGTTGAGCTGCAGCGTCGCGTTCGCCGTCGAGACGAAGGCCACCGAACAGGCGCCGGTCGGGATCATCAAGAGCTCGGCGAGGTGCGCCGACGGCATCAGGGCCACGAGGGTGAGCGACGTGCCAAAACCTAACGCGAGCGCCGCGAGCAAGCCCGGGGTGGGCCGCGAACGGTACGCGATGGCCAGTCCGCCGATGATGGCGCCGAGCCCCATCGCCCCCATCATGAGCCCGTACTCGACCGCAGTGCGCTGGTGGAAGGTATCGTGCGCGAGCAAGGGCAGCGTCACCGTGAAGTTGAAGGCGAACATGCTGACCACCGCGACCGCGAGCACCGCCCGGCGCAGCTCGGGATTGGCCCGCACGTAGGCGATACCCAGGCGCAGCTGGCCCTTTTCGCGCGCGATTGTCTTCATGGGCAGGAACTCGTGACTACGCATCAGGGCCAGCGCGATCAGCACCGCGACGTAGCTGACAGCGTTAGCGTAGAAACACACGGCGGTGCCGAAGGCGGCGATGAAGGCGGTCGCTATCCCCGGGCCAATCAGGCGGCCCGCGTTCATGAGGACGCTGTTGAGGCTGACGGCGTTAGCGATGAGATCACGCCCGACCATCTGCTGAACGAAGGCCTGGCGCGCTGGCACGTCGAAGAGGTTCACGATGCCCAGCAGCGCTGCCAGCAGGTAAACCGCGGCGATGCTGACGTGGTGCGTCGTCACCATCACCCCGAGGGCCAGGGCCAGCAGGCCGGCTCCGCCCTGGGTGCCATAGAGGATGCGCCGCTTGTCGTGGCGATCGGCGATCACTCCCCCGTAGGAGCCGATCACGAGCATCGGCACGTACTGCAGGGCCACCGCGATGCCCAGGTCGACCGAGGAGCCCGAGATCTGCAGGATCAGCCAACCCTGGGCCACCGACTGCATCCACGTCCCCGAGACCGACACCAGCTGGCCGAAGACGTAGAGACGGAAATTTCGTACGCTCAGTGCGGCGAAGGTCTTGGACTTGAAGTTCTGCGCGGCGCTCACTCCTCCTCCAAAAGGAGTTCGAGGAAACTCGCCACTTCGGACGCGCGTTCGCGTTCCTGGGCCGACAGCGCCTGCAGTCGACGTTCCAAGAAGGCCGTCTTGCGCTGGCGGATGGCCGTGACCTCGCGCCGGCCGCGCGC
This sequence comes from Actinomycetes bacterium, assembly GCA_021784205.1. Next base: position 47,754 of record JAJXTB010000004.1, read on the forward strand.
GGTGAGTCGCACCCTCGTGCAGCGTCGGTCCTCCGCGTCGGTCACGCACACCACGAGATCCTGGGCCTCCATGGCCCGGATCAGCCGGGTCACCGACGGTGGCTGGATCTGCTCGGCGGCGGCAAGGTCGCCCAGGGACGGGTTGTCGAGGGAGTCCACCAGAGCCAAGAGCGACGCCTGGGCGGGCGTGATCCCCCCTAGGGATGACGCGCGAAGCCGCCGGTTCAAGCGAGTCACGGCGCGTCGTAGCCGCGCCGCCGTCTGAGAATCCGTCACCGTTTGTTCCATTAGTTCACCTAACTAAATAATAGCGCCAGGTCACGACGCCGTGCCGTGCCGGCGCTCGCGACCCGGTACCGACTGCGGCTAGAGGACCTGGCGCATCCAGACGGAGTCCTCGCGCACGAATCCGTGATGCTGGTAGAAGGAGCGCACCCGCTCATTGTGGGCCTCGGTCTCGAGGAACACCACCTTCACCCCCGCGTCTCTCGCGCCGCGCAGCGCGGCGTCGAGCAGCTGGGCTCCGAGGCCTCGGCCACGGCCGGTCACGTAGATCTCGTCCACGATGCACTCTCGCCCACCCGACTCGAGCGAGTAGCTCCATCCGAGCACGCAGTACCCTTGGGCGCCGTCGAGCGCGGCGATCTGCCACACCTGGCCGAACTCGTCGCCGTCGAGCAGCGGAATCAGTGCCTCGCGCACACGGTCGTCGTCATGGTCGTGACCGTCCAGGAGATTGAACTCGCGACTCAACCCGAGCAGGACGGAGAGATCCTCCCGGGTCGAGCGCCAAACAGACGCGTCTGGCCGGTGCGCTGACGCGTCGCTAGCACTCATATCACTCACGCCCCGCCACCCACGACTTCTGCGTAGTCAACGTCGCTCTTCTTTCAGCGCGCGCTCGCCGGACACAACCGCAGCGCGCTGCGCGTGCCGGGTGCCGCTCCACGAGGTAGCAACGAGACCACGAGTTGTCGAAGCGCGCACACGCTGCCGAGCGACTGTGTGGCACCACGCCCGTTGATGAGTAGATAGCCCGGGGACGGACACAGTAGGTCGCGGGCCGTCCAGTACGGCCGCTCGCCCCGGGCGCGCATCACGCGCACCACAAAGTCGGTGGACTCGCCATGGCAGAAGAAGGTCGCCCCGTGTCCCAGCGAGGGCAACTCCGAGATGGCACGCGCAACACTACGAGATTGGGACTTCGAGAGCACGACCGTGACGGGGTCGAGTGAAGCGCCGCTCGGTTCCACGACGCCGTAGCCTGTCAGCAACGCGACACCCGATGTCGGCATCGATGTGGCGCTGACCGGACGAAGCCGATAGGCCGTGACGGCCGCTGCCGCAAGGACCACGAGCACGGCCAGCACACCGACCAGTCGCCTCGAGCGCTGGTAGTGCCGAGCGTGGCGTGGGGCCATCGGCCAAGGCTAGGTCCTTCTAACTCGGCGCGCCACGTGTGATCGCGCCACGGCGCGTCTCCTAGAGGGATTGATAGCGGGGCACGTAACCGCCCGTACCCAGGATCATCGAATCCTCGGGATCGATGCTGTCGTCGACGCCCCCGATCACCTCGGTGACCCAGTGAAGCCGGTCGGTGAGAATGCGGGTCACTCCGCCCTGGAGGGTGGACGAGGAGATGGCACAGCTCGAGCACGCCCCCTGCAGCTGGACCTCGACGACGCCAGTCTCGACGTCCGCACGCACCAGGACCAGATCCCCTCCGTCGGCCTGCACGGCCGGGCGCATCAGGTCGAGCAACTTGTTCAGCGCTTGGAGGCGCTTGGCGCGCTCGTCATCGGTTAGTTCCACTCCCCCAGTCTGCCGTGAAACCCTCTCGGCGTGACCGGACGTCGCTACGATGACGCGAATGGGCGCTGGGCGTGTCGATGAGATCAATCTGTCCGACCTCGACTTCTGGCGTCGCCCGTGGAGCGAGCGCGAGGTGGCGTTCGCGACATTGCGCGCACAGCGGCCGATCGCCTTCTTCGAAGAGCCCGAGGTAGAGAACACCGCGATCGAGTTTCCACCCGGTCCGGGCTACTACGCACTGACGAGGTATCGCGACGTGGCGACGGCGTCGCGCCACCCCGAAGTGTTCACCTCAGGTCCCGGAGCCGTCTCGATACTCGATTTCCCCCCGGAGATGGTCGAGTACTTCTCGGGCATGATCTCGACCGACCACCCCAAGCACGCTCGACTGCGGCGCATCGTGGCCAACGCCTTCAACCCGCGCAACGTCAAGGCCATCGAGAACTCCATCGAGGTAGTTGCCGACCGGATCATCGCCGACGCGCTGGCGTCGGGCACCGGCGACTTCGTCGCCGACCTCGCCGCCCCGTTTCCCTTGGAAATCATCTGCACCATGATGGGCGTGCCGGCGAGCGAGTTCGCTACGGTCCTGCATGCCTCCAACGTCATCCTCTCGATGGGCGACCCCGCGATCATCCCCGACGGCACCGACGTCATCCTCGCCACGCTCGAGGCCGGCGCCGCCCTCACGGGCATCATGGAGGAGCTCGGGGCCTATCGCGTGAAGAACCCGATCGACGACATCACGAGCGCCCTCGTGAACGCCGAGATCGAGTCCGAACGTCTCAGCCAACAAGAGCTCGCGTCGTTCTTCGTCCTGTTGGTCACCGCGGGAAACGAGACCACCCGCACCGCCCTCGCCCACGCGCTGGTCGCGCTCTCGGCGCATCCCGATCAAAAGCAGCTCCTCATCGAGGACTACGCCACCCTCGCCAAGACCGCGGTCGATGAGATCGTGCGATGGGCCTCACCGGTGATCTGGATGCGTCGCACGCTGGCGAGCGACTACACGCTTTCGGGGGTCGACCTGCACGCGGGCGACAAGGTACTGCTCTTCTACAACTCGGCCAACCGCGACGAGGAGGCCTTCGATAGGCCCGACGTCTTCGACGTCACGCGCGACCCGAACGACCACTTCGGTTTCGGGGCTCCGGGCCCGCACTTCTGCCTCGGCGCGCACCTGGCGCGCCGCGAGATCACGGTGATGTGGCGCGAACTCCTGCGTCGTGTCCCAGGTATCCACGCGAGCGGACCGGCACGCCAGCTGGCCTCGAGCTTCGTCAACGGCATTACCCAGCTGCACTACGAGGTTTAGGAACTATTCGGCCGTTCGCGCGGCGACCGCCTCGTCGAAGGCCCGAAGGGCGCGAGGGCCCCAGACCGTGCCCGGGCCGCCGTTCATAGTGATTGCCACGCCCATGGCCTCGGCGACCTCCTGGCGCGTCGCGCCACGCGCGGCGGCGCTGCGGGCGTGGCTCACGACACAGCCGTCGCATTCTCGGGTCACGGCAATGGACAGGGCGATGAGCTCCTTCATCTTCGCCGCGAGCTCACCCTCGGCGAAGGACGCCCTCGCCAGGTCGGCGTAGCCCTTCAAAACGTCGGGAATCATCGCGCGCAGGTCGAGCGCGGGCTGGCGCAATTCGGCACGGACTTCATCGTTGCTCTTCATGACAACCTCCTTCTGGCAGCGTAGCGAGCGACGCTTCCTAGGATGGTGCGATGAGCGTGATCGACGACCTCCTCGCACACAACCGCGAGTACGTGACGAGGCACGGACATCGCGAGATGCCCACCGTGCCCCAGTCGCACCTCGCCGTGCTGACCTGCATGGACTCGCGCCTCGACCTCTTCGGGGCCCTCGGCCTCGACCTCGGCGAGGTGCACCTCATCCGCAACGCCGGCGGCATCGCCACCGACGACGCGATTCGCTCACTACTGCTGAGTCAGCGGCTGCTGGAAACCCGCGCGGTAATGGTCATCCACCACACGCGCTGTGGACTCGAATCCTTCGACGAAGACGAGCTCCAAAACGAACTCGAAGTCGAGTTCGGCGAGCGGCCGCCTTTTCGCCTCGGCGCCTATCGCGACATCCGCGCGGACGTGCGCGAGACGGTCGCCGCCCTGACGGCGAGCCGCTTCGTCGACTCCACCGAGATCCGCGGCTTCGTCTTTGACGTCGACGACGGATCCCTCACCGAAGTCCTTTAGAGGAGAGACTTTCGAAAGCCCTGCGCGGCCTGCTCATAGCCGTGGGCGACGTAGAAGCGATGAGCGTCGACGCGCACGTTGCGACTCGTGAGTTGCACCCGGTAGCAACCAGCGGCCCGCGCGAGGTTCTCGGCCACCTCGAGGATCGCCGCGCCGATGCGCTGACCGCGCCGGTCGGCGCGCACGTACACGCTCTCGAGCTCGGCGCACCAGCCACCGGTGTGCTGGAAGTGTCGAAAGACGATCACCTGGCACACCCCGACGACGGCACCGTCGTCGAGGGCCACCAGCACGTCGCCGCGTCGGTCGCGGACCTCGCCCACGGCCGCCCAGTACTCGTCCTCGAGTTCGGGGTGCTCGGCACCGGGCGAAAGAGTGCCCTCATTAATAATCGCGACGGCTGCGGCGACCTCGCCGCGCTCGATTCCGCGCACGACCAGCATCTAGTCCCTCGGGTCGATCGGCGTCAGGACCCCGAGCGCGGACTCCACCACCGCGGCGGCGTCCAGGCAGAGGTCCTCACGAAAGGGCAGTGAAATGATCTGGACACCGGTCGGCAGACCGTCGGCGAGGCCGGTCGCGACGCACGCGGCGGGCAGCCCCATCAGGTTGGGAGGCAACACGAAGCGAAACAGCTCGGCGACGGCCATCGCGCTCTCACGGCTCTCGATGTCAAAGCCGTGAACGAAGGGCGGCTGAGTCCAGGTTGGCCCCACGATCAGGGGGAAGTCCTCGAGGAAACGTCGCCAAGCCCGAGCCACGCGAAAGCGCGACAGGTGCATCTGGAACATCGACTCCTCGCTCGCCGGGGGTAGTTCCACGTCGGAGAGCTCGAGGAAGCGCTGCCCGCCCTCGCCCATGAAGGGCGCGAAGATCGGCGCCGCGACGCGAAGGTTCGACCACATCAGCTCAACCCAAGCGAGGTAGGCCTCAAGCAGCAGGGGTGGCTCGATCTCGTCCACCTCGTAGCCGGCCGCCTCGAGGGCCGCACCGGCGCGTCGCACGCCCGCCTCGACGTTGGGGTGCGTGTCGCCGCCCGCGGGCCGCGGCACCAGGGCCACGCGTCGAGCCATGGGCCGCCCGCCGAGCGGCGCGTCGATGGCCTGGGGATCGCGACGGTGCGAACCCATGACGCACTCCAGGCCGAGACGCACGTCGGCCACGTGACGCGCGAGCACCCCCTCGACGGCCATCAGCTGGCCATTGAGGGCGGTCTCGACCGTCGCGCTGGGATTGCCCTCCGGCACGCGCCCGCGCGAGGGCTTGATCGACGCCACGCCGCATGCGTAGGCGGGATTGCGCAACGAGCCACCGATGTCGTTGCCCAGCCCGAGCGGCGTCATGCCTGCGGCCAGGGCCGCGGCCTCGCCGCCCGATGAGCCGCCGGCCGTAACCCCGTGGCGCCACGGGTTGTGCGTCGCACCATAGAGCGAGGATTCCGTGTTGATCCGAAGTCCCAGGTCGGGCATGTTCGTGCGCGCCAGCACCACGCCGCCGGCCGTGCGGATCCTTTCGACGACGGGAGCGTCGTCGCTCGCCATGAAGTCCTTCAGCGCGGCCGAGCCCTCGTTCGTGGCATATCCCGCCACGTCGATGTTTGACTTCACCGTGACCGGCACCCCGTGGAGCGCTCCGAGCGGCGCTCCGGAGCGACGCGCGGCGTCGGCCGCGTCGGCGTCGCGGCGAACCTCGTCGGGACGGATCTCCACGATCGCATTCACCTTCGGATTCACCGCGTCGATTCGCGCCAGATGCGCCTCGACCACCTCGCGCGATGTGGTTTCACCACTGCGAATCATGCGCGCCAGATCGGCCGCTGATTGTTGCCAGAGTTCCATGTCGTCCCCCGTTCTTGAAGGCGAGGGTAGCAGCGCTAGCGAGCCGCCTCAGAGTGTCGCTGGCTCCTCGCGACGACGAGGCGACTCACGATCAGGAGGCTAAGGACCATCACGAGCAGAATCAGCGACGCGTCATAGGAGATGTAGTGCAGTGACGCCAGCGGCTGATTCCAGTCCGTCCACACGTAGTAGGTCAAGTAGCCGATGGGGTGATGCACTAGGTGCCAGTTGGGCAGGTCGTTGGTAACTCCGGCGGTGTAGAGCAGGGGCGCGGTCTCGCCCACGGTAATCGACTCGGCAATGAGAAGGCCGGTCACGATGCCGGGCAGAGCCGTGCGCAACACGACCTTGCGCAGCCCATATCCCGTGCGCATCCCGAGGGCTTCGGCGCCCTCTCGATACGACGTCGGCACCTGACGCAGCGCGGTTTCGGTGGCCTTCGTGATGTAGGGCACCACCATCAGCGACAAGATGATGAGTGCCGCCAAGAGCGAGAATCCCCAGTGAAGTCCGACCACGAGTGCGACGTAGCCCACGTAGCCCAGCACGATCGACGGGAACCCGGCGAGCACATCAATCCCCGTGCGCAAGATCGTGCCGCGTTCGCGCCCTTTCCGACTCACGCCGGTGAATTCGGAGAGAAAGACGCCCGCCAGCACGCCGGTCGTGCCGGCGATGATCAGCACACCCACCATGATGACGAGCGTGCCCAAGATGGCGTTCTCGAGACCACCGCCGTTGCCGCTGGGCACGTGAGTGAGTACGCCCCAACTCCAATGCGGCACCGCCTTGACGACGACGCCCACGATCAACCAGAGCGCCGGACCGAGGATGAAGACGAGCGCTAGAAGCGTGAACGCCCGAAACACGACGGACTTGACGCGTCGCCACGACGTACCGTGCGAGAGGCTTTCGGTCATCGACATCAGCCCCTCCCCACTGGTGCCATGAGTTTGCCCGTGTGCCGGACGATCGTGCGCGCCGCGAGGTTGACGGCGATGGAGATGAGCGCGAGCAGGAGCCCGGCTTCGGCGAGGTTGGACAGGGCAAAACCCGTTCCGTCGGTGAGTGAGGAGTCGAGCTGACTGACAATCGTTGCCGCGATGGTGGTCATCGTGCCGTAGATATTCGGCGCCACGGTTCCCAGTACCGAGCCGGACACCATGGCGATGGCGATCGTTTCGCCGATCGCGCGGCCCAAGCCGAGCATCGTGGCACCCACGATGCCCGAGCGCACCCACGGCAGGGTGACGCGGCGGGCGACCTCGGCGTCCGTGAAGCCGAGAGCCTCGGCACCTTCCTTGGGCAGCACGGGCACCTGCAAAAAGAGGTCGCGCGTCGTCGAGGCGATGATCGGAACGATCATGAAGCTCAAAACCAGGCCGGACGTCAGGAGCCCCTCGCCGTAGCCGACCGAGCCGCGAAAGTAGCGCAGCACGGGCACGTTCGGTACGTGGTTGGCGACGAGGGGGTAGACGTGCTGGGCGAGGAAGGGGCCCAAAACGAGCACGCCCCAGAGCCCGATCACCACGCTCGGTATGCCGGCCAGGATCTCGACGAAGAAGCCGAGCGGCTGGGCGATCCACTTGGGCAGGCGCTCGGTGAGAGCGAAGGCGGTGCCGATCGAGACTGGCACCGCGATGATGATCGCGATCAAAGATGATTCGAGGGTGCCGGCGATGAGTGGCCACGCACCGTAAACGGCGCCCTCAGGATGCGCAACGCCGTGGGTGTGCTGCACCGCCCCGTAGAAGTTGCCCACCTGCCACACCGAACTGGTGAGATACCCGGGTCCGTTCACCTTGATCGCGGGCCACGCCTTGACGGCCAGGATGATGATGACGAAAACCAGCCCGAGCAGCGGAACAGTCACCGCCACGCGGGTCGCGACCTGCCACAGTCGGTCTTCAAAGTGAAAGGACGTCGTGATCCGGCGGGGCCTACGGCCCCGCCGGATCACCGACGCTACGGGTGACGACGCCTCGATTGGTGTCGGGTTGTCGCCACTCATTCAGCTACTAGCCCTTGATCGTCGTGATCAGCTTGTACGAGCCAAGGATGAAGGTGTTGGGCAAGCGCAGGAAGTTCACCTGGGACAGGAACGACGGCCTCTGGCCACCCGAGGGACTGATCGCCCACTCGAGCAGTGAGCGCGTCGCCGACGCCATGGCCGCACTGGGCTGGGTCTTGTTCACGATGGCGTACTCGTAGTTGATGATCGGGTAGCCGCCCTTGGTCTTGGCGTTGATCATCGAGACGGCGCCCTTGTTGCGAAAGACCTTGTAACCGGCCGCCTCGGCCGTGACGCCCTTCGCGCTCCAGTTCAAGTACTGGCCGTTCCCGTTGAGCAGGGCCGCCGTCGTCAGACCATTGCCCAGGATGTTGCTCAAATAGCTCACCCCGACGTAGGCGATGCAGCCCTTGGTCGCGCCACACGCCGTGACCATGCCGCCGTTGCCGTTCTCACCAAGCGCCGAGGGGTTCTTTGGCCACGTCACCGTGGTGCCATACCCCACCGACTTGCCCCAGCCGTTCGGGTCCTGCTTGGTCAGGTAGGTCGTGAAGAGGAAGGTGTCGCCACTGCCGTCGGATCGATAGAGCGGCACGACCGGAAGACTGGGCAGATTCACGCCCGGGTTCAGCGCGGCGATCTGCGAGTCGTTCCAATTGGTGATCTGGCCCTCGTACATCGCGGCAATGATCGTGCCGTTGAGCTTGAGGTGCGCGTGCAGCCCCGGAATGTTGTAGGTGACGACCTGAGAGGAGATGGCCACCGGAATGTTCATCAGACCCGGCGTCGTCTGCAGCTGCGTCGGGGAGAGGTACGCGTCAGAGGAGCCGATGTTGATGGTGCCGGCCGCGGCCTCGGAGATGCCTAGGCCGGAACCGCCCGCACCCGTGGTCAGACTGACCTGCTTGAACTTGTTCTGATAAGCCGGTGCCCACAAGTTCCACAACGGGTAGAGCAATGAGCTGCCCGCTTCGGTCAGGCTCGCGGCCTTGGGCGTTTCGATCTTGAAGTTCACCGTGACGGGAACGTTCTTCTTCTTGGCCTTCGCCGTGGCGGCCGACGAGGCCGAGGCGAGACCGACGAGGCTCACTGAACCCGCGAGGGCGACGATTGTCGCCAGACGAGTGCCTCTACGAAAATTGGTGATCACTGATGTCCTCCTAGTTGTTGACGAGTCCACGGTAAGCAGTCGAAGTAACGCAACCGTGAAGTCCCAGTGAGGTCGAACTGATTTCTGCGTAATCTGTCGGCTCGCTCAGCCCATCAAGCCTTGGACGTAACGCTCGGTGTCAAGTTCGCGCGGATTTTGGAACACCTGCGACGTCGCGCCGTGCTCGACCAGCTCACCGTTGAAGAAGAACATCGTCTGATCCGAGATGCGCCGGGCTTGGCCGAGATTGTGCGTGACGACGATCAACGTCAACGCCGGTGTCATCGCGCGCAACATCCGTTCGACGGCCTCAGTGGAAATGGGATCGAGCGCGGACGTCGGTTCGTCGAGCAAGAGCACTTCCGGGCCCACCGCAAGAGCGCGCGCTAGACACAACAGCTGCTGCTGGCCTCCGGAGAGCCGATAGGGCGAGTCACCCAAGCGATCCTTCACTGCGTCCCAGAGGCCCACCTCGGTCAGGCGCATCTCGGCCACCACGTCCAGCTGCTTGCCTCTCGCAATGCCGTGCGCCTTCACTCCCGCCACGACATTGTCGCGAATCGACATCGGGAACGGATTGGGACGCTGAAACAGCATGCCCACGCGCCGGCGAATGGTGAGCAGATCCTGCTGGTCGCCCCAGATCGACTCCCCGTCAAGCAGAACGTCGCCTTCGTGTCGGAATCCCGCCACTCGATCGTTCATTCGGTTGATCGTGCGAAGGAACGTCGATTTGCCCGAACCCGTCGGGCCGATCAGCGCGGTAATAGTGCCACGCTCGAAGTTCATGTTCACACCCGAGAGAACCGTCTTGTCGGAAAACTTAAGGTTGAGACCCCTGGTCGCGATCACCTCACGCGGACGATCGTGGTCCGGGTCGAGGCGGGCCAATTCAGCATCGAGCGCGCCGGGCGCGACCTTGAACTTGCTGACCTCTTCCATGGCATCCTCACTCGTGGCGATAGGGCCAGAGTAAGGAGGTCACATGAACGGCGGGTGACGACAAGGTGTCACCAGATTGATTTCTGGGCTAGTCGCAACAGCTGTCGCGCCACCCGCAGGCGCGACATCGATAGTGAGCGTGCTCGGCGGACATCTCCGAACCACACTGGGGACACTCAAAGAAGATCGCCAATGGACTCGGGCATTGGCGAGCGGAACTCTCGGGAACGTCACGCATCGATCCAGTATCGACGCCGAGGCGGCGCGCCGCAACGACCCCACGGTGATCCTGTTCTAGGGTAAAAGCAAGGATTCGAGAGGGAGTCATGCGCATTGGGGTTCTGACCGCCGGCGGCGACGCGCCCGGGCTCAACGCCGCCATTCGCGCGATCGGCCAAATGGCCGCACGCGACGGCCATCAGCTGTTCGGTATCGCCAACGGCTGGCAGGGGCTCGCCACGCAGTTCGTCGAGCGAGAGCTCACGACTTCTGAACTCAACGGCATCGTGGGCGTCGGCGGGACGATTCTCGGCACTGCTCGCTACGACCTCGACAATCCCCCGGGCGGTCGCGAGCGCGTCTTGGCCACCGTCGCGGAGAACCTCGACGCGCTAGTGGCCATCGGCGGCGACGGCACGCAGCGAATCTCGCACTGGTTGGCCGAGCGTGGCGCGCCCGTGGTGGGAGTGCCCAAGACTCTCGACAACGACTTGATCGGCACCGATTACTGCATCGGCTTTGACACCGCGATCTCCCTGGTCGCCGAGTCGCTCGACCGCCTCTACACGACCGCCGCCTCACACCACCGCGTCATGGTGGTCGAGACCATGGGACGCACTACGGGCTGGGTCGCGGCGATGGGCGGACTCGCCGGCGGCGCCGACCTGATCGTGATCCCCGAGTTCCCCTACACCATGGATGAGATCATCGCCCACCTGGTGGCCCGTCGCGCCCGCGGGTACGCGTTCTCCATCGTCGTGATCGCCGAGGGCGTCAACCTCGAGACCCTGGGGGGCCGTGAAACCGGCGAGATCACCAGCGAGGGCGTGCGCGGGGTACGCCTGGCCACGCGCGGAGTCGGCCAGTTTCTCAGCTCGCGCATCGACAGCCACGGCGGCTTCGAGGTACGCACGACCGTGCTCGGACACCTCCAGCGCGGCGGCAGCCCGACCGCCCACGACCGCATCTGGGCCACGCGCGTGGGCGCTGCCGCCTACGACGCGGTCGCGGCCTCACGCTTTGGGACGATTCCCGTCGTGCGCGGCGGTGACATAGAACTCGTGGATCTCGCCGAGGTGTCCCACGGCCAGCGTCGCGTGCCGCGCACGCTTTATGACCTCTGCGCCGCGTTCTTCTAACGCCGTCGCTCGATGAACCCTCAGCCCGGCAGGCCTCGCACGGGCCAGCGAGTAGCGGGCAGAGATCGCGACTACGGGTGCAGCTGACCGATCCCGTAGTGGGTGCGACAGAGCACCTGATAGTGGACGACCCCGTCGGACACGTCGCCGTAGAAGAACTGGTCACCTTCGCGCGCGACGACACCGTTGACGACACGAGCGTTGCAGCGCCCCCGCTTCCCGCACCAGCACGAGGAGGTGAGGGGAAGCTCGTGCGCCGAATCGGCGATGGCGAAGAGGCGAGCCGACCCCGGAAAGAGATTGAGTAGGAAGTCCGCCGAAAGGCCGAAGGCGTGCACGTCGACCTCGTCGTCGTCGACCAGCCGCGCGAGCGCGTCGATCTGCTCGACGCTGGCGAACTGGACCTCGTCGATGACAAGGACTCGGATCGCCTCCGCACGCAGTCGCGCGACGTGTGGGGCGAGGTCCTCGCCGGGGCGAATCGCGTCGGCACTCGCCTCGATGCCGATGCGGCTCGTCACCATGCCATCGCTCGAGCGGTCCCCGAAAGTCCACAGCGCGACGTCACTGCGGCCCTCGCGCAACTGCCAGCACAATTGCAGGGCCAGCGTCGACTTTCCCGCCGCCATGGTTCCGTAGGTAAATGTCAATTCCGCCATGGGTCCTCGCTCACGAACGCCTCACGATAGCGCCGCGCCGGTCCCTCGGGCGACACGAGCGCCCTGATTAAAGTGAGCCCATGACCTACAGCGTTCGCCCCGTCGCCTATATCCGCAACGACCGCAGTGAGGCTCTCGACGACAACTGGGATGACGTCGTCTCCACCGTCGAGCTCGCGGCCGACGTGCCGAGTGAGTCGCTCGCCGGCCTGGGCGACTTCTCCCACGTCGAGATTGTGTTCTTCGCCGACTGGGCCGAGGACGTGCCGCCGGCGCCCTGGCACCGACACCCGCGCGCCAACCCCGACTGGCCCGACGTTGGCGTCTTCGCCCAGCGCAACAAGGACCGACCCAACCGGATCCTGCTCACGACCGTCGCGATCTCCAACCTCGAGGAGCGCTCCTTCCAGGTACGCGGCCTCGACGGCATCGACGGCACACCGGTACTCGACATCAAGCCGGTGTTCCGCTGGAGCGTGCCGCGCGGTGAGCTTCGTACGGCCACTTGGAGCGAAGAGCTCGGCGAGCACTACTTCTAATCGGTTCGTCGCGGGGATCCCGCGAGGAATGCGGTGATCTCCTCGCGCGTAGGGCACGTGGCGGGTCCGACCCGCTCGACCGCGAGCGCGGCTGCGGCGTTGGCGCGCGTCGCCGCCTCGAGCGCACTCGATCCACGCGAGAGCTCCGCGAGCACGACTCCATCGTGGGTGTCACCCGCGCCGTTGGTGTCGATGACCTTGATCGCGAATCCCGCCACCTCGTGGACGTCGCCCTCACGGGTCGCGAGCACGCAGCCGCGCTCGTCGGCGTGGATCACGATGCCGCGCCGACCGCTCACCGTGAGCAACACTTCGATCACGTCGCCCATCTCCTCTTCACCCGAGAGCGCCATCGCCTCCACGGTGTTAAGCAGCAGCCAGTCGGTGCGGGCGAGCACGGGATCGAGGATCGACGCGTCGATGTCGAGAACCCGGGGAGCGGGGTCAAAGGCCACCACGACCCCCGGTGCGAGCCCCGCGATCCACGCTGCGACCACCGGACCAATCTCGGGGTAGACGAGGCTGTAGCCCGAGAGGAACACGTAGTCGCCCTCGTGGGGTGCGACCGTGTCCAGATCCGCGGACGAGAGAGTGAGCTCGGCGCCGGGAGCAGTGACAAACGTGCGCTCGCCACTCTCGTCAACCAGCACTACGCAAAAACCAACGTCGAGCTCACTGGCCGGTGCCAGAGGGCTGTCAATAGCGAGCGTCGCAAGATCCGCTCGGGCGAGATCAGAGAACGCCCCGCGCCCGAGTCTTCCGACGTAGGTGACATCCATCCCCTGGCGGGCGGCCGCGCTCATAACATTGAATCCCCCGCCCGTCGTGACCACGTGGCTGCTCGCGAGCGAGTCGCCGCCGCGCGTCGGTAGCGCAACGACGCGCATCACGACGTCCACCATCACGGTGTCGAGGTTGAACAGACGCGGCGCCACCCTGCTCACGTTAGGTCGCCCTAGTCGTGGCGAGAAAGAAACTCGTTGACGACCTCGAGGTAGCGATCAGGCTCTTCGACGAAGGGCATGTGACTCGATTCGTCAAAGAGCATCCACTGGGCACCGGAAATCTCCTCGACGAACGGGGCGACCGTCGCCGGTGTGGCCTCATCGAAGTGTCCCGAGAGCACGAGCGTCGGTGCGGTGATCGCACCGAGGCGCCCGACCACCGACCAGGTGCGCAAGGTGCCAACACAGAGGAACTCGTTGGGACCGTTCATCGCCCGATACACAGTTGCGTCTTCGGCGAGCTGGTCAAACGTCGCCTGCACCTCGGACGGATAAGGACGCACCCGACAGACGTGGCGGTCGTAGAACACCTCGGTCGCCGCGAGATATGCAGGATCGTCGGTGGTACCCGCGGCCTCGTGCGTCTCGAGCGATACGCGAACGTCCTCGGGAAGATCCGCCCGTAGGCGGTTCGCCTCACTCACCCACAGGTCCATCGACGCCGGCGAGTTCGAGAGGATCAGCGAGCGCAGACCCCGAGGGCCGGTGAGGGCGAACTCTGCGGCGAGCATGCCGCCCCAGGATTGGCCGAGCAGGTGGAACCGGTCGGCGACGCCGAGCGCTTCGACAAGATTCGCCAGTTCCTCGCGAAAGAGCGCCACCGTCCAAAAGTCGCTGCCGCGAGACGGGTCGTGCGTCGACCTGCCACAGCCCACCTGGTCGTAGTGGATCACGGGCCGACCTTCGAGCGCGAGCGCGGAGAGCGACAGGAGGTAGTTGTGCGCCATGCCGGGCCCGCCGTGGGCGATCACGATCGGGGTGAGGCCCGAATCCAGGTCGCCGGTGACGCGATACCAGGTGCGCATCCCGGCGAAGTCCACCATTGCCTCACGGGTCGCGTCGAGGATCACGCCCCGACGATATCGGCGACGACCACGTCCCTCCCCGCGTTTCTTAGGAATTCATTATCGCCCCTTAGTTCAAAATTCGACCCGCCTCTGTAATCTCGGGGTCGATCGCACGCGACCACAACACCGCCAGGGAGAGGAAAGGCCAATTTCCATGATGCAACGGGCCCCCCAGCGCGCCCGTCACGCCGCCGCGCTCGACGAGAGCGGGGTCGAGGGCAACGCCCGTTTCACCAGCCTGCTCGCGGTCATCCTCCTGATCCTGCTCGCCCTCGAGGGGGTCACGATCCCCTTCATCGGACCGCTCCTCACAGAGCACGTCTTCATCGGCGTGCTCCTGATTCCGCCGGTCCTCTACAAGATCGGCTCAACCACGTGGCGTTTCGTGAAGTACTACACCGGCGACGCTCGCTATCGGCGCAAGGGTCCGCCGGTGCTGGTGCTGCGCCTACTCGGACCCGTCGTCGTGATCCTCACACTCGCGGTGATCGGCACGGGCGTCGGACTCGTCTTGCTGCCGCGCTCCGAGCGCGGTCTCTTGCTCAGTGCGCACCAGGCAAGCTTCGTGCTGTGGTTCGGAGCGATGACGATCCACGTGCTCGGCCACCTGGTTGAGACAGCCAAGCTCGCGCCCCTCGACTGGATCGCCCGGACTCGGCGTCAAGTGCGCGGCGCGTCGATACGCCAGTGGGCGGTAGCGTCGAGCCTCATCCTGGGCGTCGTCGCGGCCGCCGCCATCACCCCCTACGCCGCCAACTGGTTCGCCCAGTCGTTCTGATCTAACTGACGAGCGGCAGCGACTCTCCCGGCTGCCAGGCGGTCACGCGCGTGGGCGTGCCCGCAGCGCGCAGATGCTCTTCGACCTCACCGGGCGTGCCCGCGAGCATCGGGAAGGTCCCGTAGTGATAGGGCGCGAAACGAGTCAGACCGAGGAGCCGCACCGCGTACGCCGCCTCGCGCGGGCCCATGTTGTAGTGGCCGTCGATGGGCATGAGACCGATCTCAGGCGCGTAGAGGTCACGCACAATGCTCATGTCGGAGAAAACGTTGGTGTCGCCCGACACGTAGACGGGTCCCCCCTCGCCTGGGGACAGCGTCACGACGAAGCCCACGGGGTTGCCCCCGTAGATCGAGGGCTGGTGCTCGCCGCCAGAGATCCCGCAGGAGTGGTCGGCGCCCACCATGGTGAAGGCGAGGTCGCCGTGTCGATACGTACCCCCCTTGTTCATCTCGACCACGTCGCTCAGCCCGGCGGAGGCGAAGTACGCCGCCATCTCGGGAACGCAGATCACGGTGGCACCGGTCGCCACCGCCAGTGGAACGACCGAGGCCATGTGGTCGAAGTGACCGTGAGTGACGCAGATGATGTGGATCTTGCCGACGTCAAGGCCCTCGGGCGCCCGGGGGTTCTCCAGCCACGGATCAAAGAGGACCCGCGTCCCTCCCTTGGTCGTCAGCAGCACGGTGGCATGACCCAGCCACGTCAGCGTGCCGGGCGCGCCCAAGGGTTGGTTTTCGATCTCGTCAACGAGTACGGCGGTCATCTCGACTCCTTCATCAGGTGAGTACGTCTTCGTGGCGATGATATGTCCAGCCGCACCGCACGTACTCACCCACCCGATGCGCAGCCCAGCGCCCGCGCGTACGCCGCGAAGGGGAGCGAATAGAGAGAGACCGCGTCGGGATTCGAGCGCACCAGGCTAAAGCGCCAGCGGCCCGCGACATAATGCCAGTAGTCAGTCAGTGCGACGCTGTCGATCGAGTAGTGGACGAGCCAGTACCCCCCGGGACCTCGCTGCACCCCGGTTGTGGTGGCCGGTCCGGGCGGATCGGGGCACTCGCGATGGCGCCGCACGTAGTCCGCGCGAGAGATGACGGCGCGGCTCGCCGCATCGAAACGGTCGTAGACAGCGATGGGATGATTCTCCGAGTAGTTCTGGTTGAAAGTAGTCGCAATGGCCCACAGGACGCTCGCCCGATCCCCCTCGAAGGAAGTCGTAACTCGCGCGAAGGTTGCCACCACGACGAGCGCGACCAGCACCGCGCTACTCCACAACCCGATCGCGACACGGCGATGACGCATCGAACCAGTTCCGACCATGGGCTCAGAGATATGAGCGTCACTCAGCACGTTCGAAGGCTAGCGAGCGAGTAGATTCGCGTCCCAATGGTCATAGTCGCGCACCGATCCTCAACGGTTCCCTCGGTTCGGAGTCATCGATGACTGAATCGATCACCTTGGCCGAGACGCCCTGGGGATACCAACGCAGCGACGAACTGCAGAGTCGATTTCTCGCCGCAGCCGAGCGACTGCGCCAACTCGATGGCTGGCCCAATCCCGAGAACGACGGGGAACACGAGTTGCGGGCCAACCTGGTCCTCGAGGGCGGCGGCGTCAAGGGAATCGGACTCGTCGGCGCAATCCTGGCTCTCAACGAGGCCGGGTACTCCCTGGAACGCGTGGCCGGCACCAGCGCAGGCGCGGTCACCGCCGCGATCGCCGCCGCGATCACTCAGCGCGGGCTGGACATGAACCATCTGCTAACACACCTACGTTCACTCGACTTCTCAAAGTTCATGCCCGAAGGGCGCCTCCACGAGATGCTCGATCACGCCGGTGGTCACCTCGCCGGGCTGATGGCCGACGCGGCCATCCTGACCAACCGGGAGGGCCTGTACTCGGGCGAGTACCTCGAATCATGGCTGCGCCCGATCATGCACGACATGGGGGTCGCCACCTTCGCCGATCTGGCGATCGACGACCATGAACGTGTGCTAGCCGACGAGCGTCGCTATCGGCTCCTCGTCTACGTCTCGGACATCACTCGGGGACGCCTCACTCGGCTGCCCTGGGACTATTCGCTCTACGGTCTCGATCCAGCGATCCAGGACCCCGTCATCGCTGTACGCGCCTCGATGTCAATCCCCTTCTTCTTCGAGCCGGTCCACGTCTCAGCCCGCGACACCGTTCTCGAGGTTCAGGTTCCGGGCACCGGCGCGACCAGCGTGCACTTCGCTGAGGGTCGCCACACGTGGGTTGATGGGGCGCTGCTCGCCAAGTACCCGATCCACTCCTTCGACCACACCAACGGTGCAGTCCCGCCCTGGCCGACTATCGGCATCAAACTGTCACGATTTCAGACCGAGTATCCGCCGGCCGGGCCGCGTGAATCGGCTCTCGCCATTGCGGTGCGCTGTCTCAAGACGATGATGAACGAGTGGGATGCCCTCACGACCCATGATTCGGTCGCGCACCGCACGATCTTCGTTGACAGCACTGGCATCAGTGCGACCGACTTCGACCTCACACGCGATCAGCAAGACGACCTCTTCCTCGCCGGCGTGAGGGCAGCCACGCAGTATGTCATTGACGTAGCCGCGCTCGGTGGCGTTCCTCGCCGATAAGCGAAGTCGGTGGTCACGGGCGTTGGGCGGATCCCGACCCCACCGGTAGAATGGGTTTTGCGCGGGCGTCGTCAGCGCGTGCAACGGGTCCGGAGGGTGGAAGCGTGGCGATTGCAGCGAGGTGGCGGCGCGCATTCGTTCTCCTCGCCGCCTTCGCCTCGCTGGGAGGGGCCGTGGGCGCCGCGGCGACCACGAATCCCTCACTGGTTCACCCCGCGCGCAATATCGTTGCCCGGCCCAACTTCGAGAGCTCGGGCCCTTGCCATTGGACGAGTTCGCACGCGCTGGGATGCGTGAACCCGTGCTTCGTTGGTGTGGCCGGCACCGTCGTTGTCGCCCCGTACGACAATTCGCGCGCCTGCACCAATTACGTGCTCAAAGCCATCAATTCCGCGCGAGCGAGCGAAAACGTG
Organism: Actinomycetes bacterium; assembly: GCA_021784205.1. The sequence goes on from JAJXTB010000004.1 coordinate 65,944, forward strand.
GCTCCAATGGTGCTGCCCGATAACTGGTACTCGCTGTCGGTGACCGATCAGATATACGTGGTAATCAACCTCGAGCGCACCGCGCGCGGACTTCCGCCCTACCTTGGCCTGACGAGGAAACTCGACTCGTCGGCGCAAGCAGGGGCTGCCAAGAATGTTGACCCCTGGTTCGTCTCCGGTATGGCCTATTCGCGCTTCACGTCAATCCTCGCGGATGCGTCGCCGTCCCCTCTCGCGGCGGACTACGTGTGGATGTACAACGATGGCTGGGGCGGTAGTACGGCGACCACGTCCAATGTCGATTGCACCAGTGCACGGTCGCCTTCGTGCTGGGGGCATCGCTCGAACATCCTCGGCGGCTATCTAGGGCCGTACTGCCACACGTGCCAGATGGGTGTGGCGTTTAAGAACAATCGGGGCACCGGCGCCTACGCCGCCATCTTTGTCAAGCCCCGCGGACGCGCGGCACCCATGTATTTTACCTGGTCGCGTGATGTTGTACCACACCTAAAAGGTGTGACCACTTCGACCTCCGTTATTTCAGGTAACTGACTTTCACCGCCCTCGCAGGGACTTGCCGACAACGTGCCACGGCACCGGGAGCGTCAAATCAGGAGTGGTCACGAATCGTCGAGGTGTAGCGAACTTCGACGACCTCGCGTGAGTCGAAGGTGACGTCAGTGACTGGCCGTCGCCAAGCCAACCGCGGGCCTCGTCAACGCTCCTCGCGCGATGATTGCTTTTGAGATCCCGCAGCAGCACTTCGTCGAGGACTTGCTCGGCCAGGCGTTCCTCGGCACGCGCGATCTGTACCGATCCGACTCCGGTGCGCCAC
>JAJXTB010000045.1:0-4044 GCA_021784205.1 Actinomycetes bacterium
GCCGCCACGGCGAGTTCGATCAGTCCGGCGACGCCGAGGCCGACCGCCGAGACGGCGATCGCCCGATGCGCGTCACGACGGTCGAGGACCTCGCGAGCGACCTGGGCCGGGGGAAGCGGCTCGCCCGACTGGCACTCACCGAGCCCGTGCACGACGCACCTCGCTCGCGCGCTCGGCTGGATCGGCGTCGACGGACGAGACGACGTCGGCGTCGCCGTGGGACAACGGTCCACCGACGAGGTGGTCGCCGTGGAACAACGCCTCCTCGGCGAGTCTGCGCACGTGGAGGCTCTCGACGGCGTAGTAGATCCGGTTACCCTCGCGGCGCACGGTGACGAGGCGCGCGAGTCGCAGTTTGGCCAGGTGCTGGGAGACCCCCGCCGGGTTCACACCCAGGTGGGCGGCGAGTTCGTTGACCGAATGCTCGCCGTGCAGCAGGGCCCACACGATGCGCAACCGCGTGCGATCCGCGAGCAGTTTCAGCGTCGCCACGGCCAGGTCAACCTGTCGGTCGGTCGGCTCTCCAACTATCTGCGTAGTCACATAGATAACGGTACCACTTGGCCTTGCGCCGTCGCCGCGATGGGCGCCGCGTGCTGCGGCGTCGAGCGCGTCACCTGCGAGACTTCCCTCGTGACCACATCCAACCCGCTGCTGCGCCGGGGGCTACGCCTCGAGTACGCCACCCTCGCCTGGAACGTCGTCGGCCTCGTCGTGCTCGCGTGGTCGGCGATCGCCGCTCGATCGGTCGCCCTCGCCGGGTTCGGCCTGGACTCGTTCATCGAGATCGGGGCGTCGATCGTGGTCGTCTGGGAGTTGACCGGCGTCGACGAGCGGCGCCAGCGCCGGGCGTTGCGCCTCATCGCCGGCGCGTTCGCCCTCCTCGCGCTCTACCTGCTCATCCAGGGCACGGTCGTGCTCGCGCTACGCCATCACGCCGGTCACAGCGTCGCCGGGATCGTCTGGACGGCACTGACGGCACTCGCCATGTTCTCGCTCGCGTGGGGCAAGGCTCGAACGGGCCGGGCACTGAGCAACCCCGTGCTCGAGAGCGAGGGCCGGGTCACCCTGGTCGACGGCATCCTCGCCACCGCCGTCCTCGTCGGTCTGGCGCTGAACGCCGCCCTGGGGTGGTGGTGGGCTGACCCGGTCGCCGGCTTCGTGCTCGTGTACTACGCGCTGCGCGAGTTCCGCGCGGTCATGAAGCACGAGTCGGCGTCGTGAGTGCCGTCACGATCTACGGCGTCTGCGCCGTGACCTTCATGATGGTGATGTACGCCCTTGAGCATCGCGGGCGACACTTCATCGCGTGGTTCGCGCTCGGCTGCCTGCTCTCGAGCGCGTACGGCTTCCTCGCCGGGGCGTGGCCCTTCGGGCTCGTCGAACTCGTCTGGTCGGCGGTCGCTGTGCGCCGATTCGTCGCGTCACCCAACCGTTAGCCCTCGAGTCGGCCGACGAAGGCCACGATCATGGTGGTCTGTGGCAATGGGAGATTCCATCGTGATCGACTCGAGTTCAGCGACACCGGAGTTGCAATATTCGCTCGGGTGATTCGGCGCGCGGGCCACGACCACCGCGTGACTACCGGGCAGCCCCTCTAGCGTGGCGCTCGACTCGACTCCTGAATCCAATGATCTGTGCCTGCGTCAGAGCCAGAGCATCGTCGACACCGCGAGAGCGTCCGTTAGCGTGCCGGCGAGCGTGAACGGCTACCCGCTCATCCCCGGTGCGGACGTCGTTGGGGCGATCGGAACGTCGCGTACCGTAGACGTATACACCTACGTCGACACTTCAGGTCAGACCCCGCCGGGCACCCTGCCAACGCCGATTGGCGGTTGCGCCATCGCGTGCTCCTACGTCAGCCTCGCCAAGCCGGACGTTGCCAGTGGGACATCGCCGGGCACCAAGGGACTCTGGACGCTGCTCGAAACGTTCTGGCTGCCCTACTGCTGGGTGATCTCGACGGACGCCGATACCGTCTTCGGGCTGTGAGGGTGGAACTTCACTTCAACGACGGCCCGTTCGGCGCCGCCAGCCAGCGTGGGCGGATTCACCCTCGTCGTCGGTACGCCGAGTCAGCCCCACAACCTCTTCATCGCCGGTTCTACGGCGGCCTACACCAACAACGTCGCCCTCGAGACGAGCGGCAACATCATCGTTTCCTACTGGGGCCACGACGTGCCGACCAGTCTGGTGAGCGGTATATTCACCGACCAATCGGGTGTCTACGTCGACGCAAGCCTGCTGGCCCTCGGTGCGGGGCAGACCAACGCGACGTCTTCCATCGCGACCCTGCCGACCAGCGTCGCGGCGAACCCGGCGCCGTGATTCACCGGCCCACAGACCGATTGGGTTCCCATCTCCAGCGCGCCACTGCCGCTCACCAGCTACGGCGCCCTCGGAGGCTAGAACGTTCCTCGGGCCGGGTGTGCCCCGACGGTGGGGTGAAGCATCGTGCTGTCAGGAGGAACAATGTTCACCACTAGATTCACCGCTCTGATCGCTAGCGGCGTACTGCTCGGCTCGCTCGTCGTCGGACCGTCGCTGCCCGCCGGGGCGGCTCCAGTGCCCAGCTGGCATAACCCGGTATCCCTGCCCGGGGTGCCGGCCAACTCGAGTATGGCCGATCAGGCCGCCTGCTCGGCCGCCGGCAACTGCGTGGTGATCAGCAACTGGCCAACCACTACGCCGGTACGGGTCTACGCCAGCACCGAGCTACGCGGGAAGTGGGGGCAAGCCCAGATCATCGGAGCGGGACTCAAGGGCTTCGTGGTGACCGCTATAAGTTGTCCGAACATCCGTAACTGCGTCGTCACGGGCTCCTACGAGACGAGTACGGCGATCAACGGCGTGATCATTTCGGAGTCCAATGGACGATGGGGCCGGCCACTGCCGATCATTACCCCACCAGACGTCGACGGATTCACCAGTTCACCGGGCCAGATGGTCTACTGCTGGAGCGCGGGTAACTGCGTGGCTGGTGGTGGCTCGGGGCTCGCCTGGGTCACCGTGGAGACTCAGGGCGCGTGGGGCAGCGTCGTCCCCTTCGGCAGTGCAACCAATCCCTTCCAACCCGGCGTCGCCGAAGATATCTCCTGTACCGGGCCCGGCCAGTGCACCGTCGCCGGCATCGACATGGCGGGCGGCGGGGTCTTCGTAGTGACACTGTCCAACGGACAGTGGTCGTCCCCGGTACAACTGGCCGAACCGGCCTCCACGATCGGCACAGCCAACGGCGGTCAGGGCGCGGTCAACTCCATCAGCTGCGCGAGTCTGGGCAACTGCGTACTCGGCGGAAATTACCCGATCATCCACGGCAGCATGTACCACGAGATTCCGTACTTGGCGACTGAGGTGAACGGGGTCTGGGGTCCGGCAACGGCCGTGGCCCGGGCCGAGACCGCCAACACCAGCGGGGTGGGGACCACGTCGTACGTCCGCTGCTGGAGCGGTGGCGTGTGCGTCGCGCTGGGATTCTATTCGAGGCCGGGTCCGATGCTGACTTGGGAGTCGGTGCTGCGCGGTGGTCACTGGACCACCGCGCTCAACCTGTCCGCCAGCCGGGCGGGGGTCCCTTTTGGAGCCCTGGGTACCGAGGCGTGCACGTCGCCAGCGGACTGTGTCGGCACTGGTTGGGACATGCTTCCTGGAGCCTCTACCACCGACTACACGATCGACAACGGGCACTTCGGCGCGAACCCGGGACTAGCGGTTGAGGTCAGTGAGTGGAACGGCAAGTGGCAGTACGGTCGCTGGCTCTACCCCTACTTCTCGTGGGTCCAGGCGATGACCAACGCGGTAACGTGCTCGCCTACCGGGACGTACTGCCTCATGGTCGGGGCGCGGGTCACGGGAGCGTCGTACAACCCACTGGCTCGCCAGGACATCGTCTCGGTGTACTCGTGATCGGGCCCATCGACAACGGGCGTATGGAGCGCACCGTTGGGGTCGTGCGTGCGGCTGGAGGGATTCGAACCCCCGACCCTCGGTTCCGTAGACCGATGCTCTAATCCGCTGAGCTACAGCCGCAGTAATACTGGCCAC
>JAJXTB010000045.1:4144-17427 GCA_021784205.1 Actinomycetes bacterium
AGGCGACGGCGTGGCGCGTCGACCTTGAGGGCCGCGGCGGGCACGGGGCCATGGCCGGCGCCGAGGGCAACGTCGTGCTCGCCGTCAGTCACCTCGCCGGCCGGCTCAGCGACGTCGTCGAGGGCCTCGTGTTCGAGGGGGTCGATTGTGCCTGCTCGGCCGGGATCCTCCAGGCCGGGACCGCGAACAACGTCGTGCCGCGCACGGCCCTGCTGCGCGGGAGCCTGCGCACCTTCACGCCCGACCAGCTCGTCGAGGCCACCGCCCGATTGGGCAACCTCCTCGACGAGGTGGAGCGCACGTTCTCCGTACGGTGCTCGCTGACCTTCACCGGTGGCACACCGGCCGTCGTGAACGACCCCGCCGTCTACGAGGCGTTCATGACGAGCGCCCGGGGCGTCCTCGGCGACGAGTTCGTGCTGACGATGCCCCCGACCCCGGCCAGTGACGACGTCTCAGAGTTCTTGAACCGGGTGCCCGGCTGCTACTTCTTCGTCGGCGGCGCCCTCGCCGACGGCACCAGCGGCTCGCACCACGGTCCGGATTTCGCGGTCGATGACGCGTCCGTCGCGGTGATGGCCCACGTGCTCAGCGCGAGCGCGATCGCGCTCGCGCACGGTGACGTCTAACGGGGCGAGAACAGACGAACGGCGCCGCGTAGCGACGCCTCGTTGCCTTCGATCGTCACGGGCACGTCGATCGACGCGAACCACGTCGGGTCGACGCGACGCGCATTGCCCCCGGCCAGGTGGACGATCCGAGGTCTGAACTCGACCACGAACTCCTCGATGACCCGTCCGAGGTCGGCCCGCCAGCGCAGCTCGTCGGCGGATCGCGCCACCTCGCCGAAGGACTGGTCGTAGGTCCGCCCGTCGGTTCGAACCTCGGCGCCCACGTCGCGCACGGGCGTCGGCACACCGTCGACCACGAGCGCGAGTCCGAGCCCCGTGCCCAGCGTGAGCACGACCTCGACCCCGTCGCCGGTGCTCGCCCCCAGCGCGGCGAGGGTCGCGTCGTTGACGACGCGCACGTCCAGACCGGTCGCCGCACGCAGCGCGTCCTGGAACGCGAAGCCGCGCCACTCGCGGTCGAGCACGGGATCGACGTCGGTCCCGACACCCCCCGGCCGCGCGAGGTTCCCCGGGGCGATCACGCGTCCGTCGCGAAACGCTCCCGGGAACCCCACCCCGATCCTCGTGCAGCCGCTGCGTCCGGCCCGACTGGCGATCAGGCGAACGAGCCGGCCCGGCGAGAGGGGGTACGGGGTCGGTCGCCGACGAACGGGGTTGAGGAACGACCCGTCGTCGTCGACGACAGCGAACTTGATGTTGGTCGCACCGACGTCGACCGCGAAGACCGCCTCGTTCGATTCACGTGCCATGGCCATCCGCGAATCGTACTGAAGCCGCACGGCGCAGTCCGATCATCACCGCCGGATCGGGCTGGCCCGCGGGGCCGCACGTCGCTCTGGCGCCGCCGGTCAGCGCACGGGTCCCGAGCGTTCGCGCGGGCGATGCCCGCGCGATGCCAGTCGCGCGTCACGCCACCACGGGCGCAGCCGGATCGTGACCGGCCGACGGTGACCCGCGACGACGAGCGCGGTGCCCCGGGGTCGTTCGCGCATGGACGGCGCCGATCTCGTCCTCGTCGCGCGCGACGGATCCGACGGCCGCGACGGGCGTACCGGCGGGGCGACCTCGGGCACGTAGGTCGCCGCCGTCGGGTCGGCGAGGCCCGCCATCACCAGTCGCGTCGCGTGGTTGTTGACGATGGTCGAGGCCCGCGAGCCCCACCGCGCCACCAACTGGGCGAAGTCCTGCACGACCGTGATGAGTGTCACCGACAGTCCGGCGAGGGTTGCCGCCAGTTCGTCCAGCTCGTCGAGTGGCGCCACCACCGCGGCCTCGTCGAGCACCAGGAGCAGCGGCCGAGCACTGCCCGCGTCGACGCGACGCTGCTGCTCGTCGAGCACGCCGCGCAGCGCCCCCGCGAAGAGTGACTGGTAGTGGGCCTGCTGTCCACGCGGGCTGCAGAGGTACAGCGTGTGGGCGCCGTCGACGACGCGGCGCACCCGCGCGCGCGGCTGATCGAATCGCCACGGCAAGAGCATCGTCTCGGCCGTCGTGATGACCCCGTCGATGGTGCGGGGCTCGTGCGCGAGGAAGTCGGCGATGACGCGCGCGGCGACACTCGTCGAATCGTCGGCCCACGACTCGAGGTCGCGCGACTCGAGGACGACGGCCACGTCCACGATCGTCAGACGGCGCTCGGCGGCGCGGACGAAGAGGGCGCCGAGCAGTTTCACGGCGAGCGTGTTCCAGAACTCCGTGTCGCCGTGTCCCGAGGAGCGCAGCGTGAGGTCGCGCGCGACGCGCAGCGCGTCGCGCATCGTCGTGACACCCTCCAGGGGGTCCCAGGTCAGACCGTCGGGGGATCCGGGGTCGAGTACCTGGACCTCGCCGAGCGCCGCACGCCAGGGCTCGGTGGCCGTCACGACGTCGCGCTTCACACTGGTGACGACCAATGCGTCAGGCCAGGTGAGTATCGAGGGAATGACGAGCGAGGAGGTCTTGCCGACCTGGGTCGGTCCGACCACGAGCAGCGAGTGGTTGGGGTCCAGTCGCACCGACGGGCCAATGGCGAAGCCGCCGACGACGCGCCGACCGAGGCGCAGGGCGCCAGTCACGCGCGCATCGCGGCGTCGGTGTCGATGATGGACCGGTCGTCGACGTCGGGCGCGACGCGCACGACGGATCGGTGTGCCCCGAATCGAACCAGCGCCTCACCGCGTCGCAGTTCACTCAGTGTTGCGCGCTCGAGCGCACTGAGCGCGAGGGCCGCCGCCACGTCGTTCGCCTCGTCGGGGGGCTGGCGAAAGAGCCACGCCGTCTCACACTCGCGCAAGAGACCCCGGGCCCGCTCGCGCTGGGCGCTGCCCTCGTCGCCGACCGCGGCCACGTCCCCCCACCGGTGCAGCACCAGCACGTGACTGACGCCGCGCGAGCGCGCGAGCTTCCACGAGCCGCGCAGCCAGGCCAGCGCGTGGGGGTCCGCGAGCAGCGCCCACGCCTCGTCGAGCACCACGTAGCCGGCACCCGCCGTCGCGGCCACCCGCTGGGCCGCGGCGACGGCACTCAGGGCCGCCACGGCCATCGCGTCGCCGGACCACTGGGCCGAGAGATCGAGCACGACCAGGTCACCGTCGATCGCGACGGGATCGTCGTCGCCGTCGAAGAGACCGGCGAGGTCCCCGTCGACGAAGCGCCGGAGCGTGAGCGCGAGGGAGCGGGCGGGTGAGGACGGGTCGCCGAGGGCGCCGCGCATCGTCTCGGCGAGCGCGCGCATGACCCGCTGGGGACGACGCGGGCCGAGCGCCTCCCAGGCCTCGTCAAAGGCGAAGTGCTGTTCGTCGGAGAGCGGCTGGCCCTGGGCCGAGGCGATCATGGCGCGCGCGAGGGAGGACGCGTCCGCGGCGTCGAGGAACGGGTCACACCACCCGTCGCGTCCGAGCGCCACCGCGCGCGCGCCGTATCGCGCCGCGAGGGCGCCGTACTCACCCTTGGGGTCGATGACGACCGCCCGCCGGCCGCGGGCGAGCGCCCGGTCCACCATCATCTTGACCACGGTGCTCTTGCCGACCCCGATCGCACCGGCCACGACCACGTTGGGGTTCGCGACGAGTCCGGCACCGTAGAGGTCGAAGGGGTCGAGCGCGAAGCCAGCGCCCCCCGCGACGACGCCGATCGGACGGCCGTCGACGCCACTGCCCGCGTCGTGGGACGGCACCCGCAGCGAGTCGAGGTCGGCGCTCGTGATCCAGTGGGTCGCCTCGCTGGTCATCGACCCGGTGATCTGGTCGGTCGACCACCGCCCCTGGCGCCCACCGCCACGCTCGAGGCGAAGTCCGGCGTCGCGCGCGCGGCGCATCGCCGTCTCGCGCGCGTCGCGTAACGCCGAGCACGACGTCGCGCGCAGGCTCACGTACACGCGCATGCGCAAGAGGGCCCGGCCGGCCGCCACGTCGATCTCTCGGCGCTGCGCGCGGGCTTCGACGAGTTGACTGCGCGCCGTCGAACGGAACCCGGCCGCGACTGTGGTCGCGCGGTCGCTGCGCTGGCGGTGCACGGCGCGCTCGGCCACGCGTCGTGCGCGCTCGGCCCCGCCGACGGCGGTGACCTGGATGGAGAGCGTGGCGTTCTCACCGAGGCCCTCGAGTCCGGCGAGCAGTGCGTCGTGGGGGGCGCCGCGCAGGTCACCCAGCCGCAGGACACAGGCCACCTGATCGGTGGTGCGCAGGTACCACCACCGCTCGAGCCACCACGACGTGCCCCGGGGGGTGCTCGCCGCGACGAGGACGGCGTCGTCGTCGCGGTCCCACCCGGCGGGGGCGGTGCCGTCGGGTGGCGTGACGAGGACGGTCGTAGCGCGCGTACCGCTGCGACACACGTGCACCGAGAAACTCCGGTCGCGTCGATCGACCGAGGCGGCGGCGTCGACGAAGGCCGTCAGCCGGGCCGCGACGCGGTGGTCCTGGCCGTTGAGGTCGAGTCGACCCCGGTGCCGCAAGACAAAGCCGTTGACGGTGGCGCTCTCGCGACCCTCGACGACGACCCGATCCCCGACGCGCACCACGGTGAGTCTCCTCCAGCGGCCCCGTAGCGCGAAGGTGACCAGGGTCTTGGCGAGGCCGGCGAGCGTCTGGGCACCGACGGGCAGCGCGCCCGCGGCGAGCGCCGTCGCGAGCGCCACCTCGAGAACCGATCGCGACCGCAAGAGGCCGTCGCCGGCGCCGGCCAGCCCGAGCACGACGAGCACCGCCTGGTGACGGCGCACCCCGATCCACCGCGGGGCGATGTCGGCCGGGCCCGGCCCGAGCGGCTCACTCATCGAAGTGCCATCCCACCACCGGTCCCTTGCCGTCGCTGTAGTAGGCCACGTGGCCACCACGACGTCGGGCCTGGCCGACTGGGGCCTTGGGCGGCTCGCCGCCCTGGGGCGGCATCGGGATCTCGTCGTCTCCCTCCCAGAGGCCGAACCCGAGGTCCTCGGGACGCTCGGGCGCCGCGGGCAGTGGCGGCTCGGGCCCGATCGCGCGCGCCGCCACGCCGAGCGGTGACGACGGCAGGGACTGTATCGAGTGGGTAAAGCGCTGGCGCAACCCGGCGACGTGCTGCATCGCCGACTGCTCCACCATCGGAACGAGGCGTAGGAGCACGAACGGACTGAACGTCGCGAGCATGATCGTCACGGCCCCGGTCACGACCGCGGTCACCGACCCGCCGCGAAGCTCGGCGAAGCCCACGCTGAGCGCGATCACGATGAGGACCTTGCTCAGCGCGACGGCGACGAACGTCTCGACGAGCCGCCACCCGATACGCCGCAGCGCGGGCACGGTGACGAGCGGCACCACGACGGGTACGAGGACGATCAACAGCGTCAGCACGACCGCCCGCACCACGAGTTCGCACCAGAGGAGCCATCCGCCGACCGCCACGGCGAGGGCCACCAGCAAGAGTCCGAAGCCGGGGGTCGACCCGGCGAGCACGCTGACCTGGGCGCCCAGCACCGGCACGTGGTTCGCGACCGAGGCCGACGCACCCGCCGTCAGCGCGTCGGTCGCCGCCAGGACGATCCTCGCGAGCGGCCGAGCGCACACGATTGCGAGGACCGCGCCCGGCGCCACCCCGAGGTAGACCCGCCACAGCGAGCCGGGATCGTTGCGCACGACGCCGTGGATCGTGGCGATGACCAGACCGACGAGCAAGAGCACCGGGGCCAGGCTCATCAACGTCGCGTACTCGCCGGAGGCCGCGCGGACCACCGCCGACGGGTCACCGGTCGAGATGAGAACGTGTCCGGTGGTGCGCAGCACCCACGACACGCTCGCGAGCACCCACGAGGTCATCGCGTTGAAGATGTCGCCGAGCGTGGCCTTGGCCATCGAGGTCGTCGCGCAGCCCAGCGGTGAGAGTAGACAACTGACGCCCATCAGTGCACCGACTGTCCGGCCTTGAAGAAGAAGTCCACCAGGTGCGGCGCGGCTCCGATCAGCAGGGCCGCGACGAGTGACGTCATCACCGCGCGCCGACCCGTCATCGACTGGTGCATGTTCTGGGTGTGGCTACCGATCGCCCACAGCGCCGCCCCGAGCAGCAGGGCGACGAGCGCGCCGATGAGGCTCCAGGCCGCGAGACCGTTGGCGATCTGCATGAGCACGGCGCTGCCGGGCAGCGCCGTGAGTGATGGACTGAGTGAAACCGCGAGGATTCGCATCGGGGGCCTTTCTCTCTGGGACTCGCAACGGTCGCTGTCCCCGCCGCAACGGCGAGGTCTGCGAGAATGAACCCGTGACCGTTCCCGCCGCCGTCAATGTCGTCGCCCACTGGGCGCCCGCCGCCGTGTACGCCCTCGGCGTCGGGGTGCTCGTTCTCGGCGCGTTGCTCGGCTACCTCTTCAATCGATTCCGAGACCACCGGTCGCTCGCCCAGCGGCTCAACGCGTTGGGGGCGCGCCTCGGCGTCGAACCCCACGGTGACACCGGCCGGGTCGAGTCGGCCCTGGCGTACCTCGAAGAGGTCACCGGGACCGCGACCACCGCCGTGAGCGAGTCGAGCGCCGAGTCCTCCCGACTGCGCCGTTCGCTCGACTCGCTGCCTTTGGGGCTCGTGCTCTGCGACGAGGGCGGTGCGGTCGTCTACCGCAACAGCCTGGCCGAGTCGCTGATGACCAGTCGCTACGGCGAGGCGATCGCCGCCCAGGCCGTCACCGAGTGCTTGGCCGAGGGCTGGTCGAGCGGCGTGGCCGACCGGACGATCGAGATCTACGGACCACCCCGGCGCACGCTCAGCGTGCGGGCGTCGGTCATCGACGACGGCCGCCGGCCACTGGGCGTGCTCGCGGTCATCGAGGACACCAGCGAGCGTCGACGGCTCGAGGACGTGCGGCGCGACTTCATCGCCAACGTGAGCCACGAATTGAAGACGCCCATGGGGGCACTGGGCCTGCTCGCCGAAACGCTCCAGTTCGAGCCCGACGCGTCGATCGCCCGGCGCCTCGCCGAGCGGATCAACACCGAGGCCTTCCGCGTCAACCGAATCATCGAGGACCTGCTCGACCTCTCGCGGATCGAAGGTGAGGGCTCACCGGTACGCGAGCCGGTGCCGGTGGCGCTGTTCGTCTCCGAGGCGATGGAGCGGATCCGCACGTCGGCCGATCAGCACGACGTGACCATTGACTTCGTCGAGCCCGCCACGTCGATCGTCATCGTCGGGGACCGCCGCCAGCTGGTCTCGGCCGTGCACGCGCTCCTGGAGAACGCCGTCGTCTACTCCCCGGGCGGCGGTCGCGTCACGATCACCGCCGAACGACACGAGGGCGTCACCGACGATGGCGTCGTCGAGGCCCGCGTCGTGCGTATCGCCATCACCGACCAGGGCGTCGGCATCCCCGCCAAGGACCTCGAGCGGATCTTCGAGCGGTTCTACCGCGTCGATCCGGGCCGGGCCCGCGAGACCGGCGGCACCGGTCTCGGACTCAGCATCGTGCGCCACGTCGCGCAGAACCACGGCGGGACGGTCGTGGTGGAGTCGCGCGAAGGCGAGGGGTCGACCTTCACCCTTGAACTCCCGGTGAACCAGTGACCGCGACGCGCCAGCCCACGGTTCGCGTCCTGCTCGTCGAGGACGAGGAGTCCTTCATCGACGCGCTCAGCGTCGGACTCGCCCGCGAGGGATTCGACGTGGCCGTCGCGCGCGACGGGGCCGACGGCGCGGCGCGCTTCGCGGCCGGCGAGTACGACATCGTGCTCTTGGACCTGATGCTGCCCAAGATGAGCGGACTGGACCTCTGCCGCGAGATCCGCCTGACCAGTGACGTCCCGATCATCATCGTCAGCGCTAAGGGCGAGGAGGTCGACATGGTCCTGCTCCTCGAGATCGGCGCCGACGACTACGTCACGAAGCCCTACCGGCTGCGCGAACTGGTGGCTCGGATGCGCGCCGTGTTGCGCCGACACGAGCACACCAGCGACCTCGACGAGGAGACCACGATCCAACGCGGGCCGGTGCGCCTCGACATCGACGCTCGTCGCTGCTTCGTCGACGCCGACGAGGTCAAACTGCGCAAGAAGGAGTTCGCGCTGCTGCGCCTGCTGATGGAGAACCCCGGCCGGGTACTCACCCGCGAGGTCCTCATCGACCGGGTGTGGGGCCACGACTACGTCGGGGACACCAAGACCCTCGACGTCCACATCAAACGCCTCCGCGGTCTGATCGAGGCCGAGCCGAAGAAACCCCGCTACATCACGACCGTGCGAGGCGTCGGCTATCGCTTCGAGGTCAGCCGCGACGCGGACTGATCGTCGTCGAACCGAGGTAGGGAGCCAGCACGGACGGCAGTTCGATCGACCCGTCACCCTGACGATAGGTCTCGACGAGCGCGGCCCAGATCCTCGCCCACGCCAGCGCCGAACCGTTCACCGTGTGTACCAGGGCCGTCGACCCGTCGTCTCGACGGTAACGGACGTTCGCCCGCCGAGACTGATAGTCGCGGAACCAGCTCACCGACGACACTTCGAGCCATCGGTCGACGCCGGGACTGTAGACCTCGAGGTCGAAGGTGCGCGCCGAGGACGTTCCGAGGTCACCGGCGCACAGGTCGAGCACGCGATAGGTGAGTCCGAGTCCGCGCAGCAGCGCCTCGGCGCGCGCCAGGATGTCGGCGTGCGCGTCGGCGGCCTGGTCGGGCGTGCAGTAGGCGAAGAGCTCGACCTTGTCGAATTCGTGCACGCGCAGCAGTCCGCGGGTATCGCGACCAGCCGCCCCAGCCTCGCGGCGGAAGCACGCCGTGAGCGCGGTCATGCGGATCGGGAGCCGCGATTCGTCGAGGATCTCGCCACGCAGCATCGACGTGAGCGGCACCTCGGCCGTCGGGATCGCCCACAACCCGTCGCGTTCGATCGCGTACATGTCGTCAGCCGACTTGGGTAGGTGACCGGTCGAGACCATGGTCTCGGTCAAGGCGAACGTCGGGGGACGGATCTCCTCGTAATCGGGCGTGTGCTGGTCGAGCGCGAAGGCGCCGAGCGCGCGCAGGAGCCGCGATCCCACGCCGCGAAAGAGCGGGAACATCGAGCCCGCGAGCTTCGCCCCCGATTCGAGGTCCAAGATGCCGAGCTGCGCCCCGGTCTCCCAGTGCGGTACCCGCTGGTGTTCCTCGAAGGTCGGGAAGTCGGCCCCGTCGTCCATGCCGACCCACCACTGGCGCAGCACGACGTTGTCGTGCTCGTCCACGCCGTCGGGCGCCTCGGGAGCCGGCAGGTTCGGCAACTGCAGCAACAGGTCCCGGAGGCGATCGGCCACGAGCTCGACCGACGCCGACGCCTGGCGCTCCTCGTCACCGAGGTCGCGGCTGATCGCGGCCAACTCCTCGGCCAGGGCGAGGTCCTTGTGGCGACGCGCCTCGCCGACCTGGCGCGACAGCGACTTGATGTCGGCTCGGAGCCGCTCGGTCTCCTGGAGCAGCCGGCGGTGCTCGGTGTCCAGGGCGGCCACGTCGTCGATGGTCGACGGGGCTACTCCTCGGCGGGCCAGGGCGTCCTTCACGACGTCGGGTTCACGGCGCAACTGCGCGAGATCGATCACCTCCTGAGCCTACCGAGGCCCGGTCGGTCCACCACGCTGACCCCCGCTTCCCATTAGTTTCGTTGGTTGTGAGTCACGCCGTCGAGGTCACCGGGTTGCGCGTCGCCTTCGACGGCCAGTACGCGGTCGACGGCGTGAGTCTCACCGTCGAATACGGCGAGGTCCTCGCCCTCCTCGGTCCGAACGGGGCGGGCAAGACCACGCTGGTCGAGACGCTCCTCGGTTTCCGCGACCCCGACGGCGGAACGGTGCGGATCCACGGACTCGACCCGCGTCGAGATCACGAGGAGGTGGTGGTGCGCACGGGCGCCCTGCTCCAGCGCGGCGGGGTCTGGTTCCCCATGACGCCGTCGCAGGTGTTGGGACTGACCGCGACCTACTACGACGCGCCCCGCGACCCCGATGACCTACTGGACCTGCTCGACCTGCGCCGATGCGCCGCGACCCCGTGGCGCCGACTCTCCGGCGGCGAACAGCAGCGCACGTTGCTCGCGCTCGCGCTCATCGCGCGGCCCCGCGTGCTCGTACTCGACGAACCGACCGCCGCCGTCGACCCCGAGGGCCGTCAGACCATCCGGTCCATCATCGCGGCCGAAGCCGATCGCGGCTGCGCGGTCCTGATCACCACCCACGAACTGAACGAGGCCGAGCGCGTCGCCGAGCGCCTCGTCCTGATGCACCGCGGCGTCGTTGTCGCCGAGGGGACCCTCGATGAACTGGCCGGTGAGCCCGAACTCGTCATCGAGACGAGTGCCCCGATCGACGCGGCGTCGCTCGCGCGCCGCCTCGAGTGCGTCGTGACCAACGAGTCGCCGACGCGGCTGCGCTGTCGCATCGCCTCGAGTCCCGAGCGGGTCGCCCTCGTGAGCGCTCTCCTGGTCGAACGCGGCGTCGAACTCGTGTCGCTGCGTACGCGCGCCTCGCTCGAGGAGCGGTACCTCGAGCTCATCGCCGAGGAACGGAGCCTCCCGTGAGGGCGTGGTGGGCCCAGACCCGAGCCGAGGTGCGCATGACGGTTCGCCGCGGCGAGACGCTGCTGCTCACCATCGCGATCCCCGTGCTCTTGCTCGTCTTCTTCTCGCTGGCCCGGGTGACCGCGACGCCGACGGCTCACCGCGTCGACTTCATCGCCCCGGGGATCATCGCGCTCTCGGTTCTCTCCACCGCCATGGTGGCGCTCTCGATCGCGACCGGGTTCGAGCGCTCCTTTGGCGTGCTGCGGCGTCTCTACGTCACCCCGCTCGGGCGTCGCCGGTTGATCGGGGCCAAGATCGCCGGCGTGCTGGTCACCGAGGTCATTCAGGTCGTGGTGGTCGCCGCGGTCGCCCTCGCCCTCGGCTGGCGCCCGCACGGCGGGGTTCACGGGGCCGCGACGGTGGTGGTGGTGATCCTGCTCGGCTCGATGGGTCTCGCCGGCATCGGACTCGGTCTCGCGGGGTGGCTGCGGGCCGAAGTGAACCTCGCGGCGAGCAACGGGCTCTACCTGGTGTTGCTGCTGCTCTCGGGCATCGTCGTGCCGGTGACGTCGCTACCGAGCCTGGTCGGACGGATCGTGGTCGCCCTGCCCTCTGGATCCCTCGCCGAGGCGTTGCACCGGATTCTCGGCCTCGGCCTCGCCCCGACGGGTGTCGACTGGGTCTCGCTGCTCCTCTGGGCGTTAGGCGCGCCGCTACTCGCGGCGCGCACCTTTCGCTTCGATTGACCGGTCGGTCGCGGCGAGTAGTGACGTGAGGCGGAGCGGCTAGCCGTTGATCGCGGCGACGTCGCTCGCGAACTCCTGGGGCGTGATCTTGCCGATGACCACGTTCGCGACCTTGCCCTGGGCGTTGACGAAGACGGTGTCGGGGATCGCCACCAGCTGGAACGACGTCGCCACCGTGCTGTTGGGGTCAAAGGCCACCGGGAACGGCACCGCGTCGTGATGGACGAAGGCGAGCGCGGCCGGGCGCTGGTCACTCGTGTCGACGCCGATCACGCGAACCGAGCCCGTCGAGTGGTCGCGCAAGTAGCTGACCAGGTGGGGCAGCTCCGCCCGGCACGGAGCGCAGTAGCTCGCCATGAAGACGAGCACCGTGGGCCGGCCGGTCGCGTAGGGCGCCGAAACCGAACCCCCGGACAGCGTGGGCAGCGTGAAGGCGCGCGCTTCGGTACCCACCAGGGCGTTGGCCGACGAGCGGCCGCCGGTCAGGAGCGAGACCACGACGATCAGTGCGACGGCGACCGCGGTGCCGATGCCGAGCGAGACGAACATCATCGGCGAGGGGTGCCCCCGCCGCCACTTCTCAACGAGCTTTGACAAGGACATCCACCGCCATGAGTACAAAGAGAGCCGTTAGGTACGTAATAGAGAAATGGAACAGACGCATGGCTTCGCCCGCGTCGGCACGGTCGTGGACCGCGTGACGGAACAGGCGCATCGCGTAGAACGTGAAGATCGCGCCGAGCACCATCGACGAGACGGCGTAGATCCACCCCAGGTGGGCGACGGGGCCGATCAGGACCGTCAACACCCACATGATCACCGTGTAGACGAGGATCTCGAGGGTCGTGCGCCGAAGCGACGCGACGACGGGCATCATCGGCACGTGCGCGGCGCTGTAGTCGTCCCGGTAGCGGACGGCGAGCGCCCAGAAGTGCGGTGGGGTCCAGATGAAGACCACGAGGAACAACAGCACCGGCGTCCACGACAGGCTCCCGGTCACCGCGGCCCACCCGACCAGCACCGGCACCGCTCCCGCCGCACCGCCGATCACGATGTTCTGCTTGCTGCGCCGCTTCAGCCAGATCGTGTACACGAACACGTAGAAGAGCATCGCGGCCACGGCGAGCCACGCCGCGAGCAGGTTGACCCAGACGGCGAGGACCGCGAAGGCGACCACCTCGAGCGCCAGCGCGAACACCGTCGCGGCGCGCGGGCTCATGACACCTCGAACCAGCGGGCGGCGCTTGGTGCGCTCCATGATGGCGTCGATGTCGCGGTCGATGACCATGTTGAAGGCGTTGGCCCCGGCCGCGGCGAGGGTCCCACCGATCAGGGTGTCCACGATGAGCCAGAGGCTCGGGATGGCGTTGGCGGCGACGACCATCGTCGGAATCGTGGTCACCAACAGCAGTTCGATGATGCGTGGCTTGGTGAGGGCGAGGTAGCCCTTCAGCACGTCCGTGGTCGAAAAGCCCTTCGACACCCCAATGGTCATAGGTGGCAGTCTAGAAGTGCCGACTTACGTAGGCTGCGGGGGTGACTCTGACGCCCCGATTCCGTGTCTCGCCACCGAGGTTCCGCTGGTTCGCCTTCGCTTCGTTCCTGTCCATGATCGTGATCGTGCTGACCGGCGGCGCCGTTCGTCTGACCGGTTCTGGCCTGGGTTGTCCCGACTGGCCCACCTGTTACCGCCACCAGATCGCCGGATCGTGGTCGATCCACCCGCTGATCGAGTACACGAACCGGATCGTCACCATCGCGCTCGTGATCGTGACCGCCGTGACGTTGGTTGCCGCGTGGCTACGGACCGAGCGGCGCCGCGATCTCATTGGCTTCGCCGGTCTGCTGGTGCTCGGCGTGTTCGCCGACGCGATCCTCGGCGCCTTCGTCGTCTACTCCAAGCTCAATCCGTGGCTGGTCTCGCTGCACATGATCCTGTC
>JAJXTB010000046.1 GCA_021784205.1 Actinomycetes bacterium
CTCGGCTCCTGGCGCGAGGACCACCTGCTCGAGCCCAACTCTCCCTACTCGTCATCCAAGGCCGCTTCGGACCTCGCGGCGCTGGCCTATCACCGCACCTACGGGCTCGACGTGTGCGTGACGCGCTGCTCGAACAACTACGGTCCGCGCCAGTACCCCGAGAAGGTCATCCCCCTCTTCGTGACCAACCTCTTCGACGGACTTTCGGTTCCGCTCTATGGTGACGGACTGAACGTGCGCGACTGGCTCCACGTCGACGACCACTGCCGCGGCGTGCTCGCGGTCCTCGAGGGCGGGCGTGCCGGCGAGATCTACAACATCGGTGGCGGCACCGAATTGACGAACCGCGAGCTGACCGCGCGCCTGCTCGATCTCTGCGGCGCCGACGCGTCGAGCATCGAGCCCGTCGCTGACCGCCTCGGACACGACCGGCGCTACAGCGTCGACTGGACGAAGATCCACACCGAGCTGGACTACACCCCCCAGGTTGACTTCGCCGAGGGCTTGGCCGCGACCGTTCAGTGGTATCGCGACAACGAGGCGTGGTGGCGGCCCCTCAAGGGAGCGATGTGAACATCGTCGAACTCTCGATCGACGGTGCCTGGCTGCTCGAGAGCCCGGTGTGGGCCGACGAGCGCGGGTTCTTTCGCGAATGGTTCCGTCTGCCGGACTTTCTCAACGAGGGCGCGGACTTCTCCGCTCACCAGGCGAACCTCTCGCACTCGGTGAAGAACACCGTGCGCGGCCTGCATTACTCGCTCGCCCCCGAGGGCCAGGCGAAGCTCGTGACCTGCGCGGCCGGAGAGATCGACGACGTGCTCGTTGACGTGCGGGTGGGCTCGCCGACTTTCGGCGCGGTAGAGATTGTGCACTTGGCTGGCGACGCCGGCCGCTCGGTCTACCTGCCCGCCGGACTCGCACACGGTTTCTGCGTCACGAGCGACACCGGGGTGCTCGTCTATCTGCTCTCGTCGGTCTTCAACGCCCCGGTAGAGCTCGAGATCAATCCCTTCGACGACGAGCTCGCGGTCGCCTGGCCCTTCGTGGGCGAGCCGATCGTCAGCGCGAAGGACGCCGCCGCGCCCTCCTTCGCGCAGCGACGCGACGCCGGTCAACTGCCGGCGTTCGCGTAAAACCTGTTCGATCGGGTCTTGGTAGCGTGGCGATGATGAGCACGTACTTGCGCGTGGTGAGCGACGCGGATGTCGGTGTCCGCCTCGCGGACCCGGCTCGCCCGCCCAGCATCGCGAGCGAGACCCAACTGCGCTCCGTGCTCGCGAGCCTCGCTGGCGTCGACGCCGTCGGAGCGGAGGCACGCGCCGCCAAGCTCGCCACTCGTTCGATCAAAACGGCGTCCAAGCGCGCAGCTCTCGACACGATCATTTCGATGATCGATCTCACGACCTTGGAGGGCGCCGACACCCCCGAACGGGTCGCCTCGATGTGTGACAAGGCCCGTCGCCCCGATCCGCACGACCCCTCGACGCCGAGCGTGGCGGCGGTGTGCGTCTATCCCGACCTGGTGGCCGGGGCGAAGTCCCGTCTCGTCGGTTCGAGTGTCGCGGTCGCCGCTGTGGCCACGGCGTTCCCCTCGGGGCGCGCCTCGCTCGCGGTGAAGCTGCTCGACGTCGCCGACGCGGTCGCGGCCGGCGCCGACGAGATCGACATGGTGATCGACCGCGGCGCGTTCCTCTCGGGTCGCCTGGGCCAGGTCTTCGATGAGATCGTGTCGGTGAAGTCCGCCTGCGGGACCGCGCATCTGAAGGTCATCCTGGAGACCGGCGAGCTCGTGACCTACGACAACGTGCGGCGCGCGAGCTGGCTCGCCATGCTCGCCGGCGCCGACTTCATCAAGACCTCGACGGGAAAGGTCAGCGTCGCCGCGACTGCGCCAGTCGCCCTGGTGATGCTCGAGGCCGTGCGGGACTTCGCCGAGTCGACGGGTCGCCTGGTGGGCGTGAAGGTCGCCGGTGGCATCCGCAGCGCGAAGGACGCGATCCGCTACCTGGTGATCGTCAATGAGACCGCGGGCTCGGCCTGGATGCGCCCGGAGCTCTTCCGCTTCGGCGCCTCGTCGCTACTCAACGACGTGTTGATGCAGCGCCTGCGCCAGACCCGCGGCGTCTACGTGCGCCCCGAGGAGTTCAGCGCCGACTGATGACTGAGAACCACCTCGCCACGAGCCACCTGGGGGCCTTCGACTACGACCCGGCACCGGAGTCCGCGTCGATCGCGCGGCTGCGTGACGCCTACGGACTCTTCATCGACGGCGACTTCACCGACGCCGCATCGCACGCGTCCTTCGCCTCGGTGAACCCGGCGACGGGCGCCGACCTGGCAAATGTCGCCCAGGCGAACTCGTCCGACGTCGACCGCGCGGTGGCGGCGGCGCGCCACGCCTACGACACGGTGTGGTCCACGACCACCGGGGCCCAACGGGCCAAGTACCTCTTTCGCATCGCCCGATTGATTCAAGAGCGCTCGCGCGAGCTCGCGGTCGTCGAGACGCTCGACAACGGCAAGCCCATCCGCGAGTCGCGCGACATCGACGTGCCCCTCGCGGCCGCGCACTTCTTCTACTACGCCGGCTGGGCCGACAAGCTCGAGCACGCGGGATACGGCGCGAACCCGCGCCCGGTGGGTGTGGCCGGTCAGATCATCCCGTGGAACTTCCCCCTCTTGATGGCCGCCTGGAAGCTGGCTCCGGCGCTCGCCGCGGGCAACACCTGCGTCTTAAAGCCGGCCGAGACCACGCCGCTCAGCGCCCTTATCCTCGCCGAGATCCTCCAGCAGGCCGAGCTGCCGGCGGGCGTGGTGAATATCCTCACGGGTGTCGGTGCGACCGGCGCGGCCCTCGTCGAGCACCCTGGCGTCGACAAGATCGCCTTCACGGGCTCGACCGAGGTGGGCCGGCTGATCCAGCGCCGCGTGGCGGGTAGCGCCAAGCGCCTGACCCTCGAGCTCGGCGGCAAGGGGGCCAACATCGTCTTCGACGACGCGCCGATCGACGAGATGATCGAGGGGATCATCGACGGCATCTTCTTCAACCAGGGCCACGTCTGCTGCGCGGGGTCGCGCCTGCTCGTCCAAGAGACGATCGCCGACGAGGTGCTGCGCCGGCTCGTGCGCCGCGTCGAGCAGCTGCGCGTGGGCGATCCACTGGACAAGAACACCGACGTCGGCGCGATCAACTCGGCCGCCCAGCTGGCCAAGATCACCGAGCTCGTCGCCGCCGGCGAGGCCGAGGGCGCGACGCGCTACTCGAGCTCGTGCGAGCTGCCCTCCGCGGGCTACTGGTTCGCTCCGACGGTCTTCGCCAACGTCTCGTCGTCGCAACGCATTGCGCGAGAGGAGATCTTCGGGCCGGTCCTCTCCGTGCTGACCTTTCGCACGCCCGACGAGGCGGTGGCCAAAGCCAACGACACCAACTACGGGCTGGCCTGTGGCGTGTGGAGCGAGAAGGGTAGTCGGACTCTCTGGGTCGCCGAGCGCCTGCGCGCCGGCGTGATCTGGGCCAACACCTACAACCGCTTCGATCCCACCAGCCCCTTCGGCGGCGTGCGCGAGTCGGGCTTCGGCCGTGAGGGCGGGCGCCACGGCTTGGAGGCCTACCTCGATGTCTGATCGGCTGGACGTGCGAAAGACCTACAAGCTCGTGATCAACGGCGCCTTCGTGCGCAGCGAGTCGGGGCGCAGCTACGAGGTGCGAAACGCCGCCGGCGAGTTCTGGGCCAACGTGGCCCAGGGTTCGCGCAAGGACGTGCGCGACGCGGTCAAAGCAGCGCGCGCGGCCCAGGCCGGGTGGTGGTCGGCGACCGCCTACAACCGAGGCCAGGTGCTCTTTCGCTTGGCCGAGATGGCCGAGGCGCGTCGCGAGGAGTTGTCTCAGCACGTCGCGGCGGCCGAGGGGGTCGGCGAGGCCGACGCCCGCGCGAGCGTCGCGCGCGGGATCGACCGGATCGTCTGGTACGCGGGCTGGACCGACAAGGTCGCCCAGGTCCTCGGCGGGGCCAATCCCGTGGCCGGACCCTTCTTTAACTTCTCCCTGCCCGTGCCGAGCGGCGTCGTGGCCGTGCTCGCTCCACAGGGCTCGTCCTTCGAGGGCTTCGTTGACACGGTGCTCGCCCCACTCGCCGTCGGTAACGCCGTGGTGGTGGCCACCAGCGAGGCCCGTCCCACCCCGGGCCTGCTGCTCGGCGAGATGTCGGCGACCTCGGACTTTCCGGCCGGAGTCCTCAACGTGATCTCCGGGCTGACGCGCGAGTTGGCGCCGACCCTCGCGAGCCACGAGGACATTGACGGGCTCGACCTGGAAGGCGCCGGCGACGACCACGACGAGCTGGCTGGCGCGGCGGCCAACTCGATCAAGCGGGTGCGCCGCGCGAGTGCTGGCGACTACGCGGCCTCGTCGACGTCGCGTCTGCGCAGCTTCGTTGAGACCTCCACCGTGTGGCACACGATCGGACGTTGATGGACCCCTTCGCCCTGGCCGCAACGGCCGCCGACGAGCTGCGCGAACACAGCGGCGTCGACGCCTACGACGTCGCGGTCGTGCTCGGCTCGGGCTGGCGCGAGGGCGCGAGCGTGCTCGGCGAGCCCACGAGCGTCGTGTCCACGTCGTCGCTGTCGGGCTTTGCCGCTCCCACCGTGCCCGGGCACGATGGTCAGATCCTCTCGGTAGAGGTGGCGGGTCGTTACGTCGCCCTCATCGCCGGCCGCGTGCATCTCTACGAAGGCAATTCGCCCGCCGCGGTGGTGCACCCCGTTCGCACCGTGATCGCGGCGGGAGCCTCGCGCGTCGTGCTGACCAACGCGGCCGGCGGGATCGACCCGGCGACGCGCGCCGGCTCGGTCGTCGTGATCCGCGACCATCTCAATCTCACCGCGACGTCGCCGCTCGAAGGTCCGATGCCCGCGCGAGTTGCGTCGCGCTTCGTCGATCTCACCGATCTCTACAGCGCGCGGGCGCGCGCCGCGATCCTTGCCGCGATTCCCGAACTCGAGGAGGGGGTCTACGCGGGCCTGCGCGGACCC
The DNA here is from genome assembly GCA_021784205.1 of Actinomycetes bacterium. The sequence goes on from JAJXTB010000046.1 coordinate 5,035, forward strand.
CACTACGAGACGCCCGCCGAGATTCGCATGCTCGCGAGCGTCGGCGCGACCCTGGTGGGGATGTCGACAGTGCTCGAGGCGATCGCCGCGCGCCACCTCGGCGCCGAGGTAGTCGGGCTCTCCCTCGTCTCTAACGCCGCGGCGGGCGTGTCGTCGGCGCCACTTGATCACCGCGAGGTCCTCGAGGCCGGTCAGCACGCCGCCGGCGACCTCGGACACCTGCTCGCGCGGATCCTGCCAGTCTTGTGAGCTACGTCGAGAGCGCCCAGCGCTGGATGGCGGCCGACCCCGACCCGGCGACGCGCGCGGAACTGGCCGCCCTGATCGATGCGGGCGACGAGGCCGAGCTCGCGAGACGCTTCGCGCGCCCGCTGGTCTTTGGCACCGCGGGCCTGCGCGGAGAAGTGATGGCCGGTCCGGCGGGAATGAACCGTCTCAGCGTGCGCCGCGCCACTCAGGGCGTCGTTTCCTGGCTCGATGAGCTCGGTCTCGAGCGTCACCGCGGCGTGGTGGTTGGTCGTGACGCGCGTCACGGCTCCGAGGCCTTCAACGACGAGGCCGTCGCCGTGCTGCTCGGCGCGGGCTGGACGGTCTTTGAGATGCCCGGGCCCCTGCCCACGCCCTTCGTGCCCTACGCGATCAAGCGGCTTGGAGCCGCCGCGGGGATCATGATCACCGCGAGCCATAACCCGCCGCTCGACAACGGCTACAAGCTCTACGCTTCCGACGGCGCTCAGATCGTCCCGCCCAGCGACGAGCGCGTCGAGTACTTCATGGCCCGCGCCGGCGAGCCGGTCCTGGGGAATCGCACCTCGGCGGATCATCATGTGATCGACGCGGCGCTCTTCGCCCAGTACCGCGAGCACATGGTGGGGCGCTTCGGCGTGGGCGCGAGCGACCTCGCCATCACCTACACGCCCCTGCACGGTGTCGGCGGCGCGCCGATGCTCGATCTCTTCGCGGCCGCGGGATATACACGCGTGACTCTCGTCGAGTCCCAGTTTGCGCCCGACGCGGCCTTTCCCACGCTGGCCTTTCCCAATCCGGAGGAGCCGGGCGCGCTCGACCTGGCGACGGCGCGTGCCGACGCCGTTGGCTCGTCGCTCGTGATCGCTAATGATCCCGACGCCGACCGCCTTGGTGTCGCGCTGCGCACGAACGCGGGCTGGCGGATCCTGCGCGGCGATGAGATCGGCTGGCTGCTCGGGGACCTTCTGATCGGCGAAGCCCGCCCCGGCGACGTCGTGGCGACGAGCCTGGTCTCTTCGACAATGCTCGCTCGCATCGCCGAGGCCGCGGACGTTCCCTGCGTGACGACTCTTACCGGCTTCAAGTGGATTTCGCGGGCGGCGGGCGCAGGTCGGCTGCTCTTTGGCTACGAGGAGGCGATCGGCTTCGCGGTCGATCCGCTCGTCGCCGACAAGGACGGACTCTCGGCGGCGCTGGCGATCTGCTCGCTGGCCGATCGCCTTGCGCGCGACGGCGCGACTCTTCTCACGCGCCTCGACGAGCTGGAGGCACGCTACGGCGTGCACAGTGGCGGCGCGCTGTCGGTGCGCGCCGAGGGCGAGGACGGGCTCGCTCGCCTGAGATGCGCTTTCGCCGCGCTGGCGAGTGAGCCTCCGTCCGAGCTGGGCGGCGAAGCTGTGGCGACCGTCGTCGACCTCGCGCACGGCTGGCAGGGGCTCGTGACCGAGGGCGTGCTCTTCGAGCTCGCGCGCGGGCGGGTCGTCGTGCGGCCCTCGGGCACTGAGGCCAAACTCAAGGCCTACGTCGAACTCGTCGAGGACGCCGGCGAGGATCTCGCCGCGACGCGCATGCGACTCGCCGTGGCGGTCGCGGCCATCGTCGCGGACCTGGAGGAGCGTCTGGCCGTCTAGGCGCGCAAGGCGGCGTAGCCCGGCTTGATCACGTTGTTGATCAGCGCCAGGCGCTGGTCGAAGGGGTAGAAGGAGCTCTTTGCGGCATTCAGGGTGAGCCACTCCATGTCGGCCAGCGTCCAGTTGAAGGCTTGCGCGCAGGCGGCGAACTCGCTCGAGAGCGTGATACCGCTCATCAGCCGATTGTCGGTGTTGAGCGTCACGCGAAAGCGGAGCCGTCGCAGCAACTCGATCGGGTGCTCGGCGATGGAGGCGGCCGCCCCGGTATGCACGTTCGACGTCGGGCAGACCTCTAAGGGGATGCGCCGGTCGCGCACGAAGTTGGCCAGGCGTCCCAAGTGGGCGACGTCGCCCTCGAGGGTGATGTCGTCGACGATACGCACCCCGTGACCGAGGCGCTCGGCGTCGCAGAATTGCACCGCCTCCCAGATCGAGGGCAGGCCGAAGGCCTCACCGGCGTGGATCGTCATGTGGAAGTTCTCGCGCTGGACGAGGTGAAAGGCGCTGAGGTGGTGGGTCGGAGGGAAGCCGTCCTCGGGCCCGGCGATGTCGAAACCGCAGACTCCTTCGTCGCGAAAGATCACCGCCAGACGGGCGATGACCTCGCTGAGATCGGCCTGGCGCATCGCCGAGAGGATGGCGCGCACCACGATCGCGCGACCCTCGAGGGCCGCGGCCGCGGTTCCCTGGTCAAAGCCCTCGAGCACGGCGCGCACCGCGTCCTCGAGGGTCAGGCCCTCGCGGGTGTGCAGCTCGGGTGCGAAGCGGACCTCGGCGTAGACGACGCCGTCGCGCGCGAGGTCGAGGGCGCACTCCGCGGCGACGCGCCTGAGACTGTCGGCGCTCTGCATCAGGGCGACGGTGTGGCGAAAGCCCTCCAGGTAGCGAACGAGGTCCCCGCCGGGCTCGTCGGCGACAAACCAGGCGGCGAGCTCGTCGGCGTCCGCGGTGGGCAGGCCCCGATAACCGCTCTCGCGGGCGAGGTCGAGAACCGTTGCGGGACGTAGCCCGCCGTCGAGGTGGTCGTGCAGGAGGACCTTGGGGGCCCGGTGGATCAGGTCACGCGTAAGGGCCTCTGACATGGCTCAAGGCTAGTCAGTGAGGCCTCGGTCAACGCGTGCGAGCAGCAGTGGTGACGTCGTGACGGGCTCGTCGCCGAGTGCGAACGCGGTCTCGATCACGGGCCTCGCGCTGGCGAGATGCGCCTCGTCGTCGGCGTGCAGCTCGAACAGCGGCTGGCCGGCTGCGACGCGATCGCCCTCGCGCACGAGGACCTCGACGCCGGCTGCGGCGCTGACCGGATCCTCCTTGCGGGCTCGGCCCGCTCCGAGGCGCCAGGCGCTGACGCCAACCTTCAACGCGTCGATGCTCGTGACGACTCCCTCGCGCGGCGACGTGACCAACTCGCGATGCGCGGCGACGGCGAGTTCCGCGTCGGGGTCGCCGCCCTGGGCGCGGATCATGTCGCGGTAGGTGGCCAGCGCCGAGCCGTCGTCCAGCCTGGACGTCGGGTCGACGTCGAGTCCGGCGAGTTCGAGCATGATCCGCGCGAGCGCCAGCGTGAGTTCGCGCACGTCGTCGGGTCCGGCGCCGCCGAGAACGTCCAGGGTCTCGCGGACCTCGAGGGCGTTGCCCACGCAGCGTCCGAGGGGAGCGTTCATGTTGGACAGCTGGGCGACGGTGTTGACGCCCTGGCTGCGGCCGATGTCGACCATCGTCGCGGCGAGCAGGTGCGACTGGGCCTCGTCCTTGATGAACGCGCCGCGACCGACCTTGACGTCGAGCACCAGCGACGCCGTGCCCTCGGCGATCTTCTTGGACATGATGGACGAGGAGATCAGGGGGATGGACTCGACGGTGCCGGTCACGTCGCGCAACGCGTAGAGGCGCTTGTCGATCGGGGCGAGTCCCTCGCCGGCCGCGCACACGACGGCGCCGATCGTTTCGAGCTGGTCAAGGATCTCCTCGTTGGTGAGGTTCGCGCGCCAGCCGGGGATCGACTCGAGCTTGTCGAGGGTGCCACCGGTGTGGCCGAGCCCGCGTCCGGAGAGCTGGGGGACCGCGGCGCCGCAGGCCGCGACCAGCGGCACGAGGATGAGAGAGATCTTGTCGCCGACACCGCCGGTGGAGTGCTTGTCGACGGTCGGACGCGACAGGCCCGAGAGGTCGAGGCGCTCACCCGAGTCGATCATGGCCGAGGTCCAGGCGCGAAGCTCGCCGGGACCCAGCCCGCGAAAGAAGATCGCCATCAACATCGCCGACATCTGTTCGTCGGCCACTTCGCGGCGCGCGTAGGCCTCGAGCAGCCAGGTGATTGCGGCCGGATCCAGCGCGCCGCCGTCGCGTTTGGCGGCGATCAATTCGGGTGCCGAGAAGCTCACTCGCTGCGCCGCTGGTCCAGGTCGCCCGGGCCGAAGGCGCCGGGCAGGAGGTCGCCGAGGGGGATCGGCGCTGCGCCGGCACCGGCATCGACCAGCAAGGCGCTCCCGCCGAATTCGAAGAGGAGCTGTCGGCAGCGTCCACACGGCGCCAGGGGCTCGCCGTCGCCGGCGACCACCGCCACGGCCACCAATCGTCCTCCGCCGTGGCGCGCGAGGTCGCTCACCAGAGAGCACTCGGCGCACAGGGTCAGGCCGAAGCTCGCGTTCTCGACGTTGGAGCCCTCAATCACCCGGCCATCGCTGGTCAGGGCGGCCGCGCCCACCCGCACGTGCGAGTAGGGGGCGTAGGAGCGCCGGGTCGCTACACGGGCCCTCGAGCGAAGCTCGTCCCACGCGATGTCGGCCGGCCCGTTCACGTCTTCACAGTACACTTCGCCCATCGTGGAGACTTTCCGATCGCCCTATCTCGATGTGCGCGAGGAGGTCGCGACAGCCCTCGCCGAGTCGCGCGCCGTCGTCGCCCTCGAGAGCACCATCGTGGTGCACGGTCTGCCGGCTCCGACGAACCTTGACGTCGCACGCGACTGCGAGAACGCGGTGCGCGACGCCGGCGCCGTGCCCGCGACCGTGGGAGTGCTCGGCGGGCGCGTCGTCGTCGGCCTCACCCTCGCCGAGCTCTCCGACCTCGCGGACCCGACGCGCCACGTCGCCAAGCTCTCCTCGCGCGACCTGGGACTGGCACTGGCGCGCGGCCTCGACGGGGCCACTACCGTGGCCGGCACGCTCGCCGGGGCGAGCGCCGCGGGCGTGGCCGTGATGGCGACGGGCGGTCTCGGTGGCGTGCACCGCGGGGCGGCGGCGACCTACGACGAGTCGGCCGACCTGACGGCGCTCTCGCGCACGTCGGCCCTGGTGGTGGCCTCGGGGGTCAAGTCGATCCTCGACATTGGCGCGACGCTCGAGCGCCTCGACTCGCTCGGCGTCGCCGTCGCCGGATACCGCACTACGCGTTTTCCCGGCTTCTATCTCGCGGACTCGGGCTTTGGCGTCGACTGGAGCGTCGCGACGCCCGAAGAGGCCGCGCGCGCCTTCGCCGCGCACCGCGCCGTGGCCTCGACGGCGATGCTGCTGGCCAATCCCATCTCGGTGGCCTCCGAGCTCGACGCGGACTTGCACGAGGCGGCGCTCGCGGCCGCCTTCGCCCACGCCGAGGAGGTCGGCGCGCACGGCAAGGACGTCACGCCGGTCCTCTTAGCCGAGTTCGCGCGCTATAGCGCCGGTGCGAGCGTGGCGGCCAACCGCGACCTCGTGGTGGACAACGCCAGCCTCGCCGGGGAGGTCGCGGTCCGACTGGCCCTCACGTGAACGTCGCCGTCCTCGGCGACGTGATGCTCGACGTGGTCGTGGTGCCGGTCGCCCCGCTCTCGGCGACGAGCGACACGCCGAGTCGCGTGCGAGTGGGGCGCGGGGGATCAGGCGCCAACCTCGCGATCGCCCTCGCGCGTACGGGTCACGACGTCACCTATCTCGGCGCGGTCGGCCGCGACGGAGCCGGCGCACTCTGGCGCGGGTACCTCGCCGAGGCCGGTGTGCACGCCCGCCTCGAGGAGGTGGACGCAGCCACCGGAGTCGTCGTCGCCCTGGTCGGTGGTGACGGCCAGCGATCCATGTACACCGATCGGGGGGCCAACTCGCTACTCACCGGCTCCTTCGTCGAGACGGCGCTCGCGACCGTACAGCACCTGCACGTCTCGGGATATAGCCTGCTCGACGCGGCCACGCGCGAGCTGTCCGTGTCCGCGCTGTCCTTCGCGCGCGAGTGTGGTGCGAGCACCTCGGTCGACGTGTGCAGCGTGGGGCCCCTTCGAGCGGTTGGTCCGGCCCTCTTCGCTTCCCTGGTCGAGGGCGTCGACTACCTCTTCGCCAACGAGGAGGAGGCGACTGTCTTGGGCGCGCGAGGGATCGACCAGGCTCTCCTCGCCCTCGGCGAACTGGCGAGAGAGGTCCTCGTGACGCGCGGCGCGAAGGGCGCGCTCGTTCGCCGCGGTGAGCTGACCTCGACGGCGCCGTCGCTCGCGAGAGAGGTGCTCGATACAACCGGCGCCGGCGACGCGGCGACCGGGACATACCTGGGCGCGCGTCTCGCCGGCGAGGACGTCGAGATCGCGCTGGTCAACGCCATGGCCGCGGCCGCGATCGTCGTCGGAGGGCTCGGTGCGGACGTCTAGTCGTGCTGGTAGGCGACCCCGTCGGCCGCCGGGGCGCGCACCCGACCGATCAGACCTGCGACCACCGCGATGGTGATGAGGTAGGGGAACATCTGGAGGATGTAGAGCGAGACTGGCACCTGGTACGAGGTGAGGGTGTAGGAGAGGTAGACCGACAGGCCGAAGATCACCGAGGCCACCACCGCGCCCGAGGGGCGCCAGCGTCCGAAGATCATTGCGGCCAGGGCGATGTAACCCAACCCCGAGGTGTAGTTGGGCTGGAACTGGCCCTGCGAGGCCATGAAGGCAACGCCGCCGATGCCCGCGATCGCCCCGCCGAGGACGACGTTGATGTAGCGCACGCGCACCACGTCGATGCCCACCGTCGCCGCGGCGCGCGGGTGCTCGCCCACCGCGCGCACGTGCAGGCCGTAGCGGGTCTTGAAGAGGGCGAAGCTGATCACCCCGATGAGAACGAGCATCAGGTAGAAGAAGCCCGACTGGTTGAACAGGACCGGACCCAGCACCGGGATCTTCGAGAGCAGGGGGATCGCCAGGTTGGGCGCGAGGTTGCCCGTGTTGTACTGAGGGAACGGTGTGAAGACCTGCAGGTTGAGATAGGACGAGAGGCTGCCGAGCATGGTGACCAGCACCACGCCGACGATGATCTGGTCCGAGAGGTAGCGCAGCGCGAAGAACGCGAGAATCCAGCCGATCGCCGCGCCGATCGCCGCGCCACCGATCGCGGCATAGAAGAAGTTGTGCGTCGTCGAGGCGAGCATCGAGCCCACGAAAGCCCCGCCGATGAACTGGCCCTCGATCGCGATATTGACGACGCCCGAGCGCTCGCACATCACGCCCGACAGCGATCCGAAGACGAGCACCATCGTGACTTCGGAGCTGCCGATGAGTAGCGCCGTCAAGTTCACGAACGAGACCGGCGAGGGCCCCGGTGTGCGCGCGGCCCAGATCAACAGGGAGAGAAGGAAGAGGACCGCGACGCCGCCGAAACGCACCATGACCCCGCGCGCGGGACGACGCACGTAGGTCTCGACGGCGAGGCCGATCATGACCAGAGCGAGAACGAGGTCGGCCAGGCGCGAATTGAGACTCAGCGCCCCCACGTGCCAAGGCGCCGACTCGCTCAGGTTTACCGGGTTGAAGAGGAACGAGGAGTGCGCGTTCGACGGGCTGCCGACGGCGAAGACGAAGAGGGAGAACACTCCGAGGACGCCCATCATGATGGCGATCACCCGCACCCGGCGGTTCGACACGACGGCCGCGGCGCTCTCGATCACGCTCATGCGCCCCATCCCTTCGTGGCGAGTTCCAACTTGGCGACCGGCGCCGACTTGAGGCGGAAGATCTCCTTCACCAGCACCGGCGTTGCCACGAACAAGACGATGGCCGATTGGATCACCGAGGCTAGGTCGAGGGGGATGCCGGTGGCACCCTGCATCGCGCGTCCGCCCACGCCGAGCGCGGCGAAGAGCAACGACGCCCACACGATGCCGCCGGGCTTGTTTCGCCCGAGCAGCGCCACGGTGATCGCGGTGAAGCCGATTCCTGCGCTACCAATCAGGAATCCGCCGTCGATGTAGTGGGTCGTCGAGGCGGCCTGGACGATGCCCGCGAGACCCGACAGGCCGCCCGAGATCACGAAGACCAGGATGATCACGGCTTTGGCGTTGATACCCGAGGCCTTCGCCGCGGCCGGGTTCGCTCCGGTCACGCGAAAGTCAAAGCCCATCGAGGAGCGTTCGAGGAACCACCACGCGAAGGCCACCACGAGGGCGGCTACCACGACGCCGTAGTTCACGCGCAGGCCCGACGCCACGCCAAAGAGCGGGTGGAGCTGGGCCGAGGGATCGATGGTGCGCGAGATGTCGTTCTGCTGGCCGGGCAGCTGGAACGGCGTAGACAGCACCGAGAACAGGAGGAAGGCGTAGATCACGTAGTTGAACATGATCGTCACGATCACCTCGTGGGCCCCGGTGTAGGCCTTCAAGATGCCGGGCACCAGCCCGGCGATCGCCCCGCCGGCGAACCCGCAGAGCAGCGTGAGGGGCAGGTGAAAGAACATCGGCATGTGCACCATCGAGCCGAACATCGCCCCGGCCACGCCGCCCAGGACCGCCTGGCCGTTGGCGCCGATGTTGAACAGACCCGTCTGGAAGGCGATGCCCACCCCGAGGCTCGTGATGATGAGTGGCGTGGCGTAGGTCAGCGTCTCGGAGAGCGGGGTCAGCGTCGTCTCCCAGCTCTGGCCGGTCGTTACCGAGTGCCACAGGCTGACCGGGTTCACCACCGCGCCGTTGAACATCGCGCGATAGGCCGCGCCGACGTTGTCCCATGTGACCTTGAGGGCGTGGAAGATACCGCCGCCGCTATGAAAGATCCCGCGCCAGGCGTCGAGCACCGCGGGGGTCGTGGTGATGATCACGAGGGCACCGACGACCAGCCCCAGGACCAGCGCGTAGAAGGTGATCATGATCGGGCTGCGGCTGTTGAGGCGCCAACGACGACTATCGGGCGCGCTCGGCCCGCTCGCTGCGGCCGTCGGGGTCGGCTCGGCGGTGACCTCACTCATCGGTCTCTCCGGTGGTGCCGGCCATCAAGAGGCCGATGGCCTCGCGGCTGGTGGTGGGATCGACGATGCCGCTGATGCGTCCGTCGAACATGACCGCAATGCGATCACCCAGCGCGAGCACCTCGTCGAGTTCGGAAGAGACGATGAGGGCGGCGTTGCCCTGGTTGCGGTGATTAACCATCTGGCGGTGCACGTATTCGATCGAGCCGACGTCGAGGCCGCGCGTGGGCTGGGAGGCCATGAGGAACTCGAGAGGCCGGGAGAGCTCGCGCGCGACGATCACCTTCTGCTGGTTGCCACCCGAGAGCGAGGCCACCGGCTCGTCCACCGACGTGGTGCGGATGTCGAAGTCGCGCACCAGCTTCTGCGCGTTGTCGCGCACCGCGGCGAGATTTCGCGTGCCGCGCCGTGCGAAGGGTGCGCGCCGCGGCGTGTTGAGAACGAGGTTGTCCGCTACGGTCATCGACATCACGAGGCCGTCGCGCTGGCGGTCCTCGGGGATGTGTCCGAGGCCGGCGTCGAGAACCTCGCGTGGCGTCTTGTTGGTGACGTCGCGCCCGTTGAGGAGGATCCTGCCGGACTCGACGTGACGCATGCCGGCGATGGCCTCGACGAGCTCGGTCTGGCCGTTGCCCTGCACGCCGGCCAGCGCCATGATCTCGCCGGCGCGCACGTCGAGGGAGACGCCGTTCACCTTCACGAGTCCGCGGTCGTCGCGCACGACGAGGTCGCGGATCTCAAAGACGCTCTCGCCGGGGTTGAACGCGGACTTTTCGACGGTCAGCTCCACGTCACGGCCCACCATCAACGAGGCCAGTTCGCCCTCGGTGGCGGTCGGCTCGGCAGAGCCCACCACGCGTCCGTTGCGGATGACGGTGATGACGTCGGCGACGGCGCGAACCTCCTTCAGCTTGTGGGTGATGAAGAGGATCGATTTGCCGGCTTCGGCGAGCGAGCGCATGATGGCCATCAGGGCGTCGGTCTCTTGCGGGGTCAGGACCGCGGTGGGCTCGTCCAGGATCAAGAGTTCGGCGTCGCGCGAGAGGGCCTTTAAGATCTCCACGCGCTGTTGGAGCCCCACGGGCAGGTTCTCGACGGTGGCGTCGGGGTCGACCTGGAGATTGAACTGCTGGGAGAGGCGCACTATGTCTTCGGTGGCGCGCTTGTAGTCCACGCGATTGAGCGACTTAGTCGGCTCGAATCCCAGCACGACGTTTTCGGTGACCGAGAAGACCGGCACGAGCATGAAGTGCTGGTGCACCATTCCGATGCCGCGGCGCACGGCGTCGCCGGAGTTGGCGAATCGCACCGGCTCACCATCAATCAGAATCTCGCCCTCGTCGGGGTGCAGTAGCCCGAACAGGACGTTCATCAGGGTGGTCTTGCCCGCGCCGTTCTCGCCGAGCAGCGAGTGGATCTGGCCCGGCTCGACCGTCAGGTCGATGCGGTCATTCGCGGTGAAGGATCCGAAGCGCTTCGTGATCCCTCTCAGTTCCAAGCGCATGGACGTTTATCGTAGCCATGACAAGGAGGGCTCTTGGATTGGTGCAGGTCCCTCGTCGGATGGATGTGCCAATGACGCACGCCGACGTTCTCTCCAGTGACCAGGATGGTTGAGAGCCCCGTCGCCGGACCAATCGACAGCGAAATGGTAGTCTAGTGAAGTGCGAAATGGTTGTGTATTTCTCCGCGAAATGGTAGTGTAGGGCTGATGGCGGGGACACCCACACGATGAGTGCGTACCAGGCGCGCGTGATCGACGTCGAGCTCGACATCCTTCTCGGGAGTTTGCCCGCCGTCAGTCTCGAGGGGCCCAAGGGAGTGGGCAAGACCTCGACCGCGACGCGCCGTGGTGGTTCCATCATTCAGCTCGACGATCCTGGGGTCTTCGAAATCATCCGAGCTCAGCCCGAGCGACTCACGACGGGACGTGCGCCCATTGTCATCGACGAATGGCAGCGTTATCCGGCCTCGTGGGACCTGGTGCGTCGATCCGTGGATGACGACCACTCTCCGGCTCGATTCATTTTGACTGGATCAGCGACACCAACGACCTCGCCGACGCACTCCGGCGCCGCGCGGATTGTGCCCGTCAGAATGCGGCCACTCACCTTCAGCGAACGTGGCAGCGAGACGCCCACGGTGTCACTGGCGGCGCTGCTCGAGGGAGGTCGGCCTCCCCTGAAAGGATCGACGAAGGTCGCACTTGTCGACTACACGGACGAGATTGTCACCGGAGGTTTCCCCGGAATGCGTTACTCCTCGCCTCGGGCACAGCGGACGGCGCTCGATGGCTATCTCGAGCGAATCATGGACACCGACTTGCCCGAACTCGGGGTGGAAGTTCGAAACCCCAACACTCTTCGCAGGTGGCTTCGGGCGTATGCAGCGGCGACGGCGACGTCCACGTCCTTTGAAAAGATCGCGAAGGCGTCATCCGCGGGCGAAGAGGTCTCACCCGCCAAGACCACGACCATCGCCTATCGGGAGGCCCTCGAGCGAATCTGGATTCTCGACTCGATACCGGCGTGGGCGCCATCTGCCAATCACTTACGTCGTCTCAGTGGCTCTCCGAAGCATCACCTGGCCGACCCCGCCCTTGCTGCACGGCTGGTCGGCATTGACGCTGACGGCCTCTTAAAGGGGGAGGGGGGGGCAGCGATCCCACGCGACGGGACGTTCTTGGGTTCACTGTTCGAATCTCTGACGGCTCTCAGCGTGCGGGTCTTCGCACAGAGCGCGGAGGCACGCGTATCCCACTTTCGTACGTGGAGCGGAGAACACGAGGTTGACTTGATCGTGTCTCGAGGCGACCAACGAAGTGTCGCCATCGAAACCAAACTCACTGACACGGTGACCGATGCCGACGTGGCTCACTTGGCGTGGCTACAGGCGAAGATGGGTGACGACCTGCTCGACTGCATCGTGATCACCACCGGTCGTGAGGCCTATCGTCGCAGCGACGGAATCGGCGTCGTCCCGCTCGCACTCTTGGGCCTGTAGGAAAAGGCCGAGCATGACGGCGTCGAGTCGCTCTCAACCTTTGTGGCAATAGACACGCGCGCATCAGTCCAAAATGACAAAGAAACCCGGGTTCTTTCGAACCCGGGTTTCATTGTGAAGTCGCAAACGCGACGCCGGTTACTTCGCGGGGTAGCTGTTCGGGTTCACCGAGAGACGTCCGGCGATGATCGCGGCCTTGGCCTTGGCGATCTTGGCCT
>JAJXTB010000047.1:0-1423 GCA_021784205.1 Actinomycetes bacterium
TCGGCGGGTGCGAGCTCGGGCGGCACGGTCATCGTCGGGGAGTCGACGACGCTGAGCGGCTCGATCGCCGAACTCGGTCAGACCGGCTTGCAGGGCGTGCAGTTTGCCATCAACTCGATCAACGCCCACGGCGGACTGCTGGGCAAGAAGATCAAGGTGGTCAGCGCTGACGACGCCGCCACACCGGCGACCGGAGCGTCCAACGCGCGCAACTTCATCTTGAACGACCACGCCGTTGCGATGTTCGGTCCGATCGTGAGCTCGGTCGCATCAGCGGAAGAGCCGGTCGTCACCCAGTACAAGGTGCCGATCTTCTTCTACATTTCGAACGACGTCGCCCTGCTCACCACGGACTACACGCCCTACGCCTTCCAGGTCGTGCCCAACACGGTCATGGAGCCGCGTGCGGCGGCGGACTACCTGGCGCACCTGGTCGGCAAGAAGCAGATCACGATCGGGACCTTCGCGCCGAACTACAGCTTTGGCACGAGCACGGTGGCCGGCTTCATCCAGGCCCTGAAGGACCTGCACGTGAACTACAAGCTGGTGAACCAGCAGTTCCCGCCGCTCGAGGCGACCAACATCGCCCCGTACCTGTCGGCGCTCGTCGCCGCTCACCCCCAGTACGTGTTCAACGCGCAGTTCGGCGGTGACCTGGTGACGTTCTCGAAGCAGGCCGCTCAGTATGGCTTCTTCAAGCACACCAAGGTCATCGCGATGTACTCGCGCTACCCGTTGCAGACCCTCGGTGCGAGCGCGCCGGCCGGCGCGATCGGCTTCGACCGCGCGCCCTTCTGGGCGCTCGGCTCGACGGGCATGAACGGCACCGGCATGGCGACGTTCATCAACTCGTTCAAGGCTAAGTACGGCCAGTACCCGTCGGCGTGGGCGATCATGGGCTACAGCGCGGTCCAGACCTGGGCCTACGGCGTCAAGAAGGCCGGAACCTTCGACGGCACCAAGGTCTCCGCGGCACTGTCGGGCGCCAACGTTCCCACCATCCGCGGCACGCTGAACCTGCGCGCCTGCGACCACCAGGCCAACGTCCCCGAGTACGTGGGAACGGTGTCGGCCAAGCCCAGCGCCAAGTTCCACCTGCGCCTGTGGGACAACGTCTTTGTGGCCCAGCCCAAGGACATCATGCTCACGTGCGCCCAGAGCAAGGCCCTTCGCGGCTAGGAGTTTGTCCACTCGGACGCGACGCCGAGACGACCGCCGGCGCCACGGGATCTCCCGTGGCGCCGGGGCGTCGGGCTGAGTAAACAGGGCGATGAGAGGAAGCAGTGGCCCGATTTCTAACTGAGACCATTGGCACGCTGAGCGACGCGAGTTCGCTCTTCGTTGTCGCGGCCGGGCTCACCCTGGTCTTTGGCGCCATGCGCGTGATCAACCTGGCGCACGGCACCTTCTACATGTACGGCGC
>JAJXTB010000047.1:1523-17117 GCA_021784205.1 Actinomycetes bacterium
TAACTGAGACCATTGGCACGCTGAGCGACGCGAGTTCGCTCTTCGTTGTCGCGGCCGGGCTCACCCTGGTCTTTGGCGCCATGCGCGTGATCAACCTGGCGCACGGCACCTTCTACATGTACGGCGCCTTCGCCGTCACGACCTTCGCCGGCACGGCGAGCGGCCTGCGCTTCTGGGTGGCCATCGTGCTGGCCGCGCTGGTGGTCGCCGTCCTCGGCGCCGTCGTCCAGCTTGGCGTGGTGCGCTTCGTCGTGGGTAAAGAGCCCCTCACCCAGCTGGTGGCCACCTTCGCCGTGCTCTACATCCTCGCCGACGTCGCGCTACACCTCTGGGGCAGTGGCGCACGGAACGTGTCGGCGCCGCTTGGCGTCTCGGGTACCTTCACCCTGGCGGGCGCGTACCTGCCGACCTACGACCTGGTGATCATCGGCCTCGCGGTCCTCGTGGGCGTGGTGCTCTGGCTGCTGCTCAGCCACAGCGCGATGGGCTGGATGATCCGGGCGGCGGTGGACGACCCCGAGTTGCTCCAGTCCGGCGGTGTCAACCTGCGCCGACTGCACCTGGCGGTGTTCTCGGTCGGCGCCCTGCTCGCCGCCCTGGCCGGTGCCATCGTGACCCCTCAGATCTCCATCGCGCCCGGGATGGACCAGTCGATCATCGTCTCATCGCTGCTGGTGGTGGTCATCGGCGGACTGGGCTCTGTCGTCGGGACGGCGTTCGCGGCCTTGATCATCGGCATTGCCGACACCGTCGGCACCCTGGTCGACCCGGCGTGGGCGTCCACCTTCATGTACTTCGCCGTCATCATCGTCCTCGTCGTGCGGCCCTGGGGGCTGTTCGGCACGCCGGAGCGCTGAGATGGCCCGCACGACTCCCCGCGACGCCGCCGTGGTGGCCACCCTCGGCGTGCCGGCACCCGCGGGGCGGTGGTCACGCGTGTCGCTGCTCGGCCGGGCCGTCGCGCTCATCGCCTTCATCGCCGTCATCGTGGCGCTCGGCCTCACGCTCGCCCCGGCCAACGCGCTGGAGCTGCAGTACGCGGTGAGCCTCACGCTCTTTGCGGTGGCCACCAACCTCATTCTGGGCTTCGGCGGTCTCGTCTCCTTCGGCCAGGGCATCTTCTACGGCGTTGGTGCCTACACCGTCGCGTTGGGCTGGATGCACCACAGCTTCAACTTCACTGAGGCGATGATCCTCGCACCCTTCTTCGGGGCCGCCGCAGCGGTTCCGCTCGGCATGCTCGCCCTGCGCACGCGCCGACTCTATTTCTCGCTGCTCACCTTGACCATGTCGCAGTTGGCCTACGTCATCGCGGAGAACCAGACCAACTTCACCGGGGGAACCAACGGGGTCTTCGGCGCGATGGTGCCCACGTGGCTGCTCAACCTGCACACCAGCTTCCTGTTCACCGCGGCGATCGTGACTGTTTCGATCGCGGTGCTGTGGAAGATCGTCCACTCGCCGTTCGGTCTCGTGCTGCGCGCCATCCGTGACAACCGCGAGCGCGTGGAGGCGCTCGGGGTCAACGTCTACGCCCACGAGCTCGCGGCCTTCGTCATCTCGGCGTTCTTCTGTTCGCTCGCCGGCTCGCTCTTCGTCGTCTACAGCCAGTCGTCCTATCCCGAGATCCTCAACTGGACCGCTTCGGGGGTGCCGGTCTTCATGGCGGTGATCGGTGGGATGTACAACTTCTTCGGGCCCGTGGTCGGGGCCTTCGTCTACGAGTTCGCCAACCACTACCTCATTGAGTACACCCAGGACTGGCAGCTGGTCATCGGCGTCGTCCTGCTCGCGATCGTGCTGCTGCGCCCCGATGGTCTCGCCGGCAGTCTCGGTTCGCTTCGCGCGTGGCTGCGGCGGCGCCGCCAGCGGGCCGGCGATGTGCCGGCGACGGCCGCGGCGACAACCGACGACGCGGGGGGCCGGCCGTGAGCGACACCATCCTGTCCGTGCAGGGCCTCGTGCGCGACTTCGGGGGGTTCCGGGCCGTGAACAACGTCGACCTCGCGGTCGAACGCGGAACCATTCACGCAGTCATCGGTCCCAATGGCGCGGGCAAGAGCACCCTGTTCAAGTTGATCACGGGCTCGTTGCGTCCCACGAAGGGCCGCATCGTACTCGACGGCCACTCCGTCGGCGGGCGGCGCCCCCACGTGATCGCGACCCGGGGCCTGGTGCAGGTCTTCCAGCTGTCGAGCATCTGTGCCCGCCTCACGGTCGCCGAGTCGGTGGCTCTCGGAATCATCGCCCACCGGCACCGCACCCTTGACGTCTTCAGCAGCTATCACCGGCGCGCTCTCGTCCAGGCAACCGTCGTCCTCGAGCAGGTCGGGCTCGCCAGCCAGGCGACGACTATCGCGGGCACGCTCTCGCACGGCGACCAGCGCGCCTTGGAGATCGCCATGGCCCTCGCCATCTCGCCGCGCGTCCTGTTGCTCGACGAGCCCACCGCCGGCATGTCGCCGGCCGAGACCGCGGTCATCGCCCAACTCGTCGCGAGCGAGGCGCGTAGCCGCGGCATCACCGTCCTGCTCTCGGAGCACGACATGGACGTGGTGTTCGGAATCTCGGATCACGTCACTGTCTTGCACCAGGGTCAGGTCATCGCCGAGGGTACGCCCGAGGCGGTGCGCGCACATCCCGAGGTGATGTCCATCTACCTCGGCCGCTCGGCCGACCGCACCGAGGAGATCGCATGAGGCTCGAGGTCCGCGACGTCCACAGTTACTACGGGGCGAGCCACATCCTTCAGGGGGTGTCACTCACCGTCGAGCCGGGCGAGGTGGTGGCGCTGCTCGGCCGTAACGGTGCGGGCAAGACCACGCTGATGCGCAGCATCGTCGGGCTGGTACGCCCCCGATCGGGATCAGTCCAGATCGACGGCGTCGAACTCACGGGTGCGCCCACGTTTCGGGCGGCTCGATCGGGACTGGCGTTCCTGCCTAGCGGCCGCCGCGTCTTTTCCAGCCTGAGCGTGGCCGAGAACCTCGAAGTCGCGCGGCGCTCGTGTCCGCGTCGCACCGGTGCCTGGAACGTCGAGCGTATCTACGGGCTCTTCCCCAAGCTCGAGCAAATCAGCCGGCGCACGGCGGGCCACCTGTCGGGTGGCGAGCAACAGATGCTCAAGATCGGCCGTGCCCTCATCACCAACCCGGAGATGTTGCTCCTCGACGAACCCACCGAGGGTCTGGCACCCGCCGTGGTCGACGAGCTGGGGGAGTGGATCGACCTCTTGGCGCGCGAGAACTTGAGCATCCTGCTGGCCGAGCAGAGCGCCACCTTTGCCCGGGCTCACTCCTCGCGCGGCTACTTGCTCGAAAAGGGCCGGATCCGCTTCGAGGGCACGATGGATCGCATTTGGGATTCACCCGAGCTGCGCAGCGCACTGGGCATCGCGGCGCGAACGGCGCCCGAGGAAGGTTCAGCCGACCGCTGAATCTCGACGAGGACGATCATGGCCGTCATTCGACGGCGCCCGGGACTCGGCAGCGAGCAGCGACGCAACGCACGACGCGATGTCAAACACGACGATGTGCCGCCCGACAGCGGGCAAGGGCCTCACCGGCGGCGTTGCTGCCTGTGGCGTTCTTGCGAATCTCGACGGACCACGCCCCCAGTGGTGAGTTATCCATTAATGATTTCTATTTCGTAGCGATGAAGAATCAATTTGAGGTCTGATTCGACACGCCGTAACTTCAAGGCGTGGATGCTCGCGCGAGCGCTGCGACCGTGCAGATGCCAGTCAAGGACAGGCCTTGACCGCTCAGACCCATCGTCGAGGCCCGTCATCGCGATCGAAGTCGGTTGCCCACATCGGTCGTAATTGGAACGACGTGGCCCACGGACCTGACGAGTTCAGGATCACTGACGAAGACGCCGTGAATTTACGCACGACGTCAACACGCCCACATCGATTGACCACTGCTTCACCACCGAGGAGGAAAACATGACCCGTCGAGCGTTCTACTGGCCCATCTTGATCATTGGTGTTCTCTTCATTGTCTTGCCGCTTGCCATATCGATGCCATCGAAGACCAGCGCGGGACAGCGAATGCTCAGTAGTTTTCATCCGATAATGCAGCGCGCCAACGTCAACACGACCGTGGACTACTACAACAAGACGTTCGTGCCGCTCAAGCAAGTGGCCGTCGGAGGCGTTGCCGCAGCTGGTGAGACGAACTCGATGATGTCGGGCATCGCGACGGCGATGCACATGACGCCAGCGCAATTGAGTCAGTACTTCGGCGAGAAGTACCCCGCCATGGCCGGCCTTCTCGGGAGCTTTCCCACGATGACACCGGTCTTTTCTCGGGTGTCACCTGGTCTCGCCTTCTATGAGCCGCTGGTGATGACCATGAAGGCCAACGTTGACAACTACGCCCAGGTCGACAGCCTTCCCAACTTCAACCTGTTCACCTGGTTCTTCGTTGTACCGGGTGTCCTGCTCGTCATCTTGTCGCTTCTGGGTTTGGGCCTCTTCTCGCGGAAACGGATCACCGCGTAAGCGTCGACGGGCGACGACCTGGTCGATTGGTGGGTCAGAATCCGACCAAACCTGGCCTCGACCGTCACCTCGTTCGCCGAGGGGACGCACCGACTGTGTCGTACAGCTGTTCCATAGCGCGGGACTCCCAAAGCATCTGGCCCCCTTTGTCCACTTGGGACAAGGTTGGAACCGATCTGGGTGTCAAGCAAGTCCTGACACAGTGTCAAGGATGTGTCGAAGCAGTGTGAAGAATGTCCCGGTGTAGTTCTGTCAAGGAACTACCGGAACCTCACACGTTCTTGGTGGGCCGCCCGGGTCTCGATCCCGGCACCTTGGGATTAAAAGTCCCCTGCTCTTCCCGATGAGCTAGCGGCCCGGTGGATGGAGAGTTGCATTGGAAAATGCTCGATCCCCGGACCACTTAGGTTAG
Source organism: Actinomycetes bacterium (assembly GCA_021784205.1). The sequence continues at coordinate 6,440 of JAJXTB010000047.1, forward strand.
CCGAGGCTGATCGCCAGTGAATTCGTAGTGGCACGCCAGGAGCGGCGACCTCGTCGCCGATTCTGTGGCTGAATCGCCGCACGAAAGGCTTATAAAACACGCAGCAGGCGAGGCAAGTGTGTTTCGAAACACCGGCTCTAAAACGACCGCTTCGCCGCCGTGAACGAATCGGTCCTCGATCTGCCAAGCCGCTTGGAAACACCACGACGTGGCAGTCTGGAAATCGAGGTACGTGGCCCCGAAACCGAAGTGGTATCGAGACGTCGTGATCCGAGCAACCCGCAGGCGGATCTAGCGGTTCGAGGAACTTGACTTGCCACTACGCCGACAACGTTGCACCACGAAGGGTCTAAGTTTCCGCCATGGGTCCGAACGCTCGGGGCTCGAGGTTGTTGCTGCTTCTCCTCGTATCGATAACGGCATCCATTCTGCCGATGACCGTTGCAGCGGTGGTTGGAGCCGACGCCGCGGACACGGCTCTCGCGATGGTCACTCCGCGTCCCATGGCGGTAACACCAGTGGGCGTTCTCTACGTTGCCAGCGGTCAAGAGTTGTTTCGCCTACACGGTCGAACCTTCGCACCCGTCGCTCGAGCGGCACGAGTCATCCGCAGTGTCGTAGCCCCCAGCGACAGCTCGATCTTCGTCGGCGAGCCAGGTTTGGTGCAGCGAGTAGCGCCGGACGGCACGGTGACGAGATCCTGCGCGTGAGTCTTATTGGCTTGGGTCAGGGTCCCCGAGGGTCGATCTACGTGGTTAGCAGCGGAGCGGTCGACTGTCTGGTCGGACATCGACTGGTCCCTGTTATTCGTGCGTCCCAGTTCGTGGATCGTCACGCTCTGGGTCCACCAGTAATGCGGCGCCGAGTTCGATTGCAGTGCCTCGCGTGTTGACAGAAGGACAGACTCCGAGTTCTGCTCCATCGGGCCGGTCTGTGACAGCGGCCGCACTGCTGTGCGAACGGCGTTTGCCGAAGGCGGATGAACCGACCATATTTGCACGCGAGCAATTGCCTTACTCGGTGCAGATCTTCTCGAGCTTTTCAAGACTGGCCCTCATTGATTCAAGCACCGAATTACTTCCGTTGATCCACACCCCACCATCAAGAAGAAGTTCGTCAGGAATCGGGCCATAGTCAAAGACTTCGGTGACTACGGTGGCGTGTTCACCGTCTGGGATAAGGATGTAGCCCCAGCGGTAGCCTGCTGGCGTACCGACTAAGGAGGGATCATTGCCTTCAGTCCGAGAAGGGTCTCCAGGAGCCGGTGTCCAAAAGATGCGCCGATCTGGCTCAAACGCCACCACATGGTTGATCATGAGGTAATCGTCGCCAAGACGATGCATCTTCATAGTGAAGGTGTCACCCACGCGCGAGACGGGAAGGTCGTCGACGGCTCCCCGGAGCATGTCGGATCCGTCGAAATCCTTGTGGCGTCGGGGATCCGCCAAGATTTTGAAGATGACGGCGGCAGGTGCGTCGATTCTGCGAGAAGTTTCGATCCGTTTGTTTTCGGTAGCCATGCTTCAGTCCTTACCATTCCACGACATTCTCACGTCGTCGTTACCGACAGCAGCGCCCTCGGCACCGAATGCTTCCTCGTCGTCGCGATCGACGGCGACGCATCGGTCATGCCTGCCCCCAACCAGCATGTCGAAGCGAACGAATCGCCACAAGGTGGCGACGCAAGATTGTGGCAAGGGGGCCCCGTTAGGCAATCGCACGCGCACCGTGTTTGCGACGACATCACCTCGGCGTGGGTATCGATGTTCAGCTCGATTGTTCGCAACGAACTCGATTGGGACTGCCAGTGCCGCGTCGCGTTCACGATTCGAGGTGAACGGCGCCACCGATGTTCCAAGTCAGCGCAGGTGCGTTGGCCCAAATTGTTCCTCGCGCAACCTGCGAAGGCATCGGTAGTGTCACGGTGAAGTGGTGGTCGCTCCGTGACGTTTCTGTCGCCCTCGCCGACGCCCGCGGGGCGAGACCCAGTGCATTGTCAGTCCGGCTCGACCCCTCGGTAACCGGGGATGCCATGGATCACCAGAGGAACGTCTTCTCGTTCGGGACGTGGATTAGTTCCGCTTGTAAACGTCAGGATGCAGGACTTCCATGAATCGCCATGCGTTGTCGATTGCGCTGAAGCCAAACTGCGCGTAGAGCGAGTGGGCGTCCGAGGTGAGCAACAAGAGACGGCGCAGTCCTTGGAGGTCGGGGTGCGCCATGACCTCGCGCATCAGCCACTTCGATAGTCCCTTGCCCCGATGCGCTTCGACGATGAATACGTCAGCGAGGAGGGCGAACGTCGCTTTATCCGTGACGATGCGCGCGAAGCCGACCTGGGTCGTGCCCTGATAGACGCCGAAGCACAGTGAGTTCTCGATCGAACGCGCGACGACGTCCCTGGGAATCCCGGTTGCCCAGTACGACTCGTCAGAAAGAAAGTGGAAGACCGTATCGATATCCAGTCGCTCCTTGTCGGTCGAGATCTCGTAACCACTGACGCTCGTTGGAGTTTCCACCGAGCCATTCTGCCTTCGCGACGTCACCTCCGGCGGCGCCCGTCTACGCGTGGGCGACGTCACCCGCCGCACGGGCGGGTCAGCTCGGGCGTACCGCCGGGTGTGCGTGCCACTCGCGACGCAGCAATCCGAAGACCCAGGTGTCCGACACGTCGCCGTCGACGACGCAGTCCTCGCGCAAGGTTCCCTCGCGAACGAATCCCAGCTTTTCGAGCACGCGGGCCGACGCCGCGTTGCGCGTGTCGACTTCGGCCTGGACTCGACGCAAGTCGAGCCGGTCAAAGGCCCATCGCAGCAACTCGCCCGCCGCCTCCGTGGCGTAGCCCTGGCCCCAGGCGTCACGCGTGAAGCAGTAGCCGAGTGCCGCGCTGGCGTACTGGGGATTCCACCGTCGAAGACTGCACCAGCCCACGAAGGCGCCGTCGCTGGTGCGCTCGGCCGCGACCCGTACGCCCGTGTCCTCCCGAGCGATCTGCTCGCTCGCCTCGACGAAGGCGTACGCCTGGTCGAGCGTTCGCCACCGGGGCGAGTCCCAGTAGCGCATGACGAGTGGATCGCTGTGCAGGGCGAAGAGTTCCTCGTGGTCGTCGTCGGACACCGGCCGCAGTCGCAGCCGGCCTGTTGCTAGTAGGGGCGTCGTTAACGGCACGGCGCCAGTCTCGTCGCGCAACGAGCGTGCGTCAACGCGGCGCCTGACGCGACGGTCGGGTGCGCCGTTTCGTCCGGTGTCCCGTCTGCTACGACGGGAACGGTCACTAGTGCGAGTGACGCCAGCGCAGGTGGTGCAGGTGCCGAGTCGCCGGTGGTCGGTGCTTCACCCCGTCGGCGAAGACGGTTTGGTCGATGCGTCGCATCGTGGGCAGACCCGGCAACACCGCGAGCGTGACCGCGATGCCGATGAGCGCGAGTCCGGTGCGCAGACCCGTCCAGTGGATGAGCACGGTCATCAACAGTGATCCGAGGGCCATCCCCGCGACCTCGCCGCCCTCGAGGGCGCCGAGCACCCGTCCGAGCTTGTCGTTGGGCACAATGTGCTGGAGGATTGTGATGGCGTTCACGTCCACCACCGAATTCGCCGCCCCGATCAGCCACATGGACAGCAACGCCGCCCCGAGGGTTGGCATCACCGCGATGATGACCAGGGGAGCGGCCCACACGATGACACCCAGGGCGAAGTCCGTCGCGAGCTGCGCCCGCTCCATCAGCATGAGCGCGAGGAAGCCCCCGACGAGGCCGCCGATGCCGAGGAGTGACTCCATGAGGCTGAGTCCCGAGCTGCCGATGTGGAGCATCTTCAAAGCGATCGCGACGGTGAACACGGCCGATGCGCCCGCGACGACGCACTGCAGGACGTAGAGCACGACGAGGGTCAGCACATTGCGGTCGTTGCCGATAAGGCGAAAGCCCTGGATGGCCCGGCCGAGGAAGCTCTGGGCGTGCGACTCGTCGGCGTCGGGCGCCTTCGCGAGCAGGGCGATGACCTCGGGCGAACGCTCAGCGTCTGACGGGCCGTGGATCGAGAAGACGACGATCGCCGACCACACGAAGGTTGCCGCATCGAAGATGAACGCGGTGGACACGTTCGTGAACGCGAGTAAGAAACCGGCGAGAGCCGGTCCGGCGAAGAAGCCGACGCTCTCGATCGTGCTCGAGACCACGTTGGCCCCCGCGATCTCGTCATTATTCTTCGCGAGCATCGGCAGGATCGAGGCCTGGGAGGGGCGAAACGCGGTCCCCGCGAGTCCCACGAGCACGATCAGCGCATAGATGTACCACTTCGAGCCGTGCAGGGCGACGAGCGTGGCCGCGATCGCCACGAGCACGAGTCGGACGAGGTCCGACGCCACCATGATGAGTCGTCGGTCGTACTGGTCGGCCAGGGTCGAGGTGAACGGCGCCACCGACGCGATGGCGACGTAGCGCACGACCGCGAGCACGCCCACGGCCGTCGCCCCGCCGCTGCGATAGACGAAGACCACGGCGCTGAGCGAGAAGACGCCGTCCCCGATGAGCGAGACGCCGAAGGCGAGGAAAATGCGACGCAGGGCGGGATTGGCGAAGACGTTCGCCATGGCCGTCTTGGACGAGTGCAATTCCTCGCGCACCTGACTCATCGATCGCACCTCACGCCACCATCACTCGACAGCGGCGACCTCGCCGTAACTCCATTTGATGGACACCGTTGTCGTTGGCCACCTCATTCCCACGCGACTTCGCGCGCGGACCTGACCTGACTCAGGCGACCGCGCGATTGGCCAGCATTTCGAAGTGCTCGTAGAGGCGCGGTTCACCGAGTTGACTGCGCAGCGTTTGGGCGTACGCGCCAACCTTGTCCCACATGCCCTCGATCCAATACAGGTCACTCAACAGCTCCCACGCCAGCACGCCGTGCTTGACGAGTGCGCCGGCCGTTTCGCCGAACATGAGAACGGTGCGAGCCGTATCGGCGCTGGCCGTGTCGGTCGAGGCGTTGAAGCCCTCGGCGAAGATATCGGACATGGCCGAATTCAGCCCGATCTCGCTGCTCCAGCGCACAAGGTCCATGAACACCTTCGCATCGTCGTGCGTCACCGCCATGTCGTCCCCCTTTGCGGCACCGCCGCCGGCCACTGGTCTAGCGACCCAAGCACGCCCCGCTGGGGCCAACCATATAGAGCCGCAATCCCTAATCGGGCTTTGATAATTAAGAGGATTCTTTGCGTTTCGCACGCCCATCGTCGGCTAGAGCGTTGAAAAGTGGTGTTCGCACGCAGCGTTAGGCTCTCCGAGTGACCCCAGCGGAACCGTCTCGAATCCAGAATGCTGCAATCGCGCGCCGGGTAATGACCCCCGACGAGGCAGCCGAGTTCATTCGCCCCGGTGACAACGTGGGCATGAGCGGCTTCACGGGCGCCGGCTATCCCAAGGAAGTTCCCGGAGCATTGGTGCGCCACGTCGAAGCGGCTGCCGCACGCGGCGATCGCTTTGCAGTGAGCGTCTGGACGGGCGCGTCGACCGCACCCGAGCTCGACGGGGCCCTCGCGGCCGTTGACGCCATCGACCTGCGGATGCCCTATCAGTCGGACCCCGTGAGCCGGGCCAAGATCAACGCCGGGCTCGTCGACTACCTGGACCTGCACCTCTCGCACGTCGCGCAGATGGTGTGGGAGGGCGCCTTTGGGCACCTCGACGTGGCCGTCGTCGAAGTCGCTGGCGTCACCGCCGACGGTGACCTGATCCCGTCCTCGTCGGTCGGCAACAACAAGACGTGGATCGACCAGGCCGACCGGGTCATCCTCGAAGTGAACGCCTGGCAGCCCGCCGCCTTCGAGGGGATGCACGACGTCTACTACGGGACAGCGCTGCCGCCGTACCGCAAGCCGATCCAGATCGTCTCGGCCTCGGACCGCATCGGCGTGCCCTACCTGCGCTGCCCGCCCGAGAAGATCGTCGCCGTGGTCGAGACCAACGCGCCCGATCGCAATACCGCCTTCAAGCCGGTCGACGAGACCTCCCAGCAGATCGCCCAACACCTCCTCGAGTTCCTCGCCTACGAGGTCAAGCACGACCGCCTCCCGGCCGGGCTCCTGCCACTGCAGTCCGGCGTCGGCAACATTGCCAACGCGGTGTTGCGCGGGCTCGACGGGGGACCGTTCCGACCGCTCACCGCGTACACAGAAGTGATCCAGGACGGCATGCTCGCCCTCTTGCAGTCGGGCACGATGGACTCGATCTCGGCGACCGCCTTCTCGCTGAGCGAGGAGGGCGCGGCCGACCTGCACGCCAACATCGCCGACTACCGCCAGCGGATCGTGTTGCGACCTCAGGAGATCAGCAACCACCCCGAGGTGATTCGCCGACTGGGCTGCCTAGCGATGAACGGCGCCATCGAGGCCGACATCTACGGCAACATCAATTCGACCCACGTCATGGGCACGAGCATCATGAACGGCATCGGCGGCTCGGGCGACTTCGCGCGAAACGCCTACATCGCGATGTTCCTCACCCCCTCGACGGCCAAGGGCGGCGCGATCTCGTCCATCGTGCCGATGGTGAGCCACGTCGACCACACCGAGCACGACGTGCACGTCATCATCACCGAGCAGGGCGTCGCCGACCTGCGCGGCCTCGCGCCACGGCGCCGCGCACAGAAGATCATCGACCGGTGCGCGCACCCCGACTACCGGCCCATGCTCCAGGACTACTTCGACCGCGCGAGCGCGGCGACGTCGGGCAAGCACACCCCCCATCTGATCGACGAGGCACTGTCGTGGCACTCGCACTTCGTGCGCGAGGGCACGATGCGTCCCAGCTAGGCCGCGACGCCGCGCCGATCACGGGCGGCCGTATCGCCAGGTTTCCTACCCACTCGGGTTGCGAGCACGGCGAGGCGTTGCCGTCGTCCCCGGTCGGCGGTCGACGAGGCGGGACCGGCCGCCCGCGCCGAGTAGATTCACCCCGTGTCAGAAATCACCAACGAGACCGTGCAGTCGATTGAAGCGACCCTCGATCGCGTCGATCGCGCCCTCGAACGGCTCCGCGCCGGCACCTACCGACAGTGCCAGGTGTGCGCGCGCGAGATCGATGACGCCGACCTCATCGCGAACCCGCTCCTGAGCCACTGCCGGGAGCACCCCGAACTGGGCTGACGGCCCCTCGCGGGGTCGGCGCCTACTTCTTGGTCGCCCAGAAGATCTCGGCGATGGCGTCGATCTCGCTGAGCAGACGGTCGGCCACGACGACGTCGTTGGTCTTCTTGGCGTCGCCGGCGGACTTGGTAGCCATCCAGAAGAGGTCGTGCAGGTTCGGGAACTGCTTGAGGTGCTCGACCTTGAAGTAGTCGGTCCACAGCACCCACAGGTGGTGCTTGACGAGCTCGCAGCGCTCTTCCTTGATGATCGTGGCGCGGACCTTGAAGTCGGGGTCGCTCGAGGCGTTGTACTTCTCCATCGTGGCCTTCACGGACTGGGCCTCGATGCGCGCCTGGGCGGGATCGTAGACGCCGCACGGCAGGTCGCAGTGGGCGTAGACCGACTGCGCAGTGGTGCGCGCGTCGAGCAGTGCGGTGAGGCGAGAGACGATCGACATGGTGAGCCTTTCGAGTGCTGGCACCCCGGGGGTGCGTTTCACGGGTACTGCCTGGCAGGTTAGTCAGTTCCCTCGGATATCGTTCGCACGTGATCAGGCTGTTGACGACCGTGGTGCGCCGGATCACCGTCGTGGGCAGTTCGATGGAGCCGACCTTCCTCGACGGCGACCGTCTCACCATCGTGCGCCGGTGGCGCCGCGTGCGCGTCGGCGACGTGGTCGTGGTGCCCGACCCGCGCGATCCAACCCGGCCGCTGCTCAAGCGCTGCGCGGCGCGCGACGGCCGGCGCCTCGACCTGCGCGGGGACAACCCGCTAGCCTCCACCGACTCGCGCGACTTCGGCCCGGTCGAGGAGCGCCGGGTGCGCTGGCTCGTGGTGCCGTCATCGGGCGGCCACGACCAGGGGCGCCGTTAGGCTGCGCTCATGGCCCGTCTCGCGGTTCTCTCGTACCACACGTCGCCGCTCGCCCAGCCGGGTACCGGCGACGGCGGCGGTATGAACGTCTACGTGCGCGAGCTCTCGAGCGCGCTCGCGCGCCTGGGTCACGAGGTCGACGTCTACACGCGCCGCGATAACCCCCACCTGCGCGACTCGCTGCTCGTCGAGCCCGGGTTCCGCGTCCACCACGTCACGGCCGGCCCGCCGACCCCGCTCGGGCGCGACGAGTTCGCGCACTACGTCGACGAGTTCGCCGACGGGGTGTCGGCGTCGTTTCGCTGTACCGGTGCGCCCGACGCGATCCACGCCAACTACTGGCTGAGCGCCCTGGCGGGCCACCGGCTGAAGCACGAGCTGAACGTGCCGCTCGTCGTGACCTTCCACACCCTCGAGCGCGTGAAGGCCGACGCCTTCGAAGCCGAGTCCGAGGTTCGCTCGACCCAGGAGGCGGCGATCGTCGCCTGCGCCGACGCCGTGCTCGCGAGCTGCGAGGTCGAGGCCGACCAGTTCGTGCACTACTACGACGCCTCGCCGTCGCGGGTGCACATCGTGCCCCTCGGCGTGCAGCACGCCTTCTTCGCACCGGGTCACCGTCCCCAGGCCCGTCGCGCCCTCGGCCTGGAACCCGACCGGACCCTGCTGCTCTACGTCGGCCGGCTCCAGGCCTTGAAGGGCGTGGACCTCGCGCTCGAAACGCTGATTGAGACGCGCTTGCGCGGGCGCGACGCGACGCTCGCGATCGTCGGCGGCCCGTCGGGGCCCAACGGCCGCGCGACGCTCGCCTACCTGCACCAGCGCGTCGCCGACGCCGAGGTCATCGACCACGTCACCTTCGTCGCGCCCCAGAGCCACCAGCTGCTCTCGTCGTGGATGCGCGCCGCCGACGCCACGCTCGTTCCCTCGAGGTCCGAGAGCTTCGGGCTGGTCGCCCTCGAGTCCTCGGCCTGCGGCACGCCGGTCGTGGCGAGCGACGTGGGCGGCCTCGCGAACCTCGTCGAGCCCGGCGTGAACGGACTGCTCGTGGCGAGCCGCGCGGCGGGCGCGTGGGCCGACGCGGTGGACCAGGTCCTCGACGAGGACCACGCGACGACGATGTCCACGGCCGCGGTGCTGCTCGCCAAGCGCTACACCTGGCGTTCGGCCGCCGAATCGCTCGCGTCGCTCACCGACGCGCTCGCCGCGTCGGGTCTCGTCCACTGCTAGTGGACCGGTTCCCGATCGCCGACGCCGACGCCGCCGCCCGCCTCGACGAGCGGCTGGGCGAATGGGCCCGGGCCGCGGTCGCCGAGGGACACGCCGTCACGATCGACCACCACGACGGCGCCGATCCCGCCGGCCACTACCACTGGCTCGTGCGCCTGCGCGGCGAGGAGAAGGACGTCATCACGGTCTGGATCTCACTGCGCCAGCGCTCGGTGCACGTCGAGACCGAGGTCGTGCCCGCGCCCGAGGCGGGCGAGGAGGCGCTCTATCGCTTCGCGCTGGTGCGCAATGCCGACCTGCGCAGCGTGCACCTGGCGATCGGGCCCGAGTCCGCGATCTACCTCGTGACCGTGCTGGCGCTCGCCGAAGTGACCCTCGAGCGGCTGGACGAACTCATGGCCGCGGTCGTGGTCTACGTCGACGAGCTCTACCCCACGATGATGACCCTCGGCTTCCCCTGGTACCGGCGCCGCCGGCGCTGAGGCCCCGGTCCATCGGTAACCTGAGTCCATGTCCTATGAACTGGTGATCGTCGGTGGCGGCAAGATGGGTTCGGCCCTGGCCGAGGGCCTGCTTCGCGCCGCGTGGTGCGCGCCCGAGCGCCTCGCGGTGGTCGACCACACGGCCGCGACGCGCGAGTCACTCACGGCGAGACTGCCGGGCGTGGCGATCCTCGCCGACCTCGAACTGGGCGACGTCGACGAGCACACGGGCGCGCTGCTCTGCGTGAAGCCCGACCACGCCGAATCGGTCGCGCGCTCCATCGGTGCGCTCGGCGTTCGCCGCCTGCTCTCGGTGGTGGCCGGGCTGACCACGGCGCGCATCGAGTCGGTCATGGTCCAGCCGGTTGCGGTCGTGCGATCCATGCCCAACACGCCCGTGCTCGTCGGCAAGGGGGTCTCGGCGATCGCCGGGGGCGCCCACGTCACCGCCGACGACCTGACCTGGGCCGAGTCGATCCTCGGCGCGGTGGGCACCGTGGTGCGTGTCACCGAGCGCAACATCGACGCCGTGACCGGTCTCTCGGGCCCGATGCCCGCCTACCTGTATCTCATCGTCGAAGCCCTCATCGAGGCCGGTGTCTACCAGGGGCTGCCCCGCGCCGTCGCCGAGACGCTCGTCGTGGACAGCCTCGAGGGCGCGGGGGCGCTCTTGAAGCAGACCGGGGCCGCGCCCGAGGACCTCCGACACCAGGTCACCTCACCCGGCGGCACGACCGCCGCGGGCCTGCGGGCCCTCGAGAACCGGGGCGTGCGCGCCGCGATGATCGACGCCGTCTCGGCCGCCGCGGATCGCAGTCGCCAACTCGGTCGCTGACGGTACCGATCCTCCTATCGATTGTCAAGTCGGTCGAGATCTGGCGGACAGACCAATCATGAGCCATCCAGCGGAGGCAGCCTCTTATGAAGTCACGCCGTCTCGAGATGGGGCCGGGTCGGGGTGGGCAGA
>JAJXTB010000048.1 GCA_021784205.1 Actinomycetes bacterium
TCGATGACCTGCGCGACCTCAGCGCCGACGGCGACCTCGTCGCCGCGCTGACCGACGACACGGTGACCATCACGTGGCTGTCGGGGGGCCGGCGGATGCGCCGCAACGCCGACGCCGTCAACTTCACGCTCGGGGGCTGCTGGAGCGAAGGGTCGGTCGGGACCAACGCCCTCGCGCTCGCCCACGAACTAGGTCGTCCGGCGACGGTCTTCTCGGCCGAGCACTACGCGCCGATGGTCCACGACTGGGTCTGCTACTCGGCTCCGATCATCGATCCCGATGACGGTCGCTCGCTCGGGGTCATCGACGTCTCGTCGCTGTGGAGCAAGTTCAACCCGTCGCTGCTCACCATGGTGCGCGCGCTCGCGCGAAACGTGGAGTACGAGCTGGCCCGCGACCCGGTGGCGGCGATCGTGGTGGTCTCGCCCGAGCCGCGCAACGAACTCGTGCTGCGACTCCTCGGCTCGTCGTCGGTCACGGTGAACGGCACGCCGGTTCGGGTGAGCCCTCGTCAGCTCGAGCTGCTCGCGATACTGGCCATGCACGACGAGGGCCTGTCGCTCGACGAGCTGACGGCGCTCGTCTACGGCGACCAGCCCATCAGCGCCACCACGGTGAAAGCGGAACTCTCGCACCTGCGCCAGCTGGTCGGTGACGTGATCGCGTCGCGACCCTACCGGCTCACCGGCCGCGTCGACGCCGATCACGCGCGGGTGCTGCGCACCCTCGCGAGCGGCGACCTCAACGCGGCGCTCGACCTGTACCGCGGGTCGTTGCTGCCGAGCTCGCAGAGCCCCGAGATCACGTCGTGGCGCTACCAGATCGACGTCGCGATCCGCAACGCGGTGATCCGATCGCAGAGCCCCGAGCTGCTCTACCGGCTGAGCGCGTGCTGTCCCGACGACGGTGACGTCGCCGAGCTCGCGCTGGCGCTCATGGCCGCTGACGACGTGCGTCGCGGGGTCGTCGCGGGACGAGCCATCCGGTACTGAGGATTGCTCGGGTTACCAACCGGTTAAAGCGGGGCGGCGCGTTGGCTAGCCTACGGACGAGGTTGGTTCATCCAGGAAGGGTGGTGGCGGTGCCGTACGCATTCTCCGAACGAGGTCTCGAGACACAAGAGGCCGTCCACCGGTTCATCGAGCACGTAATCGAGCCGAACGAGCAGACGTTCTACGACCAGCTCGACGAGCTCGGGATAGACGGGTACCCGCCGATCCTCGACCGGCTCAAGGCCCAGGCACTCGAGCGCGGACTGTGGAACCTGTTCTTGCCGCACCTCAACGCCGAGAGTCCCGGGACGCCGCTGTCGAACCTCGACTACGCGCCGATCTCCGAGGAGCTGGGCCGTTTCTCGTTCGCCTCCGAGGCGATGAACTGCAACGCGCCCGACACCGGCAACATGGAGATCCTCAACCTCTACGGGTCCGAGCGCGTGAAGGCCGAGTGGCTGGCGCCACTGCTCGCCGGTGAGATCCGCAGCGCCTTCTCGATGACCGAGCCCGACGTCGCATCCTCGGACGCGACGAATATCGGTCTGTCGATCGTGCGCGACGGCGACGAGTACGTGCTGAACGGGCGCAAGTGGTTCTCGAGCGGCGCCCGCTCGCCGCGGTGCAAGGTGCTCGTCGTGATGGGCAAGACCGACCCGTCGGGCCCGCGTCACCGCCAGCAGTCGATGATCGTCGTGCCCCGCGACGCGCCCGGCGTCGAGATCGGCGTCGAGCCCCACGTCTTTGGCTACGACGAGCGCGGCGGGCACCCCGAGGTCATCTACCGCAACGTCCGCGTGCCCGTCGACTACCTGCTCGGCGAGGAGGGCGGCGGCTTCGCGATCGCCCAGGCGCGGCTGGGGCCGGGTCGGATCCACCACTGCATGCGCACCATCGGCGTCGCCGAGCGGGCGCTCGAGTTGATGGTGACGCGCTCGCTCGAGCGCAAGACCTTCGGGACGAGCCTCGCCCACAAGGGTCTGATCCAGGACTGGATCGCCGAGGCGCGCATCGAGATCGACATGGCGCGCCAGTACGTGCTGCACACCGCGCACCTCATGGACACGGTGGGCAACAAGGGTGCCGCGGCCGAGATCTCCGGGATCAAGGTGGCCGTGCCGAACATGGCGCTCAAGATCATCGACCGGGCGATCCAGGTGCACGGCGCCGCGGGCGTGACCCAGTTCACCCCGCTCGCGCACCTCTACGCCGGCATTCGCACGCTGCGCATCGCCGACGGTCCCGACGAGGTCCACAAGATGACCATCGCCCGGCGCGAGATCCGCAAGCACAGCCGCGACTTCCACCTCGTGCCCACCGAATAGCGCTAGGCGCCGAGCACCTCGCTGATCGCGTCGGGCAGGTCCGAGGACCTCGCGTAGCGCGAGAGGCGAGAGCCCGCCGCGCCGTGGGTGAACGCGGCGAGGGCGGCCGCGTCAAAGGGGTCGTGGCCGCGCGCGATCGTCGCGCCCACGAGACCCGCGAGCACGTCGCCGGTGCCCGCCGTCGCGAGCGCGCTGGTGCCGGACTGAATGACGCGCACGTGGCCGTCGGGGCTGGCGACGACGGTCGTGGGTCCCTTTAACAGCACCACGCAGCCACTCGAGCGCGCGAGGGTGCGCGCGGCGTCGAGCCGGTCGGCCGACGGACTCGACCCGACGAGCCGTTCGTACTCGCCGTCGTGGGGCGTCAGCACCCAGGGCCCGGCGCGGCGTGCGCCGAGCACCACGTCGTCGAGGCCGTCGGCGTCGAGCACGACGGGTACCCGCACGTCGGCGAGTCGCGCCGCGAGCCACGCCACCGCGTCACGGCCGAGCCCCGGTCCGGCCACGACCGCCCGGCTGCGCGGGTCGGGGGGACCGTCGGTGCGCACGACCTCGCTCGCGATGGCGACGCGCCCGCCGATCTCGCCGTTGGTCGCGAGCCGGATCATCGACGCACCACCCGCGAGGGCGCCGCGGGTGACGAGGTCGGCCGCGCCGGGCATCATCGTCGAGCCGGCGATCACGTCCACGGCGTGGTGCCACTTGTGGTCGCTTTGGTTCCAGCGCACGAAGTCGGCGAGGTCGCTCGCCTCGAGCAAGCCGTCGCCGCCGTCGCTCTCGATGCCGAGGGAAAAGACACGCAGCTCGCCGGCGTAGGCGGCCGCGTGCCCGGTGACGTGGGCCGGCTTCAGCGCGCCGAGCGCGACGGTCACGTGGGCCTTCATCGGCTGACCGAGGACCTCGCCGGTGTCGGCGTCGACGCCCGACGGGAGGTCGGCCGCGACCACGACGGTGGTCGGGGGGACGTGGGGCGCCCGGTAGGGCCGGGTGCACCCGAGCCCGAAGGCCGCGTCGATCACGAGGTCGTAGCCGCGCAGCGCCGGGGGCTGGTTGGCGACCTCGACGAGCGTGACGGTGGCGCCGCGCCGGCGCAGCTGCGCTGCGGCGACGCGTCCGTCGGCCCCGTTCAGCCCGGGTCCGACCAAGACCGCGACGCGCGCGCCGTAGGGCGAGCGCAGGTGCTGACACGCGACCAACGCGATGGCGAGGCCCGCGTCACGCACGAGCGCGTCGACACCCCGGCGCGCCACGGCGCGCGCGTCGGCCCGCCGCATCGCCGCGCTGGAGAGGATCGGGATCATGTCAGTCGATTGGTTCGACGACCACCGCCGTGCCGTAGGCGAGGATCTCCTGGTAGGTGTTGGCTAACTCGTTCGAGTCGTAGCGCATGGCGACCACCGCGTTGGCGCCGAGGGCCTGGGCGGCCTCGGTCATGCGGTCCAGCGCCTCCCCGCGGGACTGCTGGAGCTGCTGGGTGAGTCCGCGCAGCTCGCCGCCGCCGATGGCCTTCAGGGCCGCACCGAGCTGGGCACCGACGTTGCGGGTCCGCACCGTGAGCCCGTTCACCTCGCCGATCACCTTGGTGATCCGGTAACCGGGCAGGTCGTTCGTCGTGACTATAAGCACCGTGACCTCCTCTGGTGGCCACTGTAGGCCGGTGTGCGACACCCCCGGTCACGCCGCCCTATCGTGAGAACAGCGACCGAGGTGGAGGCCCGAGATGGACACATTGAGTGAGGAATTGGTCGGCGCGCAACAGGTCGGCGAGCCGGGGACCCTGACGTGGCTGGGCCACGCGACGGTGCTGCTGGTGACCTCGACGGGCACCCGTGTGATCTTCGACCCGTGGCTCGAGAACCCCAAGAGCCCGCTGTCGATCGACGAACTGGGACCGGTCGACGTCATCGCCGTGACCCACGGTCACTTCGACCACATGGGTTCGGTGATCCCCCTGGCGCTACGGACGGGCGCCACCGTCGTCTGCGTGCCCGAGATGGCCGCCTACTTCGCGACCCAGGGCCTCGCCAACATCGTCGAGATGAACAAGGGCGGCACCGTGCGCGTCGCCGACATCGGCCTGACGATGGTGACGGCCGACCACTCCTGTGGCGTCGCGGCGGGCGAGGGCCTCGCGAACATCTACGGCGGCAACCCCGTCGGGTTCATCGCCCACCTGCCCGAAGGCGATGGGGGACCGGTGTACGTCTCGGGCGACACGAACGTCTTCGGGGACATGGCGCTCATCCGCGAGCTCTACGCGCCCGAGATCGCCCTCATGCCGATCGACGGCCACTACAACATGGGTCCGCGTGAAGCGGCCTACGCGGTGATGTTGCTCGGCGTCTCACGGTTCACGCCGATCCACTTCGGCACGTTCCCGCTGCTCGCGGGCACGCCCGACGACGTGGCGCGACACCTCATCGAGCGCGAGGCGAGCGCGCGGGTCGTCTCGGTCGATCCGGGCGGGTCGGTGCCGCTGGCGCGCCAGTAGCTCAGCCGAGCAGGCCCGTGCGCCAGCTCGCGGCGTAGGGCAGCACGGCGATCGCGGCGATCACGCCGAGTCCGAGGGCGACCGCGAGCGTCCACTGCCGTGCCGAGGCGCCCTTCACCTGGCGGCGCGTATAGGGGAACACGTCGCGCGGCGCGAACTTGGCGGTCTCGACGAGGTGGCCGAGGACGTGGATCGTCATGGCGCCGAACCACAGCACGAACGAGGCCCGGTGGATCGTGAAGAGTTGGGCGCGCCACGAGACGGGCGCACCGACCACGAGCCCCACGCCCGAGACGAGCAGGATGACCGTGAGTACGACGATGATCGGTCCGAGGAGCCGCAGGATCGGGGCGGGCGGTCCCTTATGGCGGTATTCGCGACTACCGGCGTAGTACTTGACCATCCGCCACGACGTCGAGCCGATCTTGAGCAGGACCGGCGGGATCAAGAGGACCCCGATGACGATGTGCGGTGTGAGGAGCGAACCGATGCTGATCACCGTGACGCCCTCGATGAAGAGCAGGATGAGCAAGAGTGCGCCGAGCGAGCTCGTCAGCCGGGTATTGCCCTCGACGCCCGAGGTACGCGACCGACCACGCGGGTCTCGTCCGCTGCTGGCTCGAAAGCCTTCGCGGGGTCGGGCGTGGAGGGGAGTTCGTCGTGCCATGGTTGAGCGGTGCCTCGTGTCGTCGAGCAACGAAAACGTGCACTGCAACGCTACCAACGGGCATTTGGGCCAACGACGCCACAACATAATGACTGGCTAAAAATCGGCGGCGCGGACGATCGGGCTCGCCGGGACACTTGAGTAAGGTCGCCCCATGATCCTGGAACCGTCACGCACCGGCACCGTCGCCTTCAGGCCCTACGAGACCTGGTACCGAGTGACCGGCGACCTCGACACGGGCGTGACGCCCCTCGTCGTGCTCCACGGCGGGCCCGGCGCCGCGCACAACTACCTCTTACAGATCGCCAACCTGGCCTCGACGGGTCGGCCCGTCATCCACTACGACCAGTTGGGTTGTGGCAACTCGACGCACTTGCGTGATCGCGGCGGCGAGTTCTGGACCGTGGAGCTCTTCCTCGAGGAACTCGCCAATCTGGTCGACGCCCTCGGCCTGGAGCGGTTCCACGTGCTCGGCCAGTCCTGGGGTGGCATGCTCGCCGCCGAGTACGCCGTCACGCGTCCCGCCGGACTGGCGGCGCTCGTGATCAGCAACTCGCCCGCGTCGATGGACCTGTGGGTCGCCGAAGCGACGCGCCTGCGCCGCGACCTGCCCGCTGACGTGCGCGACGCGCTCGACTCGCACGAGGCCGCGGGCACGACCCAGGACCCGGCGTACCTCGCGGCCACCCAGGCGTTCTACGACCGGCACGTCTGTCGCGTGGTCCCCAACCCGCCCGAGGTCCTCGCCACCGAGGCCCAGCTCAACGAGGACCCCACCGTGTATCACACGATGAACGGGCCCAACGAGTTCTACTGCATCGGCACCCTGCGCTCGTGGTCGATCGTGGATCGACTGTCGTTGATCGCCGCGCCGACGCTGCTCATCTCGGGACGCTACGACGAAGCGACCCCGGCCACGGTCCAGCCCTTCGCCGACCGCGTCGAGAACGCGCGCTGGACCATCTTCGAGCATTCGAGCCACATGCCCTTCGTCGAAGAGCCCGAACGCTACCGCGAGGTGGTTGGCGCGTTCCTGGCCGAGCACGACTAGCCGTGCGACTCGTCGTCCTCGATAGCGTGCTCGTCGACCTGACGCTGCGGGTCGCGGGACTGCCCGAGCGCGGGGGCGACGTGCGCAGCTCGCGGTCGTCGTTGTCCACCGGTGGGGGCTTCAACGTCCTCGCCGCCGCCCGGCGCCAGGGCCTTGACGCCCACTACGGCGGCCGGCTCGGCCGCGGACCCTTCGCCGACCTCGCCCGCGCGAGCCTCGCGGCCGAGGGGATCGGCTTCGAGGCGAGCGAGGGCGACGACGACCTCGGCGTGTGCGTCGTGCTCGTCGAAGACGACGGCGAGCGGACGTTCATCACCGCCCCCGGGGCCGAGCTCGGGCTCAATACCGCCTCACTGAACAGCCTCGGCGTCGGGCCGGGCGACCTGCTCTACCTCTCGGGCTACAACCTCGCCCACCCGGAGCTGGCGCGCGTCATCGCGCCCTGGGTGCGGTCGATCCCCGAGGCGGTGGCCGTCGCCTTCGATCCCGGCGCGCGCTTCGCGGACGCGGACCCGGGCGTGCTTGGCGCTGTGCTCACGCGTACCGACTGGCTGCTCGCGAGCGCGGACGAATGCCGCGCGCTCGCCGGGACCGACGACCTCGAGGCGGCGGTGCGTGAACTGCTCGGGCGGGTGCGCGCCGGCGTCGTCGCCCACGACGGACCAGCGGGCTGCGTGGTCGGCACCGGCGGCGAGGTAGTGCGCGTCGAGGGCTTTGCGACCACGGTCGTTGACAGCAACGGGGCCGGTGACGCCCACAACGGCGTCTTCCTCGCCGCCCTGGCGGCGGGACTCGAGCCACGGGCCGCTGCGCGGCGCGCCAACGCCGCCGCCGCGATCGCGATCGAGTCCTTCGGCCCGGCGACGGCGCCCACCCGCGAGCGACTCGACGCGTGGCTCGACACGAGGAACTGAGCCGGTGTCAAATGGTTGAACCACCAGGCGCTGCGGCGCTCGAACCAACGGAGGCGTGATGCGGGCGTTCCAGGACTACTACCCCGAGCACCTGTCGCACTGCTACGGGTGCGGACGCCTGAACGAACACGGCTATCAGCTCAAGACGGTGTGGGACGGCGACGAGAGTGTCACCCGATTCACGCCGGCGCCCTTTCATACGGCGATCCCCGGCTTCGTCTACGGCGGGTTGCTCGCGTCCCTGATCGACTGTCACAGCACCGGAACGGCCGCCGCGGCCATGTACCGCGCCGAGGGCCGCGAGATGGACACCCTGCCGGCGTTTCGCTTCGTGACGGGATCGCTCAGCGTGCGCTACAACGCGGCGACCCCGCTCGGGCCGGCGCTCGAGATCCGGGGTCGCGTGACCGAGATCAAGGGCCGCAAGGTGACCATCGCGTCCACGCTCTTCTCGGGACTCCAGGCGACGGTGACCGGCGAAGTGGTGGCGCTGCAGATGCCCGAGGACTTCGGCAGCTGACGTTCAGTCCCGCGGCGCTTGGCCCCGCGGCCCCTAGCGGTAGTTCTCGCCGAGCTCGTCGCTCCACGTGGGCGTCGAGAGCTCGCCGCGCGGGACGCTCCACTGGAACACCGGCTTGATGTCGAGCACCGGCGTGCCGTCGATGCCGTCGAGGCCGCGCACGGTGAAGGAGCGTTCGCCGAGGCTGTCGATGGGCAGCGTCGTCAGGAGCAGCCGGTTCGGGCGGTCCTTGTTGCGCTGGGCGAAGACGCCGACGTCGGGCCAGTTCGGGTTGCTCCGAGGACGGCGGTGCCACGGGGCCGGCGGCACGTCCTCGGCCCAGTCCGCGAAGAAGATCAGCTCGACGTGCGAGAAGTCCTCGAGGCCGCGCAGCGCCTCGCTGGGAACGTCCGCGGCCAACTCGACCGTGCTCAGTACGTCGTCCCAGTTGTCGTCGAGCGCTTCGCTGCGGTCGTTGCGGATGTAGGCGATGGCGCGCACGGAGTAGTCCATCGCCCCAATCTAGCGAGCACCCCAAGCCAGTGACGGCCCGCGTTGTAGGGTGATTGCCCGGAATGGGGAGCGATGGCTGAACTGACTTTCACCTACGGCACGATGGCGGCCGGCAAGTCCACCCTGGCCCTGCAGCTCTGCTGGCAGTTGCGCCAGGGCCGCAGCGACGTCGCCCTGTGGACCTTCGGGGACCGCAGCGCGACCGGGATGGTGACCAGTCGGATCGGCATCGAGGCCGAGGCCGAGGCCGTGGCCCCCGGCGCCGATCTCAGCGAGTCCGTGCAGCGATTGTTCGAGCGAGGCGTGCGGATACTCGTCATCGACGAGGTGCAGTTCGCCAGCCCCGAGCAGGTGGACGTCCTGGCGCGCCTGGTGGACGACCACGACGTCGACGTGCACGCCTTCGGGCTCTCCTCGGACTTCCTCTTGAACATCTTCCCGGGCTCGGCGCGACTCTTCGCGATCGCCGACTGGGCCCACGAGCTGCCGCTCACGTCGTCGTGCTGGTGCGGGCGCCGCGGGCGCTGCAACGCGCGCGTGGTGAACGGCGTGGTCGCGCGCGCGGGCGACCAGTTCTTCTACGGCGACGTCGCCGCGGGCGAGGTCCACTACCAGGTGCTGTGCCGGACCCACTACCGCCTGGGTCAGCTGGCGCCCGCGAACTAGAAGAAGGCGGCGCAGAGGTCGTAGAGCTCGCGCGGCACGCGCCGCTGACCCTCGGCGACGACGCTGAGCGGCTGGAGCTCGATGCGCCCACCGCGCACCAGGGGAATCGTGCCGAACTGGCCCGCGATCGCGGCCTCGTAGGCCGCCGCGCCGACGCGCGTGGCCCAGATGCGGTCGTAGGCCGTCGGACTGCCGCCGCGCTGGAGGTGACCGAGGACCGTGGTGCGGACCTCGAAGCCGCCGTGCTCGTCGATGCGCGTCGCCACGAACTGGCCGACTCCGCGCGTCGCGAGGCGCACGCCGCGCACGCCCTCGGTGGAGAGCTCGCCGAGCTCGGTGCCGCCGAGCGTGCGCAGGTTGACCCCTTCGGCGACGACGACGATGGAGAAGGCGTTGCCCGCGCTGCGCCGCTTGACCAGGTGGGCCACGATGTCGTCCATCGTCATGGGGAATTCCGGTATGACGATGAGGTCGGCGCCGCCAGCGAGGCCGCCGAGCGCCGCCACCCAACCGGTGGCGCGACCCATGGTCTCGACGACCATCACGCGGTGGTGTGAGGCCGCGGTCGTGTAGAGCCGGTCGAGCGACTCGGCCACCAGGCTGATCGCGGTGTCAAAGCCGATGCAGTAGTCGGTGCCGAGCAGGTCGTTGTCGAGCGTCTTGGGCACGCCCACGACCGGCGCGCCGCGCTCGGCGAGCCAGTTCGAGATCCGCTGGGTGCCGTCGCCGCCGATGGCGACCAGCGCGTCGAGGTGCTCGCCGATCGCTTCGAGCACGGTGTCGCGGCCCCCGGCGGGATTGTCAAGGTCGTAGCGCGCGGTGCCGAGGATCGTCCCCCCGAGGCCCACGATGCCGCGGAAGTCGTCGGTCGTGAGCCGGCGTCCGGCGTAGGGGGTGGCGAGGCCGGACCAGCCGTTGGCGATGCCGATCACCTCGTGGCCGTCGCGCAGCGCCATCAGTCCGACGGCGCGAATCGCCGCATTCAGTCCCGGCGCGTCGCCACCGGCGGTCAGGACTCCAATGCGCATGTCCCCTCAATCGCTCGTCTCGCCCGTAACTTTAGGCGACTACACGACCCGGCTTCCCGTGTCGCGGCTACCCAGAAATGTCCCGGGCATTACGTCTCGTTCACCTGGCGTTCACTTGTGGTGTTTACGCTCGGGACAAAGCGCGAAGGGTGAGGGTTCATGGAAGAAGTTGTCAGGCCTGACGTTGATCCGAAGCGGATCGCGTCGGTACTCACAGAACTGGATCCCGACGCCAACCGGCCGGCCAACGTCATCGAGACGAGCGGGCTGAACCTGCACTTCGGCACCAAGTCGATCCTCGCCGGGGTCAACATGGCCTTCGCCCGCGGCACGATCACCGCGCTCATCGGTCCGACCGGCTCGGGCAAGTCGACGTTCCTGCGCACGCTCAATCGGATGAACGACCGGGTGTCGGGATTCCGCCACGAGGGCGACGTCCTGCTCGACGGCCAGAGCATCTGGGCGCCGTCCCAGGACCTGCTCGCGATTCGCCGCCGCGTGGGCATGCTCTTCCAGCGTCCGAACCCGTTCCCGATGTCGATCAAGGACAACGTGGTCGCCGGCGTGAAGGCCCACGGCATCGCCAAGGGCAAGCAGCTCGACGTGGTCGCCGAGATTCGCCTGCGCGAGGTCGGCCTGTGGGACGCGGTCAAGGACCGGCTCAACGAGTCGCCCTACCGGCTCTCGGGTGGGCAGCAGCAGTTGCTCTGCCTCGCGCGCGCCCTCGCCGTCGGTCCCGAGGTCCTCTTGCTCGACGAGCCGACGTCGGCCCTCGACCCGCTCTCGACCGAGTCGGTCGAGCAGCTGATGCGCACGCTCACCCCGGCGCTGACGCTCATTGTCGTCACGCACAACCTCGGCCAGGCGCGCCGGGTGTCGGACAACACGATGTTCTTCTACGAGGGCCGTCTCGTCGAGCACGGTCCCACGAGCCAGGTCTTTGACAACGCGCGCGAGAGTGACACCGCGCGCTACGTGAACGGCTTGATGGGTTAATTCGAGCGTTCGGAAATAACGCAGAAATCAGTTTTGTCTCACTGTCGAGACACGCGCAGTTCACTTGGCATCCGTACCGTGACTGCATCACCTACTAGGAGGAATGTTGTGAAGTTGACTATTCGTTCGAGCGCGCGGCTGGCGTCGACGCTCGCGGTAGCGGGATCGATCTCGCTCGCCGGTGTGGCGAGCGTTGCCTCGGCCGCAACCAAGCACAAGCCCAAGCCCAAGCCCGCCCCGACGTTCGTCGTGGAGAAGCCGGGTGCCGCCAACCTGTCCGAGACCGGCAGCACGCTGCTCTACCCGCTGTGGAACCTGTGGGCTCCCGACTACCAGGCGGCCTTCCCCAAGGTGACCGTCAGCACCGCCGGCACCGGCTCGGGTACGGGCATCGCCGACGCGGCGAGCGGCACGGTCAACGTCGGCTCGTCTGACGCCTACCTGTCGCCGACGACCCTGGCGAGCTCGCCGAACCTGTTGAACATCCCCCTGGCGATCTCCTACCAGGTCATCATGTACAACATCCCCGGCGTCACCGCGCACCTCAAGCTGAACGGCACCGTGCTGGCCCAGATCTACACCGGCAAGATCACGAGCTGGAACGACCCGGCGATCACGTCGCTGAACCCCGGCGTCAAGCTCCCGGCGACACCCATCGTGGCGCTGCACCGCTCTGACGGCAGTGGCGACACGTTCCTCTTCTCCCAGTACCTGGCCCGCCAGGACGGGGCGGACTGGGGCTCGACCAACTACGGCACGACGGTGACCTGGCCCGCGATCAAGAACTCGCTCGCTGAGCAGGGCAACGGCGGCATGGTCTCGGGTTGCGCGGCGACCCCCGGTTGCGTCGCCTACATCGGCGTCAGCTTCCTCACCCAGGGTCTGGGCGACGGCCTCGGCTACGCCCAGCTGAAGAACGGCACGGGCCAGTACGTCATGCCCACCGCGAAGGCGGTCGCGATCGAGGCCAAAGGGTACACCAACATCACCCCGGGCAGCGGCACCATCTCGATGATCAACGGCCGCGTGAAGAACGGCTACCCGATCATCAACTACGAGTACGCCATCGTGAACAAGCAGCAGTCCAACGCGGCGACCGCCCAGGCCGTTCGCTCCCTGCTCGAGTGGGCCGTCAGCCCGAAGTTCGGCAACTCCAACCAGTACCTGAGCCAGGTTCGCTTCCTGGCGCTGCCCACGCGCGTCGCGGTGCAGTCCTTCAAGCAGATCCACAAGATCAAGTAGTTCCACGGGGTTGAGAGGAGAACATTGACGATCAACCCCGCGACCGTTGACCCGATCCGCCGAGACACTTCGTCTCGGCGGATCGGGCACTTCGTGCGTCGACACGAAGAAGGCGTCTGGCGCGTCGGTGGACGCACGGCGTCCCTGCTGCCCGTCGCCGCACTGCTGTTCGTCGTCATCGTGCTCGCCGTGAAGGCGTGGCCGGCGATCAAGGTGAACGGCTTCGGCTTTCTCACGAGCACCGCGTGGCTCCCGGGCAACACCTACGGCGGCGTCGAGCACGTGCACGGCGTGATGATCCCCGCCGGTGCCCGTTACGGCGCGTGGCCGCTCATTGCGGGCACGCTGCAGACCTCGGCCATCGCCCTCATCATCGCCCTGCCGATCTCGATCGGCACCGCCTTCGCGCTCACCGAGCGCCTGCCCAAGTGGATCGCCCAGCCCGTCGGGTTCTTCGTGGAGATTCTCGCCGGCATCCCGAGCGTGCTCATCGGCCTGTGGGGCGTGCTCGTGCTCGGTCCGTTCCTCGCCCACGACGTCTACCCGATCGTGGCCAACCACGTGCCCAACGTGCCGGTACTGCGCTACTTCGCGGGATCCGTCGGCTACGGCGAGGGCCTGCTCACCTCGGGGCTCGTGCTCGGGCTCATGATCGTGCCGATCATCGCCTCGACGACCCGCGACCTCTTCTTGCAAGTCCCCCCGCTGCCCAAGGAGGGCGCCGAGGCGCTCGGCATGACCGACGCCGAGGTCGCGCGTCGCGTCACCTTCCCGTGGGTCCGCTCGGGCATCATCGGGGCCACCGTCCTCGGACTCGGTCGAGCCCTCGGCGAGACGATCGCCGTGGCGATGGTGTCGGGCTCGGTGCTCGGGGCGATCGCGCCCAACGTCTACGGAACCATGACGACGATCGCGGCCACGATCGTCAGCCAGCTGGACTCGGCGGCGACCGACGGCACCGGCTTTGCCATCGCCACGCTCGCCGAGGCGGGTCTGCTGCTCGCGATCATCTCGATCGCGGTGAACCTGCTCGCGCGCTTCATCGTGCGCCGGTCGTCGCGGATGTCCGCGCCGGTGGGGCGGGCCTAGCCATGTCGATCGTTACGACCGGCTACCCCAAGACGGGGTGGCGCCGCGCCAAGTCGGTGGGCTTCCGCGTGTTCACCGGCGGGTCGCTCCTCTTCGTCGTGGGGCCCGCGCTGTGGCTCATCGTCGGCGTCGTCGCGCGCGCCGTGCCCAACTGGCGCTGGAACGTGCTCACGACGCTCTCCCAGGGCACGAGTGGCGGGTTGGAGAACGCCATCGTGGGCACCGCCGTCCTGATGCTCGGCGTGCTCGTCATCGCGGGCAGCGTGGGCGTGCTCACCGGGATCCACCTGTCGGAGTTCGCGGTCGGCCGCCGGGGACAGGCGAGTGGCGGGGTCATGCGCATCGCCATCGACGTGCTGTCGGGCTTCCCATCGATCGTGCTCGGCTACGTGGGCTACATCGCGCTGTGCGTCGGGCTGCACTGGGGCTTCTCGCTGCTGCCGGCCCTGATCATCCTGTCGATGATGGTGGTGCCCTACATCGCCAAGGCGACCGAGTCGGCGCTTCGTCAGGTGCCCACGAGCTACCGCGAGGGCGCCGACGCGCTCGGCATGTCCACCGGGTACGCCCTGCGAAAGGTCGTCGTGAAGTCGGCGCTGCCGGGCATCGTAACCGGGCTGCTCATCGCGCTCTCGATCGCCGGTGGTGAGACGGCGCCGCTGCTCTACACCGCGGGGGTCACCAACAACCTGCCGACCTGGTCGATCCTGCACCACCCGATCGCCTATCTGACGTACTACGTCTGGACCGACTGGAACCAGCCCAGCGCCGAGGCGCACATCGTGTCCTTCGACGCGAGCCTGATCCTCGTCGTCATGGTCCTCGCGCTGCTGGTGGTGGCCCGCGTGATCGTCGCACGCACCCAGCGCCACGCCGAGGGCGCACGCTAGGACGACGACGCCGGCGGACTACCCTCGAACTGAGTTGAGACACGGGGGTGGACATGACGCGTGAACTGTGGCAGGAGTCGGCGGGATCGCTCGCTCGGATGATCCGAAGCGGTGAGACGACCTCGAGGGCGGTGGCCGAGGCCCACCTGGCGCGCATCGAGTCGGTGAACCCTGCGGTGAACTCGGTGGTCGAGGTGCGCCCCGACGAAGTGTTGGCGGCCGCCGACGCCGCTGACGAGCACCTGGCCGCCGGTCGCCCGGTCGGGCCCCTGCACGGCGTGCCCTTCACCGTCAAGGTCAACATCGACGTCACGGGATACCCGACCACCGAAGGGACCGCGGCCTTCGCGGACCGGATCGCCCCGAGCGACTCGCCGACCGTCGAGCGCATGCGCGCGGCGGGCGGGGTCATGCTCGCGCGCACGAACATGCCCGACCTGGGACTGCGCATCAACACCGAGTCGTCGCTCTACGGCCCCGCGCACAACCCGTGGCGACACGGGCGCACGACGGGTGGCTCCTCGGGCGGCGAGGCGGCATCGATCGCCGCGGGCATGAGTCCCATTGGTCTGGGCAACGACATCGGTGGCTCGCTGCGCAACCCGGCCTACGCCTGTGGCGTCACGTCAATCAAGCCCTCGCGCGGCCGGGTGCCGATGGCGAATGCCACCGACCCCTACGACCGTCCGATCAACGCCCAGCTCATGCTCGCCGAGGGCGTGCTCGCCCGACACGTCGCCGACGTGCGACTCGGGCTGTCACTCGTGATGGGCTCGCACCCGCGCGACCCCCAGGCGGTGGACGTGCCCCTCGGCGGGCGCCCGGTGCCCCGTCGCGTCGCGCTGGTGCCCGAGCCGACCGGGGGAGCGACGCACCCGAACATCGCCGAGGGCGTGCGCGCCGCCGGACGGGCCCTCGAGGCGGCGGGCTACGAGGTCGAGGAGGTCGAGCCGCCCAAACTCTTCGAGGCCTACCTGACCTGGACCGAGCTCATGATGACGAGCCTGAAGGTCGCGGCGCCGCTCATCGTGCCGTTCCTCGGCGATGACGGCCGCCGATTCCTCGAGCTGACGACCGTGGAGTTCCCGGCGACCGACGAGACGCTCTACGCGATGCACCAGTCCCGCTTCGCCGTCGAACGGGCGTGGCGCGAGTTCATGGAGTCCTACCCGCTCATCGTCGGGCCCACCTGGACCCAGCCGCCCTTCGAGCACGGCTTTGACATCGTGGACCAGGACTCGGCGATGGCGGTCTCGGAGCTCTTCCGCTTCGTGCTGCCCGCGAACCTCATGGGCCTGCCGGCGGCGTGCGTGCCGACGGGGGTCGCCGACGGGCTGCCGACGGGCGCGCAGATCATCGGCACGATGTACCGCGACGACCTGTGTTTGGACGCCGCCGAGGCCGTCGAGCGCGCCATCGGGGTCCTGACCCCCATTGACCCGCGCCCGTGATCGACGTGCGGGGCATCGAGCCCGCCGAGGTCCCCGCCGCGGTGGCGCTCATCGTCGAGGGGTCCCTGACGCCCGGTGGCGAACGGCCCGATGACCTCGACGCGTACTGGCGTGCCGTGCTCGAGGTTCGCGACCGCGGCGGTGAGGTCCTCGTCGCGGTCGACGACGGTGAGGTCCTCGGGGTCTGTCAGGTGCTTATCTTTTCGCACTTCCAGCACGCCGGCGGACGGTGCTGTGAGGTCGAGAGCGTCTTCGTGCGCGGCGACCAGCGGGGCCGGGGGATCGGCTCGATGTTGCTCGGCGAGGCCGAAGTGCTCGCGCGCGCGGCCGGCTGCTACCGCATCCAACTCACGAGCCGCAATCCGCGCCTCGACGCGCACCGCTTCTATCGCGCGCTGGGCTTTGAGCAGATGAGCCAGGGCTTCAAGAAGACGCTGGCGTGACCTCGCGGATGGCGCCGTCGTCGACTTCAAAGACGAAGCCGCGTACGTCGGTGCCGTCCACGAAGGGGCTCGAGCGCAGGGCGTTGACCGTCTCGCGCACGTCGGCGTCGACGTCGCGGTAGGCACCCAGGCGGAACGGCGGGCGGTACCCGATGTCGGCGGTGATCGCGTCGGCCAGCTCCTCTTCGACAAAGGATTCCAGACCGCAGCGGGTGTGGTGGATCACCATGATCGCGCGCGTGCCGAGCAGGCGCTGGCTGAGCAACAGCGAGCGCACGGCGTCGTCGGTCGCGAGGCCGCCGGCGTTGCGGATCAGGTGGGCTTCGCCGAGTTCGAGCCCGAGGGCGCCGAAGAGGTCCAGTCGCGAGTCCATGCAGGTCAGCACCGCGAGGTGGCGCTGGGGTTCGGTGGGCCGCACCTGGTGACCGTGGCGCGCGACGTAGGCGCGGTTGTTCTCGAGGAGCTCGTTGATTATCACGCGGCCAGTGTAGAGAGAGTCACTACGCTCGACACGGAGGTGCACATGGAACACAACGACGAGGTGCGAGGCGAACTTCGCCAGCCAGCGCTGGACTTGCGCGCGATGAT
>JAJXTB010000049.1 GCA_021784205.1 Actinomycetes bacterium
CGCATCTTGGGCAGACAGACCACGGCGATCATGGCCGGTGCGAGTCCGAGGCGCACCTCGGTGAAGCCGAAGGTGACCTCGCGCACCGCGACCGCGACGTCGAGCACCGCGGCGAGTCCGACCCCGCCGGCCACGCAGTGACCGTCGATGCGTCCGACGAAGGGCTTGGGCGACTGACGGATTCTCGCGAGCAGGTCGACGAGTCCCACCGGGGGGCGGGTGCCGGGCGCGGCGTCGCGCTGCTCGCTGAGGTCCGCTCCGGCGCAGAAGGTTCGACCCCGGTTGGTGAGCACGACCACTCGCACGAGCGGGTGGGTCTCGGCGACGTCGATCGCGTCGATCAACTCGGTGAGCATCGCGCCGCTGAGCGCGTTGCGCCTCGCTTCGTCGGCGAGCGTGATCGTGCACACCCCGCGTTCGATCGTGGTCTCGAGAAGGCTCATGGTCACTCCTTGGGGTTCGGGCCGAGGGTCGCGCCGCCGGCGAAGGCCTGCGCGCGAATCAGCCAGTGTCGTGCGAGCGCGCCCGTTTCGAGCGCGGTGTCGTCGAGGTGGCGCCGCTGGGTCACCACGAGACAGAAGTCCTCGGCCGGTCCGCTCACCGTGTCCTCGGCGTCTTCGTCACCCCAGGTCCAGGTCTCGCCACCGGGACTGGTGAGCGCGACGCGCACGCGACCCTCGGGCACCGACTCGCCGCGCACCGCGTAGGACCAGCCCCGCGTGATCACGCCCAGGCGCGCCACGTGAACGAGACGGTCCGTCGCGACGAGGCGCGCGCCGAGGGCGTCGGCCACGTCGGTGCCGTGCGCCCAGGTCTCCATCAGCCGGGCCGTGAGGAACGAGGCGGCGCTCATCGACGGCCCGTACCAGGGGACCCGCGCGGTCGGCTCGAGCGTCGCCGCGGCCTCGATGAGTCGCGCCCGGTTCTCGCGCCAGCCCGCGAGCACGGCCGCCGGGCTCATCGCGCGCCAGGGGCCGAGGGTGAACTCGTCGATGTCCCCGGCGACGGCCGCGTCGGCCACGGACGTCAGGGAGGCCCGAAAGGTGTCGGGGTCGAGGATCGCCTCGGCGGCGGAGCGGTCGAAGTAGGCGAGGTGGGCGATCTGGTCGAGCACGGTCCAGCCGGCGGCGGGGGTGTCGCGGCGCCACGCGGCGTCCTCGATCGAAGCGACCAGGTCGTCGAGGGACGACTGCTCGTCGGCGAGGTCGCGCGCCAGCGCGTCGAGGTCGGCGCGCGAGCTCACGACCCGACCAGGTCCACGGGGACCTCGACGAGTCGGCTGCGCAGCCACTCGCCGAGGCCCTTGGCCTGCTTGTCCAACCGACTCGACGCCGCGACGCCCTCTTCGAGCAGGTCGTGGATGAAGAAGTTGAGCGCCCAGAGGTTCGCCAGACGGTACCGGTCCACGACGAGCGCGCTCGTCTCGGGCAGCAGCTCGGCCAAGCGCTCGGTGGTGAGAAACCCGTCGAGCCAGTTCCAGACGCGCTCGTCTCGCGCGAAGACGCCGAGGTTGGCGTGGCCGCCCTTGTCGCCCGAGCGGGTCGCGACGAGGCGGCCGAGGGCGACGCGCGTCGTGGGTCCCGCAACGACGGGCGCCCCTGGGTCCACGGGCGAGGGTTGTTCGAGCGCCGCGCTCGCGGAGGGCGCTAGCGAGTCGACGACGCGCGTCTCGCCGCCGAGCATGGTCACGTACTGGGGCACGACCGAGGCCGCGACGAGGGCCGGCCGGTAGACCCCGAAGGGGGTGGCCGCTCCCGGCGCGGTGCCGACACCGAAGTAGCCCGGGATCGTCGCGAGGGCGATCTCGACCCCGGCGTTGGCGACCGCCCGACCGACCTTCGCCTCGTCGCGGTCGCGAAGTGTCAGGTGCCACAGGGCGACGGCCTCGTCGTTGGTTTCGGGGTCCACCTTGTCGGTGCGCGACAGGCGCGTGGTGACCCGCTCGAAGTCGCCGGGCGCGTAGGGACAGGCGTCCCAGAACGCCGCCTCGACGACGCGGGCCTTCTCTTCGATGTCGAGTCCCGTGAGCGCGATGTGCAGGTCCTGGCGAAAGCCGCCCAGCTCGTTGGTGGCGACCTTCAGACTCGCGGGCGGCGCTTCGCCGCGCACCCCGTTCACGCCAACGCGATCCGGACCAACTTGCTCGAGGTGGATCGTGTCGAAGCGGGCCGTGACGTCGGGCCCGAAGTAGCGCGGACCGGCGATCTCGTAGAGCAGCTGGGAGGTGACGGTGCCGATCGAGACCTCGCCGCCCGTGCCGTCGTGTTTGCCGACCACGCACGAACCGTCCGAGGCGACCTCGACCCAGGGGAAGCCCACGTGGGTCAGGTCGTCGATCTCGGTGAAGAACGAGTAGTTGCCTCCGGTGACCTGGGCGCCGCACTCGACGAGGTGACCGGCCACGACCGCGCCGGCCAGTGCGTCGTAGTCGTCACGGGCCCATCGGTGGTGCCACGCGGCCGGGCCGCACACCACCGCCGCGTCGGTCACCCGGCCGGTGATGACGATGTCGGCGCCCATGTCGAGTGCCTCCACGATGCCAAAGGCGCCGAGGTAGGCGTTGGCGGTGAGCAGCGACCCCGACACGAACGGCTCACCCGACTCGAAGTGGGTGAGACCGTAGCCGCTCGCGGCGAGTTTGACGAGGCGTCCGAGCAGGTCGTCACCGTTCACGTAGGCGATGCGCGGTGCCAGACCGAGCCGGTCCGCGACGTCAGCGACCGCCTGGGCACAGTGGTCCGGGTCGAGTCCGCCGGCGTTGGCGACCACCTTGATCCCGCGGTCGAGACAGGTCCCCATGACCTGCTCCATCTGGGTGACGAAGCTGCGCGCGTAGCCGCCGCCGGGGTGCTTGAGGCGCGTGCGCGCGAGGATGAGCATCGTCAATTCGGCGAGCCAGTCACCGGTGAGGACGTCGATCGGGCCGCCCTCGACCATCTCGCGCGCCGCCGACAGCCGATCCCCGTAGAAACCCGAGCAGTTGGCGATGCGGATCGGGTCGACCACGGCGACTTAGTCTTCGGCGGGCTCGTCGGGTTCGAGGGCGAGGAGTTCGGCTCCGCCATCAACCTGCTGACCCTTGTGAACGAGGATGGCGGTGACCACGCCGTCGGTGGGGGCGGTGATCGGGTGCTCCATCTTCATCGCCTCGAGCACGACGAGGGTCGCGCCGGCGCGAACACGCTCGCCGACGCTCACGCGAAGGTCGATCACCACGCCGGGCATCGGCGCGAGCAGTCCGCCGACGGTGTCGACCACGCCGGGCACGCGGAAGCGACTCACCGGGGCGAACTCGACGGTGCCGCGCGGCACCTGGACGTAGATGTGGTGGGCGGCGGCGGTTATCCGCGCGCGCCAGCGTCGGTCGTTGACCGCGAGGTCGATGGACGTGGGCGTCCAGGACACGACCCGGGCCGAACCCGTCGAGAGGGCCACGGTGCCGTCGCGGCGCACGTGGTAGTCGATGGCGATGGTTCGATCACCGTGACGCAGCTCCACGCGCTGGTCCGGCAGTCGTGCGTTGCGCCAGCCGCTCGGCACCGACGCGAGCACCGGGGCCTCGTGGCGGTTGCGGCCCTGGAGCCAGAGGGCGGCCGCGACGGCGGCGTCGTGCAGCTCGTCCTCGCTGAGTTCGAGCGCGCGCGCCGGTGCGTGTCGTTCGATGAAGTCCGTCGTGGTGTCGCCCGCGAGGAAGCCGGGGTGGCGCAGGGTCGCCGCGAGGAAGTCCCGGTTCGTCGTGACCCCGCCGAGGTGAAGCCGTTCCAGGGCGCTCGCGAGTACGCCCGCGGCCTCGTCGCGCGTGGGCGCGTGGGCGATGACCTTGGCGAGCAGCGGGTCGAAGGCGACCGAGACCACCGAGCCCCGCTCGACGCCGGACTCCCAGCGCACGGTGGGTGCGTCGGCCGGTTCGAACGCCGCGAGCACGCCGGTCGCCGGTAGGAAACCGGTGACCGGGTCTTCGGCGCAGAGACGAACCTCGATGGCCCAGCCGCGGGGCGTGACGACCGCGGGCGCGCTGAGGGTGTGACCGTCGGCGATGCGCAGCTGCTCGCGCACCAGGTCCACGCCCGTGACCATCTCGGTGACCGGGTGCTCGACCTGGAGTCGGGTGTTGACCTCGAGGAAGTAGAAGTTCCGGGTGGCGTCGTCGACGAGGAACTCGACGGTGCCGGCGGACTGATAGCCGATGGCCCGCGCGAGCGTGAGGGCGGCCTCGCCCATGGCCTCGCGCATCGCCGGGTCCACGATCGACGACGGCGACTCCTCGACGAGCTTCTGGTGGCGGCGCTGGATCGAGCACTCGCGTTCGCCCAGGTGCACGAGGTTGCCGTGCGCGTCGCCCAGGATCTGAATCTCGACGTGGCGCGACGCGCCGACGTAGCGTTCGAGGAAGACCCGGTCGTCACCGAAGCCGCCGAGCGCCTCGCGCCGCGCGGCCGCGACGGCCTCGTCGAGTTGGTCCAGGGACGTGACCAGGCGCATGCCTTTGCCGCCACCGCCGGCCGCGGCCTTGACGAGCAGCGGGAACCCGACGGTCTCGGCGTCGGCGGGGTCCTCACTCGAGACGAGTACGGGAACC
This sequence comes from Actinomycetes bacterium, assembly GCA_021784205.1. The sequence goes on from JAJXTB010000049.1 coordinate 4,580, forward strand.
TGCAGCGACCGGGCGAGTTCCTTGGCGGCGAGCTTGTCACCCATGGCCTCGATCACGTCGGGCGGCGGCCCGACCCAGGTGAGACCGGCGGCCGCGACGGCCCGGGCGAAGTCGGCGTTCTCCGAGAGGAAGCCGTAGCCGGGGTGAATCGCGTCGGCCCCGGCCCGTTGGGCGGCCTCGATCACGCCGGCGCCGTCGAGGTAGCCCGTCGCGAGGCGGATCGCGACGTCGGCGTCGGTGACGAAGGGCGCGCGCACGTCGGCGTCGACGTAGACCGCCACCGTGCGCAGCCCGAGGGCCCGGGCACCGCGGATCACGCGCCGCGCGATCTCGCCGCGGTTCGCGATAAGCACGCTCGTCATCGTCATAGTCGAAACACTCCGTAGCTCGTGGCACCTTCGACCGGCCGACTGCGCACGACCGAGAGACACAGACCGAGCACGGTGCGCGTGTCGCGCGGGTCGATGATGCCGTCGTCGCTCACGACGCCCGTCGCGGCGAGGGCGAGCGATCCCTTTTCCTGCATCTCTTCGACCATGGCGACGATCTTGGCGTCCTCTTCTTCGTCGAACTCCTCGCCCTTGCGCTCCGCCTGGGCCCGGCGGACCTGGCTCATGACGCCGGCGATCTGCTTGGGGCCCATGACGGCGATCTTGGCGGTGGGCCACAGGAAGGTGAACCGGTTGCCAAAGGCCCGCCCCGACATCCCGTAGGTGCCCGCCCCGTAGGAGGAGCCGACGATCACGGTGAGGTGGGGCACCGTCGAGTTCGCGACGGCGTTGAGCATCTGGGAACCCTTCTTGATGATTCCCTCGGCTTCGGCCTCGCGTCCCACCATGTAGCCAGTCACGTTCTGCAAGAAGACGAGCGGGACGTCGATCTGGTTGCAGAGCTGGATGAACTGGCCCGCCTTCTCCGCGGCGTGCGGGTAGATCACGCCGTTGTTGCCGAGGATGCCGACGGGGTAGCCGTGGATCGAGGCCCAGCCGCAGATGAGCGTCGAGCCGTAGCGAGCCTTGAACTCTTCGAATCGCGATCCGTCGACGACGCGCCCGATGATCTCGCGCACGTCGACCGGTTGACGCAGGTCGCGACTGACGATCCCGAGCAGTTCCTCGGGGTCGAGCACCGGCTCCTCGACGCGCAGCGACGGGGCGGGGCCGCGCTTTCGCCAGTTGAGGTGCGAGACGACCTCGCGGCAGAGCCTGATCGCGTCCATCTCGTCCTCGGCGAAGTAGTCACCGAGTCCGGACACCTCGGCGTGCAGACGCGCCCCCCCGAGGGTCTCGTCGTCGGTCTCCTCGCCGGTCGCCATCTTCACCAGTGGCGGTCCCGCGAGGAAGATCTTGGACTGGTCCTTTACGACGATGTTGTAGTCCGAGAGTCCGGGCTGGTACGCCCCGCCGGCCGTGGACGAACCGAAGACGACGCTCACCGTCGGCACGCGCATCTTTGACAGCTCGATCAGGTCATAGAAGAAGCGGCCGCTCTCGGCGAAGTGGCCGGTGTTCATCTTGCCCCCGCCGCCGCTGCCCACGCGCAGGTCGGCGCCGGCCGACTCGACGAAGCTCACGTAGGGGATCTGGTTGTCGCGCGCGACTTCGAGGGCGCGCATCCACTTCTTCGCCGAGTAGATCGTGAGCGCCCCGCCGAGCACCGAGGGGTCGTTCGCCATGATCAGGCACTCGGTCCCGGCGATGACGCCGATGCCCACGACCATGCCGCCGCCCATCGCGTAGTCCGAGTCGTAACCCGCGAGGGCGGACAACTCGAGGAAGGGGCTGTCGGGATCGAGCACCGCCGCGATTCGCTCGCGCACGGGCATCTTGCCCCGGCTGCGCAACCGCGCCATCGCCTGCTCGCCGCCGCCGGCGTTGGCCTGGTCGAGGAGTTCGTCGATGACCCCGAGCTGCTCGAGCACGTCGGCGCGATTCTGATGGAAGGCGTCGCCGACGACGTCGAGACGTGAGACCAGGGCCGGGGCTAAGAGGTGTCGCTCCACGCGCCGATACTAGGGCCGACGCCGATAGGCGAGAATGACCGACGGGTAGGGTGGATGTGATGCGCGTCGCTCTGGGATCCGATCACGCTGGCTACGAGCTCAAGGCGCACCTCGCGGCCACGCTGGAACAGTGGGGCTACGACGTCCTAGACCTCGGTACCGAGAACGGCGAGGACAGCGTCGACTACCCGGACTACGGCGAGGCCGTCGGGCGCGCGGTGGCCTCGGACGCGGTCGACCTCGGCGTCGCGGTCTGCGGCTCGGGCATTGGGATCTGTATCGCGGCGAACAAGGTGCCGGGCGTTCGAGCGGCCCTGGTGCACGACGTGACCACGGCGCACCTCGCGCGCGAACACAACCACGCGAACGTCCTGTGCTTCGGCGGACGCCTGATCGGACCGACCGTGGCCCAAGAAGCGCTGCGCGCCTGGCTCGACGCCGAGCCGGGTGAGGGCCGCCACGTGGGACGGATCGCGAAGTTGACGAAGCTCGACGAACGTCGGGCCTGAGAAGAGAGGCGGCCGTGGAGTCTTCCCCGTTCGACGCATGGATTACCAACGACGACGAGCTGGTGTCGTTGCTGAGCCAGGAGTGGCAGCGACAGACGTCGACGTTGCAGCTGATCGCGAGTGAGAACTTCGCGTCGCCGGCGGTGATGGCCGCGACCGGATCGGTCCTGACCAACAAGTACGCCGAGGGCTACCCCGGACGGCGCTACTACGGCGGCAACCAGATCGTCGACGAGGTCGAGGACCTGGCCCGGCGCCGTCTCACCGCCCTCTTCGGCGCGGACCACGCCAACGTCCAGCCCCACAGTGGGGCGAACGCGAACGTCGCGGTCTACCAGGCGCTGCTCGAGACGGGCGACACGATCCTCGCGATGCGACTCGACCAGGGTGGGCACCTGACCCACGGCTCACCGGCGTCGATGACCTCCAAGGCCTGGCACTTCGTCTCCTACGGCGTGACGCCGCGAAACGACGACCCCGAACACCCCGGTGAGCAGATCGACTTCGACAACGTGCGCGACCTCGCCCTCACGCACCGGCCGAAGTTGATCGTGGCCGGCGCGACCGCCTACGCGCGGCGCATCGATCCGTCGCCGTTCCGCGAGATCGCCGACGAGGTTGGCGCCCTCTTGATGTTCGACTCGGCTCACGTCGCCGGCTTGATCGCCGGGGGATCGCACCCCAACCCGGTGCCCTACGCCGACGTGGTGACCTTCACCACCCACAAGACCCTGCGCGGACCGCGCGGCGGTGCGATCCTCGCGCGAACCGAGCTGGCGAAGAAGATCGATTCGGCCGTCTTCCCGGGCCAGCAGGGTGGGCCGCTCGAGAACGCCATCGCCGCCAAGGCGGTCGCCTTCCGCGAGGCGGCCCTGGCCTCCTTCGCGGTCTACACCGAGCAAATCGTGGCCAACGCCAAGGCCTTCGCGACCGCGCTCGCCGGCCACGGGTTCCGCCTCGTCTCGGGCGGGACCGAGAACCACATGGTGCTGCTCGACCTGCGCGACTTCGACGGCGACCTCACGGGCAAAGAGGCCCAAGAAGTGCTCGACCGGGCCGGGATCACGACGAATCGCAACACGATCCCCGACGACCCGCGTAGCCCCTTCATCACCTCGGGACTCCGGGTCGGCACGGCCGCCCAAACCACGGCCGGCATGCGCGAGGGCGAGTTCACCCAGGTGGCGGACCTGATGGCGAGGGCCCTTCGCGGGCGCGCCGTCGACGCCGAGGTCCAGGCGGTGCGCGCCGACGTGGCCGAACTCTGTCGCTCGTTCAACCCGTACGCCAACTTCGTGAAGTAGCCGTGCGCAACATCCTCGCCTACGCCGTCGTCGCGTTCGTCGGGGCCCTCGCGACCATGGTCCTCAACCGCCCGGCGCGGCTCATCTCGCTGCGGGTGGGCTACACGGCCCAGCCCGACGCGCGCAAGGTCCACCAGACCGTCACGCCCTACGGCGGCGGCGCGGCCATGCTGGTCGGTCTGTGCGTCGCGCTGATCGCCGCGGAGTTCGTCCCCGAGCTGCGGATGGTGATCTCCTCGTCCCACGAGATGCTCGGCGTGGTCATCGCGACCGGGGTGATCTTCGTCGTGGGCGTCGTGGACGACTTTCGCGAGATGAGCCCGCCGGCCAAGGTGGCCGGGCAGTTCCTCGCGGCGTCGGTGCTCTACTTCAGCGGGGCCACGATGTACCAGCTGAAACTGCCCTTCGCGGGCTTCGTCGTGCTCGGTCCGTCGATCCTGCCGGTGATCACCGCCGTGTGGGTCTTCGCGATCTCGAACGCGATCAACCTGATCGACGGCCTGGACGGACTGGCCGCGGGCATCGTGGCCATCGCGTCGGCGACGCTGTGCGTCTACGGCCTTCGACTCGAGGACCTCGGACTGCTGCCGGTCACCAACGTGGGACCGCTCATCGCCGCGCTGACCTTCGGGGTGTGCGTGGGCTTCCTGCGCGACAACTTCCATCCGGCCAAGCTCTTCATGGGCGACGCCGGCGCGCTGATGCTGGGGCTCTTGATGTCGGCCTCGACCATGGTGATCGGGGGCCGGACCCCGCCGGCGAGCGGCGTCACGTTCTTCTTCTTCGCGCCGCTGCTCATCCCGGTGTTCATCCTCGGCGTGCCGCTCATCGACGCGGTCTGGGCCTTCGTGCGGCGCACCGCGTCCGGGCAGGGTTTCCACACGCCCGACAAGAACCACATCCATCACCGCCTCATGCGCCTCGGCCACGGCCATCGTCGAACGGTGTTCATCCTCTGGCTCTGGACGGCGCTGCTCTGCGGTTTCGTCCTCTTCCCGCTGTTCGAACCGCGGGTGAACGTCTTCATCCCCTTTGGCGTCGCGCTCTTGCTCGTGGGACTGCTCACGTGGTTCAGCCCGCTGCTCAACCGCTGGACCGGTCGCGGTCCCGTCGAGCCCGACGTCGCTAACGAGTCGGTGAACTCGTGAGCGACGACCCCCACCCGGTGGACCCCGAGCACCGCGACGAATCCCCCGACCAGCACGAAGACGTCAGCGACGGGACGTGGATCGGTCTCGGCGCCTTCGCCGCGCTCGGCACCACGATCGCGATCACCGAGGCCGTCGGCGTCGTGCTCGGCATCTGGATCGACCGGACGTGGGGAACCACACCGTGGGGTCTGATTTTCGGGATAGTGTTGGGGACGGTCGCCGCCGTGGTGAGCGTTGTGAAGCAAGTCCGGCGTTTCCTCTAGAAACCTAATTGCCCGTGCTTGAGAACCTCCCTACGAATACGTTGCCGCGCCTGTTGAGGCGGACGACCGTCTCCGCCCTCGCGGCGGGTCTCGTGGGCTTCGTCGTCGCCCTCTTCGTCGCGCCGCCCCTGGCCGCGCTCGGCGTGGCGATCGGCGTGGGACTCGCGGTGCTCAACCTGCGTTTCCTCGACCGACAGGCCGCGCGCGTCGAACTTCGAGGTGAGCAGAGTTCCAAGGCCGTGCGTCGGCAACTCGGCGGCAAGACCACCGGCCGACTCGCCGTCATGACCGTAGTGGTGCTCGCCGTCGTTTGGCTGAACGCTCCCTTAGGAATCGGTATTGTGTCAGGGCTCGTGATTTATCAGATCGTGTTCGTGATCAACGTGATGCGCGTGGTGGCGAGCCAAGGAGGACCAGAGTGAAGATGCTGTACGCCGCGAAGACCATCACGGTCGGCGTCCACCCGACCTTTCGCGTTTTCGGGCTGACGATCGACGGCGACATCGTCATGTCGACGTTGCTGGCGGCGGCGATCTTCCTCTTCCTCGCGCTGCGCATGCGCGCCCGGGTCTCGGACGGCGTGCCGAACAAGCTGCAGTTGTTCTGGGAGATCCTCGTCGAGCAGGTCACCGACCTGGCGCTCTCGGCCATCGGACCCAAGGGCCGGCGCTACGTGCCGCTCGCGGTCACGAGCTTCCTCTTCATCCTCATCTCGAACTGGCTCGACTTCATCCCCTCGGCGATGCACCCCGGGGTGTCGGGCCCAATCTTTCCCGCCCCGACCGGCGACGTGAACCTGCCGCTCGCCATGGCGCTGCTCGTAATCGTCTGGGTGCACATCGAGTCGTTCCGCGCCCGCGGCTTCAAGGGCTACTTCAAGCACTACGGCCAGCCCTACCTGGCGCTCACGCCGATCAACATCGTCGAGGAGATCACCAAGCCGATCACGCTGACCTTCCGTCTCTTCGGCAACCTGTTCTCGGGCGGTCTCTTCGTCGTGGTGCTCACGACGCTGCTGCCCATCTACGTCAGCCCGCCGTTCGAGATCGGCTGGAAGCTCTTCGACACCGGTCTGCTCGGCGCGATCCAGGCGTTCATCTTCATGCTCTTGACGATCCTCTACTTCGGCATGGCCACGAGCCACGAGGAAGCGGCCGTCGCACATGAGGCCTCACACTAAAACCAACCCAGGAGGAAAGATTAAAATGGCAAATACAGACTCCGTTGCGTCTGCGGTACGCATCGCTGGTGCGCTCGTCGGCGGCGGTCTCGCCCTCGGCGGTGGCGCCATCGGCGCGGCGATTGGTGACGGCCTCGCCGGTAGCCAGACGATCGCGGCCATTGCCCGCCAGCCGGAGATCGAGAACAAGGCCCGTCAGTACTTCTTCTTGACGGTTGGTCTGGTGGAGGCGATGTACTTCATCAACCTGCTGTTCATGGTGGTCTTCGTCTACGTCTTCAAAGCGCAGTAGTCATGACGTTGGTCGGCCCACGTCGGTGGGCTGACCAACGTGTTCACCCACTATTCAAAGTAGGACTCTCGAGATGATTGGCGTATCAATCTTCCTTCTTCCCAACGGCACGTTCTTCGTCGAACTGCTGGTGTTCGCCGTGATCGTGATCATCATGGCCAAGTACGTGCTGCCACCGCTCAATAAGGCGATGGAGGGTCGTCAGGAGAAGATCCGTGCCTCCCTGGAAGCCGCCGATCAGGCGCGGGCCGAAGCGGCCGCCGCCGGCGACGAGCGAGCCAAGGTGCTCGCCCAGGCCCGGGACCAGGCGCGCGAGATCGTCGCCGCGGCCCAGGCCCTGGCCGAACAGGTCAAGAGCGAAGCCGGTGGACGGGGCCAGGCCGAGTACGACCGTATCGTCGGCTCGGCGAGCGACGAGGTCGCCACGGCGCGTCAGCGCGCCATCGAGGAGGCCTCGGCGCGCATCGGCGAGATCGTCTTTGACTTGGTGAACAAGATCGTCGGACGCGAGGTCGACCAGCAGACGCACGAGGACCTCATTCGTGAGGCGGTCGCCGCTCTCACGGCCGAGGCTCAGCGCGGAACGAGTCGCTGACCATGTTGCCCAAACTCGAAGGTTACGCCGCCGCCCTCCTGGGAACGTTGGAAGCGGCCGACCTCTCGACGGTCGCGGGTGACCTGGTCGCACTCGAGCAGACCGTCCTCACCCGTGGCGACCTCCGCGGGGTCCTCGCGGACACCTCGATCGCCGGTCCGGTGCGCGGCGTGATCGTGCGCGAGCTCCTGGCGAACAAGGTGTCTAACACCACCGTGCGACTCGCGGTCTTCGCCGCGACGACGGTGCCGGCCCAGGAGGTCCCCCGGGCGATCGGCGAGTTGAGCCAGAGCGCGCACCACCTCGTGGAGAACGGGTTCATCGAGCGGAGCAACCTCGGATTGCTCGGGGCGCGCAAGCGCGTCGGCGGGTACGCCGACGCGATCCTCGAAGACCTCGCGACCGACGACTTCGCCGCGATCGAACGCGAACTCTTCACCTGGGCGCGCACCATCGAGGACAACCAAGAACTGCGTCGGCTCCTGGTGGACCGCGACGCGTCGATCGACGCGCGGGTCGCGGTCACCGACCAACTCCTGAGCGGGCGCGTGAGCGCCGCGACGCTCGCCCTCGCGCGCTACGTGATCGTCGGCGGACGACCCCGCGACGTCGTGGGGACCCTCGACTTCCTCGTGGACCACGTCGCCGAGGCGCGCAACTGGCGCGTCGCGCGCGTGCACGCCGCCCGCTCGCTCAACGAGCAGGACCAGATCGACCTCGCGCGGTCGCTGAGCGCTCTCACGGGCGGCTCGGTGGAGCTGCAGATCGCCGAGGAGCCCGACCTGCTCGGCGGGGTGCTCGTGGAGGTGGGCGACCTTCGCCTCGACGCCACGACCCGCGGGCGACTGAGCACGCTTCGCGACGCGGTCGCGAGCGGCCATTTTTACGAATCAGCTTTGAAGCAAAACGACTAGGAAAAGGAAACTGTGATGACTGAGCTCACCATTAGTGCCACGGAGATCACCGAGGCGCTGCGTAAGCACGTCGCCGACTTCAATCCGGCGATCGGCGCCGAGCAGGTCGGGCGCGTCGTCGAGGTCGGCGACGGTATTGCGCGCGTGTCGGGACTGCCGTCGGCGAAGGTGAACGAGCTGCTCGAGTTCGAGGACGGCACCGTCGGACTGGCCATGAACCTCGACGAGGAGACCATCGGTGCGGTGGTGCTCGGCTCGGTCGACAAGATCGAAGAGGACCAGATCGTCCGCTCGACGGGCCGCATCCTCTCGATGCCGGTCGGTGACGCGATGCTGGGCCGCGTCGTGAACGCGCTCGGCGAGCCCATCGACGGTCGCGGTCCGCTCCAGAACCCCCAGTCGCGTCGCATGGAGGTCCAGGCACCGGGCATCATCGGCCGCCAGCCGGTCGGCGAACCACTCCAGACGGGGATCAAGGCCATCGACGCGATGACCCCGATCGGCCGAGGCCAGCGCGAGCTCATCATCGGCGACCGCAAGACGGGTAAGACCACCGTGGCCATCGACACGATCCTGAACCAGAAGGGTCAGGGCGTGAAGTGCATCTACGTCGCGATCGGTCAGAAGAACTCGTCGGTCGCCCAGACCGTCAAGACCCTCGAGGACCACGGGGCCATGGACTACACCGTCGTGGTCGTCGCCTCGGCCGGTGACCCCGCACCGTTCAAGTTCCTCGCCCCCTACGCCGGTTGCGCCATCGGCCAGCAGTGGATGGACGGCGGCGAGCACGCGTTGGTCGTCTACGACGACCTCTCCAAGCAGGCCGAGGCCTACCGACAGATCTCGCTGCTGCTGCGTCGTCCGCCGGGCCGCGAGGCCTACCCCGGCGACGTCTTCTACCTGCACAGCCGTCTCCTCGAGCGCGCCGCGAAGCTGTCCGACGAGCTCGGTGGCGGATCGATGACGGCGCTGCCGATCATCGAGACCAAGGCCGGCGACATCTCGGCGTACATCCCGACCAACGTGATCTCGATCACCGACGGCCAGGTGTTCCTCGAGTCGGACCTCTTCTACTCGGGCGTGCGTCCGGCGATCAACGTCGGTAACTCGGTGTCGCGCGTCGGTGGCGCCGCCCAGATCAAGGCGATGAAGTCGGTCGCGGGCACGCTCAAGATCGACCTCGCGCAGTTCCGCGACCTCGAGTCCTTCGCGACCTTCGGTTCCGAGCTCGACAAGTCGTCCCAGGCTCAGCTCGACCGCGGGTACCGCCTGACCGAGCTGCTCAAGCAGGGTCTGAACGCGCCCGTGCCCGTCGAGGAGCAGGTCATCGTGATCTACGCCGGCACCCGCGGCTGGCTCGACACCGTGCCGGTCGTCGACGTTCGTCGCTTCGAGTCCGAGCTGCTCGCGACGTTCCGCGCCAAGCACCCCGAGCTGCTCGAGCAGATCCGCACGTCGGGCACCCTGCCCGACACCGAGGCGATCGACGCGGCGATGCGAGTCTTCGTCGACAACTTCGCCGTCAGCAACTAGCACAACCCGCGATTCGAGAGGAGGAGACATGGCCGGTGGACAGGAGCGCAACCTTCGCCGTCGTATCAAGACGGTAAACGCGACGCGCAAGATCACCAAGGCGATGGAGCTGATCGCGGCGTCCCAGATCACGCGCAGTCAGGCCCGCATCATCGCCAACCGTCCCTTCCGCGACGGCATGCGCCGGATCATCGTCGAGGCCGCGACCGGCGACCCCGCCGCGGCCAAGCGTCTGCTCACCCAGCCCGAGACCGTTCAGTCGGCGCTGGTCCTCATCGTCGCCGGCGACCGGGGGCTCTCGGGCGCCTACAACTCGTCGGTGCTGCGCGCCGGCGAACGGCTCGTGAACTCGCTGCACGCCGCGGGCACGAGCGTACGGATCATCGCGGTCGGCAAGAAGGCCGCACCGTACTTCCGCTTTCGCGGCTTCGACGTCGAGCGGAACTTCATCGGTTTCGCCGATCGTCCGAGCTTCTCGGACGCCCGCGGGGTGGCGAGCACCGTCGCCGCGCCCTACATCGACGGCGAGGTCCAGCAGGTCTTCCTCGTGTCGACTCGATTCCTGTCGGCCGGCACCCAGCGCGTCGAGGTCGAGCAACTCCTGCCCCTCAGCGTCCCCGAGGCACCCGTCGAGAAGAGCACCAAGCTCAAGGGGTACACCGAGTTCGAGCCCGAAGTCGAGCAACTGCTCTTCTTCCTCGCGCCGCGCGCGCTCGAGAGCGAGATCTTCAGCGCGCTGCTCGAGGGCGCCGCGTCGTTCCACACGTCACAGCAGCGCGCAATGGCCGCGGCGACCGAAAACGCCGACGAGTTGGGCCAGAACCTGACGCGCATCATGAACCGAGCCCGCCAGGACTCGATCACCACAGAAATTATGGAAATCGTGGGCGGCGCCGAAGCGCTCCGCTCGGGAAAGTGAGAGACCAATGACCATGGCCCCTGAACAGACCAAGCTGGAGACCGGCCGCGTCGTCGCGATCGCCGGTCCGGTGGTGGACGTCGAGTTCCCACCCCACTCCCTGCCGGAGATCAACCACGCGGTCGAGATGGACATCGAGCTCGACGGCGTGACGATCACGGTCGTGGGCGAGGTCGCCCAGCAGATCGGCGAGGGTCGCGTGCGCTGCGTCTGCATGAAGCCGACCGACGGACTCGTTCGCGGCGCGGTGGTGCGCCAGACCGGCCGGGGCATCACGGTGCCGGTCGGTGACGCGGTGCTCGGCCACGTCTTCAACGTGATCGGCCAGTCCCTCGACACCGACGACATCGGGGCCGTCGAGGACCACTGGGAGATCCACCGCAACCCGCCGTCCTTCGACCAGCTCGAGCCCCACGCCACGATGTTCGAGACGGGCATCAAGGTCATCGACCTGCTCGCCCCGTACGTCCAGGGTGGCAAGATCGGCCTCTTCGGTGGGGCCGGCGTCGGCAAGACGGTCTTGATCATGGAGATGATCCGCCGCGTGGCCGAGCAGCACGACGGTGTGTCGGTCTTCGCCGGCGTCGGCGAACGGACCCGTGAGGGCACCGACCTGCTGCTCGAGATGCGCGAGTCGGGGGTCATCGAGAAGACCGCCCTCGTCTACGGCCAGATGGACGAGCCGCCGGGGGTGCGCCTTCGCGTGGCGCTGGCCGCGCTGACCATGGCCGAGTACTTCCGCGACGTGAAGAACCAGGACGTGCTGCTGTTCGTGGACAACATCTTCCGCTTCGTGCAGGCCGGTTCTGAGGTCTCGACGCTGCTCGGTCGTATGCCGAGCGCCGTCGGATACCAGCCGACCCTCGCCGACGAGATGGGCGAGCTCCAAGAGCGCATCACCTCGACGCGCGGTCGTTCGATCACGTCCCTGCAGGCGGTGTACGTGCCGGCGGACGACTACACCGACCCCGCGCCGTTCACGACCTTCACCCACCTGGACGCCACGACCGAGTTGAGCCGCCAGATCGCGGCGCTGGGTATCTACCCCGCGGTCGACCCGCTCACCTCCACGTCGAACATCCTCGCGCCCGAAGTGGTCGGGGACCGGCACTACCAGGTGGCCCGTCGGGTCCAGCAGATCCTCCAGCGCAACAAGGAACTCCAGGACATCATCGCCATCCTGGGTCTGGACGAGCTCTCCGAAGAGGACCGGATCACGGTCTCGCGCGCTCGCAAGATCCAGCGATTCCTTTCCCAGCCGATGTTCGTGTCCAAGGTCTTCACCGGTATCGACGGCATCAACGTGCCCGTGGCCGAGACGATCGAGTCCTTCGAGCACCTCGTCAACGGTGACCTGGACCAGTACCCCGAGCAGGCCTTCTTGAACGTCGGCGGTGCGTCCGACGTCGAGCGCAAGGCCGCCGAGTTGGCGAACGAGTAGTTGTGGCCACGTTGAAGGTTGAGATCGTGACGCCCGAGGCGGCGTTGTGGCGCGGCGAGGCGAACGCGCTGGTCGCGCGGTCGTCCGAAGGTGACTTCACGATCCTGCCCCAGCACACCGAGACGGTCGGCGACGTCGTGGCGGG
>JAJXTB010000050.1 GCA_021784205.1 Actinomycetes bacterium
CCGGCCAGAGCGAGGCGTACTACCTGCAGCGCGCCTCGGCCGACTACACCGCCGCCCAGGCGGCGCTGCAGGCCGGTCAGCTGGGCCAGTACCAGGTTGACGTGAACAACATGTACCGAGATCTCCAGCTCGCCCAGAAGGCCTTGTCGACCAAAGTTGGCTGAGTAGGCCTACTGCCCCGCGAGAACATCGGGGTGCGGTTGCTCGTGATGAGACGGGTACAAGCGGTGTGCACGACGTAGGTCTCGACGGACCACATCGGCCCACGGCGAGGTTCACGAGTGGTCGTCGGTGCATGAGACCGCTTGGACTCGATGGTCTAAATCGCTGATCAAACGGTTGAAAGAGTGGTGCCATCACTATCGTCGCCCGATCAATTGTGATATGTGAAATATTAAAACCCGACGGGTTCAGCGAAAATCGCTGTGGTATGTTACTGGCGACGTCGGGTTGTACCACCGAAGTGATTCATCAATGTGAGTCTGTCCAATAGGGGGGAAGTGTGTTGAAAATTACGTATAGGGCCCGGATTCTGACTTCAGGTCTGCTGGCTGTCACCATGCTGACGGTCGTGTCGGGAGCCACGAGTGGTCCCGCTTCGGCTGCAGCGAAGAAACTGTCGCCGTATCTGGTCGGCGTGCCCATGCCGATGACTGGCGCTGAGGCACAGGCGGGAACGCAGATCTACAACGCCGAGTTGATGGCTGCCCAGCGGGTCAACAAGAACGGGGGCGTGCTCGGTCATCCGATCAAGTTGATCGAACAGGATGACGCCTGTGACGCCGGGACGGCGGTGAACGCGGCGAACAAGTTGGTCTCTGAGAACGTGCAGGCTATCGTCGGCGGGTACTGCTCAGGGGCGACCCTGCCCGTCGAGCCGATCATCGCTCGCGCCAACCTCCCCTACGTGATGCCCGCGGCGAACAGCCCCGAGTTGACCACTGGCGGGTACAAGAACGTCTTCCTCATCGACCCGTCGGGTTCGGGCGACGGCGCTGAGGCCGCGGCGTTCTTCAAGCAGCAGGGGATCACCAAGGTGTTCGTCATCGACGACCAGTCCTCCTTCGGCGTCGCCATCGCGAACGCGGCGGCCACCGACATCGCCAAGGACGGCGGCACGGTCGTCGCCGGTGGCGTCCAGTCGATCCCGTCCACCAGCAATGACTTCTCGGCGGTGATCTCCCAGATCAAGAGCTCCGGCGCAACCGGCATCTACTGGTCCGGCTACTTCGCCCAAGCGGCGCAGTTCGCCACCCAGCTCAATGCCGCGAACGTGATCGGCCCCAACGGAACTGCCAAGTTCGTGGTGGCAGACGGCTCGGTGGACGCGACGTACCTGTCGGGCGCCGGTGCAGCAGCGAACGGCACCTACGCGACCATCGCGGCCCTCGCCTCGGGCGTGGGCAACGTGCTCAACTCGCACGCCGACCAGGCGTTCAACGTCGCCTACAAGAAGGAGTTCAAGTCGGCCCCCGGACCGTACTCGACCTTTGGGTACGACGCCATCACGGCGCTCGTCCTCGCGGCCAAGCACGTGAAGTCGATCAAGCCGGCGCGAGTGATCGCAGGACTGCGCACGCTGCACTTCAACGGGCTCACCGGCAAGGTCTCGTTCGACAAGACGGGCAACCGGCTCGGCGCGGTGATGGACCTGCTCGAAGTGGTGAACGGCCAGTACACGCTAGCCTCGCCGCAGCCGAAGTTGTGATGAACTGAACGTCCGTGGACCCGTCGCCCAGGAGTCAACCGATGCCTGGGCGACGGGTCTTCACGTTGCTCGCCAGTCGTTCGATGGCCAACGGGAAGGTGGAACCGTGACTCCGAGGGGGCTTTGTGTCACTGCTACTCAATGAAATAGGCAACGGGATCTTTCTCGGCGCGTTCTTCGGCCTGGTGGCGCTCGGCTACAGCATGGTCTACGGGATCCTGCGCCTGATCAACTTCGCCCACGGCGACTTCTACATGGTGGCGGCCTTCGTGAGCTACACCATCCTCGGCGCCGTCCTCGTTGGCAACAGCCACGGCCAGTGGCTGACCGTGCTGTGGGTGGGCGTCCTCGTGATGGTGATCACGGGCGGGCTCGCCATGCTCGCGAATCAGCTGGTATATCGCCCCATGCGTCGTGCGGCCATCTTGAGTCTCATGATCGCCGCGATCGGCCTCTCCCAAGTCCTCGAGAACGGCGTCCTGGTCACCCCCCAGTGGGGCGCCACCTATCTGGTCTATCCGATCACCACGCCGCCGAGCGGGTTCAACCTCGGGTCCAACCACTACACGTGGGGACAGCTGATCATCGTGCTCGTCTCGGGACTGCTCGCACTCGGCGTCTACTTCCTCGTCGGTCGGACCTTGCTCGGCAAGGCGATGCGCGCGGTTTCCGAGGACCGGATCGCTGCGGTCTTGATGGGCATCAACGTCGACCTCGTCATTGCCATCGTGTTCTTCATCGGCGGCGCCCTCGCGGGCGCGGCGGCCGTGATGACCGGCGTCTACTACGGCCAGATCAACTACCTCATGGGCTTTACGGTCGGTCTGGAAGCCTTCACCGCGGCCGTGCTGGGTGGCATCGGCAACATCGGCGGCGCAGTGCTCGGCGGACTCATCCTGGGGATCGTTCAATCGATCGGCACGGGAATCTTCGGCGCCGAGTGGGCGATCGTGGTGGCATTCGGCGCGCTGGTACTGATGCTGTGGTTCCGTCCCACCGGACTGCTCGGCGAGCGTGTCGCGAGGAGGATGTGATCCGCAATGTCGATTGAGGAATCGGTGCCGCGCCGGTCGAGGGTGGACGGGTTTCGGGTCATGCGCGGGGGCCTCGTCGTTTTGCTCGTGGTGGCGGCGGCTTTCGTTCCCCAGATGACCCAGAATCAGTACTACCTGGGCGTGGCGTTCCAGGCCGAGATGCTCATGTGCCTCGCGCTCGGGCTCAACATCGTCGTGGGCTACGCCGGCATGCTCGACCTGGGATTCGCGGCATTCTTCGCCATTGGTGCTTACACCACGGGCATGCTGTCAACCAAGGATCACTGGTCGATCCTCGCCTCGATCGCGCCCGGTGTGCTCATCGCGGTCGTGTGCGCACTGATCATCGGATTTCCGACCCTTCGCCTTCGCAGCGACTACCTCGCGGTGGTGACGCTCGGCTTCGGCGAGATCATCCAGACGATCGCCATCAACCTCAACCAGACCGGGGGGCCGACGGGCATCTACGCGATCCCGGCACTCACGATCGGGAGCATCGTCGTGACGTCGAACACTGGCTACTACTACGTGTTCTTCGTGTTGGTCATCATCTTCGCTCTCTTCTCGACACGACTACGCGGGTCGCGACTGGGCCGCGCGTGGCTGTGCATCCGCGAAGACGAGGACGCGGCGAAGGCGATGGGCATCAACACCAACCACTACAAGCTCTACGCGTACATGTTCGGAGCGGTCCTCGGGTCGATCACCGGTTCGCTCTATGCACCAGCCCTGACGGCGATCTCACCGGCCAGCTTCGGGTTCAGCGAATCGCTCCTCATCGTCATGGCCGTCGCCATCGGGGGTCTCGGGAGCATTTGGGGCGTCATGTTCGGCGCGGCGGTCGTCGAGATCTTCCCCGAGGTCTTCCGATCCTTCGCCCAGGCCCGGCTGCTGGTCTTCGGTGTGGCGCTGGTGATCCTGATGGTCGTGCGGCCGCGGGGCCTCTTTCCCGAGCGAGCGTTCCAGGGACTCGGCGCGAGGGTCCGCGCGCGACTGGGACGCAGGGTTAGCGCGCCAATCCCGGGAACTGGCGTCAACCTCATTTCGCTGCCCACGGAGGAATCGTGACCGCCGTCTTGGAGACCGATCAGCTGACGTTGCAGTTCGGCGGCGTGAACGCACTGAGCGATCTGTCGATCGAAGTCGGCGAGGGAGCACTGCACGCCATCATCGGGCCCAACGGCGCGGGCAAGACATCGCTGTTCAACTGCCTCACCGGCTACTACAAGCCCACGAGCGGTGCGGTGAGGTTCCAGGGCGCCGACGTGACCGGAATGGACGCGGCCAAGGTCGCCGCCCTCGGAATCCGGCGCACCTTTCAGAACATCCGCGTCTTTCCCAAGATGTCGGTGCTGGAGAACGTCCTCGCCGGTGGGCACCTCCGCGCGACCTCGAACCTCGTCGCGATCACGGTCGCCAGCCGCGGCTTTCGTCGAAATGAGCGGATGCTGCACCGCGAGGCCATGTCGAGCCTCGAGTTCGTCGGCCTGGCCGACCAGTGGAACAATCTCGCCGGCGACTTGCCCTACGGCATGCGCAAGCGCATGGAGCTCGCGCGCGTCTTGATCGCCAATCCGGTGGTCGTGCTGCTCGACGAGCCAGCCGCTGGCGTGAGTTCAGTGGAGCGCGAAGAACTGTCCCGAGTGATCCGGCGAATCCACGATCAGGGCACGTGCGTCGTGATGATCGAACACGACGTCGATCTCGTGATGGAGATCGCGACCGACGTCACGGTGTTGGACAACGGCCGCATCATCGCATCGGGCCTGCCCCAGGACGTGCGGACCAACCCCGACGTCATCCGTGCCTATATGGGGAGGAAGCGCAAGTGAAGGCCCTCGAGCTCGAGGGAGTCAGCGTCTACTACGGCGCAGTTCGCGGGGTCGAGGACGTTGTCTTGGACGTTGACGAAGGCGAGATCGTGGCGCTGCTCGGGGCCAACGGGGCCGGCAAGAGCACCCTCTTGAAGGCGATCTCGGGCATCATCCACCCGCGCCAGGGGACCATCTCCTACTTCGGCGACGTGCTCGGCAAGCAGTCGGCCCACCGCCGAGTGGCGCGGGGCTTGGTGCACGTGCCCGAGGGCCGCCGGATCTTCACGACCCTGACCATCGGCGAGAACCTCGAGCTCGGCGCTTACGGCACGCAACGAAATCGGACCGAGCGGGCCGACCGCCTCGAGGAAGTCCTCACGCTCTTCCCGCTCTTGCGTCAGCACTTCCAGCGCTTAGCCGGGACGCTGTCGGGCGGTGAGCAACAGGTGCTCGCCATCGGTCGCGCGATGATGTCCAACCCCAAGATCCTCATGATCGATGAGCCGTCCCTTGGTCTGGACCCGCAGAAGGTCGATATCGTCTACGACATGCTCGAAGAGGTTTCGAAGTTGGGTACGACCGTTCTGCTGGTCGAACAGAACGTGTCGCTCGCCCTGGAGATCGCTTCGCGCGCGTACGTGCTCCAGCAGGGAACGGTCGTCCTGTCGGGACTGTCCTCTGACCTGGAGAACGATCCGCGACTGTCGGACGCCTATCTCGGGAAGTCGGCCGATGGCCAGGACTAGCCGACACAGGATTCGACGCGCCGAGCGCGTGACGACGCGTCACGAGCGAGCGGGACGGTGATGATGGCAACGAGGAAGTCATCCATCCGAGTGATTCGCGTGGAGGAGAACCTTCGCACGAAGGTCGAGAGCTCACTCGCGGCGGCGATCATCTCCGGCGAGCTCGAGCAAGGCGTTCTGGTCACCGTCCCGGCGCTCGCGGCGCAGTTCGCGGTGTCGGCGACGCCCGTGCGCGAGGCGATGCTGGACCTTGAGAAGCGGGGGTTCGTCGAGTCGGTCAAGAACAAGGGTTTCCGCGTGACGACGGTGAGCACCCAGGATCTGCGTGAGATCGTGGCGATCCGCAAGTGGTTGGAGGCGCCGGCGATGCGGATCGTGGCCGAGCAGCTCAATGGCGCACCGCTGGAGGCGTACCGCACGCTGGCGGACCGGATCGTGGCCAACGTCGAGCAGGTCGACTTCAAGGGCTATCTGGCCGCGGACACGGCCTTCCATCTAGCGCTGCTGGAGCTGACCGGGAACCGCCGACTCGTTGACATCGTGGGCGAACTACGTCGCCAGACTCGCATGACGGGTCTCGTGGGACTGCGCAACACCGAGATGTTGCACCGCTCGGCCCACGAGCACCACGAACTGCTCGACCTGCTCGGGGTGGGTGACGGCGTGGCTGCCGAGCAACTGATGCTCCGCCACGTTGGCCACGTGCTGGGCTGGTGGGCCGGGATCATGGAGGCCGAAGGCAGCGACGTCAGCTCATAGACGTCGACCGCAGGACTCGCCGCCTTCGTGTACTATAGAATGTAACATGTTATAAGCGGGAAGTGGGTGGGGGTGAAGGTCCTGATCGTCGGTGCAGGAATTGTCGGTGCCGCCTGCGCTAGATCGCTGGCACATCGAGGTGCGGCAGTCACCGTTGTCGACCGAGGCGCGCCCGCCAGTGCGACGTCGGCCGCTGGTGAGGGGAACCTCTTGGTAAGCGACAAAGGGCCGGGCCCCGAGCTGGACCTGGCGCGCTACTCCCTCGCGCTGTGGCGTTCGATGGGCGCGCAGTTGGCCGCCGAGATTGGCGCGTCATTCCCATCGATCGAGTACCAGCTCAAGGGTGGTGTCGTCGTGGCGAGCGACGAGCAGAGCGCCGCCGCGCTCACTCGTTTTGCCCAAGCGCAGCGCGGCGCCGGCGTCGACGCGCAGTTGCTGGACGCCCCAGCAGCGCGGGACCTCGAACCGGAGTTGTCGTCCTCGATCGTCTCGGCGGTGTACTACCCCGACGATGCGCAGGTCCAGCCAGCCATCGCGACCGAGGCCCTCATGGCCGCCGCTCGAGCGGCGGGGGTCCGCGTCTTGGCCAACACGCCCGTCACGGGGGCGCTGCGCGACGCACAGGGGCGACTCGTCGGGGTCACGACACCGAGTGGCTCGATCGAGGCCGACCACGTCGTCGTGGCCGCGGGCCCGTGGTCGAGCGAGGTAGCGGTGACGCTCGGTGGCGCCGCGTACGTCGAACCCCGAAAGGGGCTGTTGCTCGTGACGGCGCGCATGCCCCAGCGCATCTGGCACAAGGTCTATGACACGAGTTACGTCGGGGCCGTCCAGTCCGACGAGCACGATCTGCAGACGTCCACCGTCATCGAGTCGACGGCGGCGGGAACAGTGCTGATCGGCTCGTCCCGCCAGAACGTCGGCTTCGACGAGTCCATTGACGTCGGCGTCCTGCGCGCGATCGCCGAGAAGGCCCTCACGCTCATGCCGTTTCTGCGTGACGCCACGGTCATCCGCGCCTACGGCGGCTTTCGACCCCTGTCGCGCGATCACCTGCCGATCATCGGTGCGGACCCGGACGTGGCGGGACTCTGGTACGCCACGGGTCACGAGGGGGCGGGCATCGGACTCGCTCCGGGGACGGCGGAGCTGCTCGCGGCCGCGATGTTCGACGAAACCCCTTCGGTGCGGATCGAGCCCTTCGCGCCGGGTCGCCCGTCGTTGCGAAGGGTCGCCTAGATGGTCGCGCGACTGGTGCCGTCCGCCGACGATCCGGTCGAGCCCGAAGCGACGACACCCCTCACGATCACCGTCAACGGCGAGCGAATCGAGGGCAGAGCCGGTCAAACGCTCGCGGGTGTGCTGCTCGCCGCGGACATCGTGGCCTGGCGAGCCACGCCGTTTCATCACCGGCCGCGGGGCGCGTTCTGTGGCATCGGTGTCTGTTTCGACTGCCTGGTGGTCGTCAATGGCCAGCGCGACGTTCGGGCCTGTCAACGTCGTGCCGTCGACGGGGACGTGCTCGAATACGCCGTGGAGGCGCCGCTCGAGCGATCGGACGTCAAGTGACGACGGTCCTGGTCATCGGTGCGGGTCCCGCGGGTCTCGCCGCGGCCCAGGCGGCGCTCGCGGCCGGAGCTCGCGTCACGCTCCTCGATGCGTCTGACGACGTGGGCGGCCAATACTGGCGGCACCTGCCACCCGAACGCCCGGTTCGACGCGAGCCAGCCCTGCACCACCAATGGGCGACGTTCCAGTCGCTGCGCACGTCGCTCGAGCGTCACCCGCGCTGCGAGGTCGTCACCTCGGCGCACGTCTGGTCGATGAGCCGCGGCCAGATCCACGTGGTGGTGGGTGCGCCCGATGGCGCCAATCGTGAGCCTCGCGCGTATCGGCCCGATGCCGTCGTGCTCGCGACCGGGTGCTTTGACCGGGCGCTGCCGGTCCCCGGCTGGGACCTTCCCGGGGTCTTCACCGCCGGGGGCGCGCAGGCGCTCGCCAAGGGCGAGCGGATCGCCGTCGGCCGGCGGGTCGTCGTCGCGGGGTCGGGACCATTCCTCTTGCCCGTCGCCGCATCATTGACCCAGTCCGCGAGCACCGTCGTGGGAATCTACGAGGCGAGTCACGCGTCGCGACTGGCGCGACAGTGGTTGAGCCGACCGTGGCAACTTCTCGCGACGCCCACCAAGGCCGTCGAGCTGGCGGGTTACGTGTCGACGCTCGCCCGACATCGAGTCCCCTACGTGACGGGTCACGCGGTCACCGCCATCGTCGGAGACGACCGCGTCGAATCGGTCGTGGTCAGCGCGCTTGACGCTTCCTGGCGGCCGATCGCGGGCAGCGAGCGAGTGGTTGTCGCCGACGCGGTCTGCCTCGGCCACGGCTTCACGCCCCGACTCGAATTGGCCATCGCGGCGGGCTGTCGCTTGACCGAGGATCGCTTCGTCGACGTCGACGACGAGCAGCGCACGAGCGTTGAGTCGGTCTACGCAGCCGGCGAGATCACGGGCATCGGCGGCGTCGACCTCGCGCTGGTTGAGGGTGCGCTCGCTGGACACGCGGCGGCTGGCGGCGACACCACGGTGCCGGCACAGCGCAAACTGCGCGAGCGACGGGCGGCGCTGCGCAGGTTCGCCGAGCGGCTCGAGCGCGCCCACGCGCTCGGCGAGGGCTGGACTGCCTGGCTGACCGACGAGACCATTGTCTGTCGGTGCGAGGACGTGAACGTCGCGAGTCTCCGAGCGGCGGTGGCCGCAACGGACTCGTCAGGGATGCGCTCGCTGAAGCTCCTCTCGCGCGCGGGCCTCGGCCCGTGCCAGGGTCGCGTGTGCGGCCGGACGGTCGAGGCCTTCGTCCAAGCCAGCTCGCCCGGGGGCGACTCGCGTGGTTCGGGTTCGACTGACCGACGACCCATCGCCATGCCGATTCGCCTCGGCGAACTGGCGACCATGGAGCGAAACGATCACGTCAATGAGTGAGTCACCGCAGTGAAAGGCCAGGGAAAATGAACGACCACGCTAACTTCCGAGGAGTCATCGTCGCGACGGCGCTCGCGTTCAAGGAGGACGCCAGCGCCCCAGCCGGACTGGCCGTTGACTACGACCGGTTCGCTGAGCACTGTGACTGGTTGATACGAAACGGCTGCCGTGGGATCGGGCCGAACGGATCGCTCGGTGAGTACTCGTCACTCACCGACGACGAGCGGCGCAAGGTCGTCCAGGTAGCGGTCGACACGGTCGGGGATCGGGGCATTGTCGTGGCGGGCGTGCACGGGGTCGGCTGGCATCAGGCGCAGCAGTGGGCCCGCTACGCCCAGGAAGATGGCGCGCACGGTGTGCTCTTGCTGCCGCCAACGATCTATCGGGCCTCGGACGATGAGGTGGTCGAGCACTTCAGTCGTGTTGCCGAGGTCGGCATCCCGATCATGGCCTACAACAATCCCTTCGACACCAAGGTTGACTTGGTTCCCTCACTCGTCGCGCGACTGGCGGAGATCCCCGAGGTCCAAGCGGTTAAGGAGTTCTCGGGCGACGTGCGACGCATCATGGAGATCAAGGAGCTCTGTGACATCGACGTGGTCGCCGGAGCCGACGATCTCTTGTTCGAGTCGATCGTGGCTGGGGCGGTCGGCTGGTTCGCGGGCTATCCCAACGCCTTCCCTCGCGAGGCCGTCGAGATATACGACCTGGCGATGGCGGGGAACTACGCCGAGGCGAAGGAGCTCTACGAGAACCTCGTGACCGTGTTCCGCTGGGACTCGCGCGTCGAGTTCGTCCAGGCCATCAAGCTGTCGATCGACATCGCCGGCCAGAGCTTCGGTGGGCCGACCCGCCCCCCGCGTGGCCCACTCAGCCCGCAGAACGAGGCGCGCGTTCGCGCCGACACCGCCAGGGCCCTCAACTACCTGGCCTCGCGAGCGAAGCGGTAGGCGTCATGCGAGCGAGTCGAGTCATCACGGCGGTCGATTCACACACCGAGGGCATGCCCACCAGGGTGGTTACGGGCGGTGTGGGCGTGATCCCCGGCGACACCATGAACGACAAACGGCTGTTCTTCATCGAGCACCTCGACGACATCCGTAAGTTCTTAATGTTCGAGCCCCGCGGACACGGTGCGATGAGCGGTGCGATTCTGCAGCCCTCGACGCGCCCTGACGCCGAGTGGGGCGTGGTCTACATCGAGGTGTCGGGCTGCCTGCCGATGTGCGGTCACGGCACAATCGGACTCGCCACGGTGCTCGTCGAGACGGGCATGGTCGAGGCGGTGGAACCCGTCACCACGATCCGCCTCGACACGCCGGCCGGTCTCGTCATCGCGCGCGTCAGCGTCTCGGATGGGCACGCCGACTCGGTGACCATCGAGAACGTCCCGTCCTTCGTCGTCCGCCTGGACGACGTGGTCGAGGTCCCGGACGTCGGCGCGGTACCCTACAGCCTCGCCTTCGGGGGCAATTTCTACGCCATCGTGAACCTCGAGGACGTCGGACTCACCTTCGATCGTTCGCGTCAACACGAGATCACCGACGTAGGCCTGGCGATCATGGCCGCGATCAACAAGTCTGCGCCGCCGCATCACCCCGAGACGGCGGGCGTCGACCACTGCCATCACGTCGAGTTCCTCGCACCGGGATCGACCGCCCAACGCTCGCGCCACGCCATGTGCATCTATCCGGGCTGGTTCGACCGGTCGCCGTGCGGCACGGGGACTTCCGCGCGGATGGCCGAACTCTGGGCGCGCGGCGACCTCGCGATCGGGCAGGACTTCGAGAACGAGTCCTTCATCGGTACGCGATTCATCGGTCGGATCATCGCCGAGACCGATGTCGCCGGGATACCCGCGATCGTCCCAACGATCACGGGCCGTGCGTGGGTCACGGGTCTGGCGCAGTACGTCTATGACCCGAGTGATCCATTCCCAACGGGATTCGAGTTCTAGGGTGACGACTCGACACGAAGCAGTCGAACCCGAGGTAACGGGTGAGGAGCAACTCGAACGGTGCGCCCAGGACGCGGTGGTGGCCTTCGAGCAGTGGTCGGTGATGGCGCCGCCGGCCCGGGCCCGGGCGCTGGTCGCTGCGGCCGATGGGCTGTGCGAGTTCGACGACGAACTCGTGGCGCTCGCGATGGGAGAGACGGGACTCGCCGAGTCTCGGCTGCGCGGCGAACTAAATCGCACGGCGGTCCAACTACGCCTGTTCGCTGACGTCGTGGTGGATGGCGACTACCTCGACGTGCGTATTGACGCCGCTGACGCCGATTTCGCTCTCGGGGCCCGGCCCGATCTTCGTCGCGCGCTCGTCCCGCTCGGTCCCGTGCTCAACTTCTCGGGCGGCAACTTCCCCTTCGCGTTCTCCGTCGCCGGTGGCGACACCGCGTCAGCGCTCGCCGCTGGTTGTTCGGTCATCGTGAAGGCGCACCCCGGGCACCCCGCGCTCTCGCGGCGCACCGCCGAGGTGGTCGCCGCCGCACTCGCGGGCGCGGGGGCGCCAGCGAACACGCTGCAGGTGATCTTCGGACAGGACCAGGGCGTGGCGATGCTGGCCGACGGGCGAATTCGCGCGGCCACCTTCACCGGTTCGATTCGCGCGGGGCGGCTGCTGGCCGACGTCGCCGCACGTCGCCCGAGGCCGATCCCCTTCTACGGCGAACTGGGCAGCGTGAATCCCCAGTTCGTCACGCGCGCCAGGCTCGCCGAGGACGTCGCGGAGCTCGGCGCGGGATTCGTCGCGAGCGTGGCGTCGTCGGCTGGCCAGTTCTGCACCAAGCCCGGTTTCCTCTTCGTGAGTGACGTGTCGGCGCTTGCGGGACCCATCCGCGCCGCCGCCGAGCAGGTGGCCGAGCACCGGATGCTCAACCCTCGAATTGCCGCGGGCTATGGCCGCCGGCGCGAGGAGGTGCTAGCCACCCCGGGGGTCGAGGTCATCGCGTTGGGATCGATGCGCGTCGACGAGAACGCCCAGGGTTGGGTGACGCCCACCATCGTGTCCGTTGACGTGCCAGCGCTCCAGGCGGCCGGAGCGACACTGCTCGACGAGTCGTTCGGACCGCTCGCGATTCTCGTGCAGTACGAGGAGGAATCGTCGCTCGCCGAACTCGCCGGGCGACTGTTTCCGGGCAACCTCACGAGCGGCGTCCACGCGCTCGTCGACGAGTCGACGCCGGCGCTCGTCGCGCTTCTTGACCAGCTGCAGTCGTGCGCTGGTCGCGTCCTCTTCAATGGTTGGCCGACCGGCGTGGCCGTCACGCCGGCCATGCAGCACGGTGGTCCGTGGCCCGCCACGACGGCTGACGTCGCCACGTCGGTGGGCACCGCGGCGATCGGGCGATTCCTGCGCGGGGTCAGCTATCAGAACTTCCCCCAGCACCTCTTGGCACCGATGCTGCGCGACGACAACCCCTGGGGCGTGCCCCAGCGCCTCGCGCCGGCGGGCGAGTCGACGAGCTGGGGCGACCGGTCGCGCGATCCGCGATGAGTCAGCGCTCGCCCGCGGCGAGCCGAGTGCGGTAGCACGCCACGGCGACCACGAGGTCCTCCCAGGGCATGCCGGTGCTCTTGAAGATCCGGGGCCGCGCGTGGTCGACGGCGACCGCACCGGTCACGACGTCGCGCATGGCGACGAGCGTCGAGCCGGTCACGTAGCCCTCGGCTACGGCCATCACGACGTCACCGGCCTCGCGCAGGGCGACCTCGGGATCCTCGACCACGACCTGGGCGCGCCCCATCATCGTGCCGTCGAGCTCGCGGGCATCGACCTCGTGCGAGCCGACGGCGATCACGCACGCATCGGCGAGAACGGTCGCGCCGTCGAAGAGGGGCGTGCGTGCCGTGGTCGCACAGACGATGACCTGGGCGCTCGAGACGTCAGCGGGCGAACCGTGCCGTGCCCGAACGCCTTCGGCGACGAGCCGCTCGACGAGTGCGCCACGGTGGCCGGGGTCGCGCGCCACGATGCTCACCGTGTCGATCGCCCGGATGGCGCGCATCGCCGCCACGTGGCCCCACGCCTGGGTTCCTGCGCCAAAGACGACGAGGTGGTCAATTCGCTCGGGTGCGAGGAAGTCCGCCGCGGCCGCGGAAACGGCGGGCGTGCGCAGTGCCGTGAGAGCCTGCCCGTCCAGGAAGGCCACCGGCACGAGGGTTGTGGCGTCCATGAGGACGTAGACACCGTGGATTCGCTCCAAGCCCTTGGCGGGGTTCTCGGGCGCCACTGTCGACACCTTCGCGCCGACGAACTCGCCGAAGCGCGAGGGCATGTAGAGCAACTGACCATGATCGAGAACATCGATCACTCGAGCGAGGTCGTGGCCGGGATCGAGCCCTTCGCGCAGGTCGTGCTGGATCGCCCGGATCGCATCGGCCATGCTGACCGAGCCAAACA
Organism: Actinomycetes bacterium; assembly: GCA_021784205.1. The sequence goes on from JAJXTB010000050.1 coordinate 13,440, forward strand.
GCTCCTCACCCGACATCCAGGCCATGCGTGCATCGCTCATAGGAGGAATCCCACCCCGACGGGATCGGCGGGGTCGACCGTGAAGACACCCACACTGGTCTGGTAGGCCATGCCTTCGATCGACGGGATGATGGACCCGGGCGGTCCGTCGTCGGTGGCGCGAAAGCGCCCGATGAACCGGGTGCCCACGATCGAGTCGTGGACCAGTTCCTCACCTGCCGTCAGGCGCCCGTCGTCAGCGAGCAGCGCGAGGCGGGCGGCGGTGCCCGAGCCGCAGGGCGATCGGTCGATGCGTCCGTCGGCGAATACGGTGACGTTTCGCTGGTGGAGCCCGCGCTCGCTTCGACCGAGGTCGTCGACGATGATGGTGCCGTAGATGCCGCTGAGGCGGGGATCGCGCGGGTGCACGGCGACCTCGGTGTCATTGAGCGCCCACTTGATCTCGCGCCCGAGCGCGCGGAGTGCCGGGGCGTGCGCGGGCGTCACCTCGAGTCCGAGGGCCGAGGCGGGCACCGAGGCGTAGAGTGCGCCACCGTAGGCAACGTCGACGCTCAGGGGCCCGATCGAGCTCGCAACGGCGACGTCACGTCGCACGGGGTAGGACGGCACGTTCTCAAACGTCACCGAAGTGACGGACCCACCAACCTGGGCGACGCGGGCCGTGACTCGACCCGACGGCACGTCAATCGTGACGGGCGTCACGCCGTCGGGGTCGCCGTGGACGCGGCCGCTCTGGATCGCCCAAGCGCCGAGGGCGATGGTGCCGTGACCACAGGCGGTCGAATAGCCGTCATTATGAAAGAACAGCACCCCGAAATCCGCGCCATCGTCGTCGGGTTCGACGACGAAGCACCCGTACATGTCGCCGTGACCCCGCGGCTCTCGACAGAGCGTCTTGCGAATGACCTCAACGTCGGGGGAGCGCTGCGCGGCGACGCGCTTGGCCGCGACCGTCGGCCCGTCAAGTGGTGCGACGCTGTCATGAATGATCCGAAACGGCTCGCCGGCCGTGTGGTAGTCGATGAAGGGGATCCTGTCGAGTCGCGTCGCCACGTCAGGACCACACCGCTACGTCACCAGGCGTGGCTGGCGCGCCCGTCATTGGCCCTTCGCTGCGACGCTGACGAGCGGTGCGCCGAGGGCGGAAGCGTCGACCTCGATGCCGAGTCCGGGGGCGTCGACGGGACTGAGCGAGCCGCGGCCGTTCTGGGAGCGAGGTGAGTACCCAGCCAGATGTTCGAGAACCCAATCGTTCATGTAGGAGGCCGCGAACAGCAATTCGGGATCGGTGCTCGCGGCGAGGTGGCTGACCGCGGCCGTGGTGAGGTCACCGCCCCAGGTGTCTTCGATGGTCATGCGAATCCCGAGGGATTCGCACAGGTCGCGCATGACTCTCGCCTTGGTCAGTCCACCGACGCGGCTGACCTTCAGGTTTATTGCCTCCATGGCCTTGGCGTTGTAGGCGCGCACGAGTGCGTGGGGGTCGGTGATCACCTCGTCGAGGACCATCGGCAGCGTCGTGCGCTCGCGCACGACGAGGCACTCTTCAAGCGTGCGGCAGGGCTGCTCCAGGTAGACCCGATCCATTCCCTCGAGCAGTCGCGCCGCAATCACGGCGTCTTGGAGACGCCAGCCGCAGTTGGCGTCGGCGACGACGACATCGCCGTCGTTCGTTGCCGACAGGATCGCGGCGACACGCGACGCGTCCTCGTGCGGATCGGCACCGACCTTGAGCTGGAAACGGCGAGTCCCTTCGGCTTTGCGCGCGATGACGTGGCGAGTCATCGCGTCGGTCGAATCGAGCGGGATCGCGACGTAGAGGGGTAGGTCGTCGTGGCGTCGACCGCCGAGCAGGGTGTAGACCGGCTGGCCGACGACCTTGCCGTACGCATCCCAGCAGGCGATGTCAACGACGGACTTCGCGTAGCCGTGGCCCGAAAGTTCGGCGTCCATCGTGTGGTTGATGAGCCCCAGATTCTCGACGTCGAGACCAAGTAGCGACTGCGCAAATTCGGCGATGACCGACGGCGCGCCGGCACCGTACCCGGGTAGGTAGTTGGGGCCGAGTGGGCACACCTCGCCGAAGCCCTCCTCGCCCGACTCAGTGGTGACGCGTACCACGGTGCTGCGAAGGGTGCGAATCGTCCGTCCACCCGACATGACGTACTCGCCATGGGCGTACGTGACGTCATACGAAAAGACATCAATCCGTTGGATCTTCGACATCGATGCAATGTACCACATATTACAAATTCTTGACGACCTCGTCCGCTCGGTGCCACCGTTGTCCCATACGGGAGCCGATGTGGCGCGCTGCCACGATGCACAACATCGGTGCCGAGGATCGAGAACGTGTTGCGATGCAGGTAACCGTGGTGCACGCGACGGCGACGTGCAGTGAGGCATTGAACGGGAAGTGACGTCATACATCTCGTTTGGTCACACGAAGAGTTCGCGCCTGATGGGGACAGGCGGGCGATCCGGCCATGGCAACGGTTACGTCGTGATTTGTCTTGTCTGACGTGTTGCCAAACAACTGCGTGGATGACGGTGGGCGACAACTCGAGTTGGTTGCCTCGGCTATCGACTGCTAGTATTGGTATCCCATCGCGGGGTGGAGCAGTTTGGTAGCTCGTCGGGCTCATAACCCGAAGGTCGCAGGTTCAAATCCTGCCCCCGCCACCAATCTTCGAGATACTCGTCTCGGAGCGCACGAAGGCCCTGGCTCGACTGTCGGTGACCCTCGAGAACTGGACATCATCGTGTCGTCGGACCGGTGACGAGTGGGGCAGACGTGTTCGACCTAGCAGACCGTGCATAAATCGACACGGCGTGCGACGGACGACCCAGTGCTAGCCCCGACCCGCGGCCAAACTCAACCCCAGAGCAGTCGCGCCGACTACCGCAGCCGCGGTTGAATCCAGCCACCACCAGCCGAGGGTCGCTTGAAGACCGGAGCCGATCAGGGTCACGCCGGCCAGCAGGGCGCCGATACCCGACAGCCACCCGTCGGCCCGTAGCGCCCTACTTGGCACTCGCGGAGCGATTCTCAGTTTCGCGCTGGCCAGAAGAATCAATACGAGCAGCGACACCCCAGCGAGCATCACGCCGAACGGGGATGAGTTGGCGGTTGAATGTGAAGAGAGCCGGAAGGCGCTGTCGCCGAGCGTTCCGGCACCGACGGCCGCCATACCGAAGCGCACCAGGCGAAGTGCCCAGATCTCCTTTCGTTCCGAGAGGTTCTGCTGGCGAAGCGCGT
>JAJXTB010000051.1 GCA_021784205.1 Actinomycetes bacterium
ATGTGGTACCGCACCGGCTCGTCCGTGATCCGGACTTCGATATCGAGCACTACGCGAGCGAGGTCGCTACGATCTTCGACCTCGCAACGCACGTCACCGACTAACCGCCCGGGGACGAATTCGAGTGACGGCGGCGTAGTCGATCGTGAACACGATGGGAAAGTCCGTCGTGAGCGCTTCGCTATCGCTGGCCCCGTGGTTGCTTCCGTTGCGCTCGCGTGCAGCCAAGGTTCCGAATCGTCGAATCTCGCGGTTCGTTCGCGATGGTGCCGCCCAAGAACAGCTCCGCAGCAGTTTGCTGCCCTGTTGGGGCGCGTTGAACGCAGAGTTGACGTCGGCTCGACGCGTGTCGGTCACGAACTCGTGGACGACGGCTATTATGGTTGCTTGATGAAAGTAAGTACTAAGTCCCCTGATCAATCGCTGGAGCCCAGCGCTATCGATCAACTCCAGGCCGGGTTGCAGTCGGTAACCCAGGCGCTCACGCGAGCTCGAATGCACGAGCGACTGTTGCGTGAGGCTGGGTTTCGCATCGACCGAGCGTCGATCATCATCTTGTTCAAATTGCATCACCGAGGTCACGAGGCCATGCGGATCACGGATATCGCCGCCCTCGTCGGTGTTGACACGCCCGCGGTTACGAGGAAGGTCCAACAACTCGAGCAACACGGTTACGTGTCTCGGCTCGCGGATCCCAGTGACCGACGAGCAGTGCTCATCGGGCTCACCGAAGCGGGACGGGGCGTGGTCGACCGAATCCTTCACGTCCACAAAGCGATGCTCGCGCGTCTCGTCTCCGAATGGAGCGAAGAGGAAATAGCGACCTTCGCATCACAATTGACACGATTCACCAAAGCCCTGACTACCGAAGTGGAGAGTTACCTTGACTAGCGACGCACCCAGCACCGCTCACATCCCAATTGAGCACGAGATCTCTCCCGAAGAGCACCGACGAATTCTGGTGATCCTCTCTGCGTTGATGCTTGGAATGTTCCTCGCTGCGCTCGATCAGACCATCGTCGCGACCGCGTTGCCAACCATCGCCGCCGACCTCCACGGTTTGAATCACCTGTCCTGGGTGGTCACGGCATACCTAATCACGTCGACCATCTCGCTACCGCTCTGGGGGAAGTTCGGTGACCTTTGGGGTCGCAAGGGCTTCTTCCAACTCTCCGTCGTCATCTTCCTGATCGGGTCGGCGCTATCAGGGCTTTCGCAGAACATGATCGAGTTGATCGCCTTTCGAGCCATTCAGGGGCTTGGCGCCGGAGGGCTGATGGTGGGATCCCAAGCCATCATCGGTGACGTCATCCCGCCGCGCCAACGGGGTCGGTACATGGGCTACTTCGGTGCCGTCTTCGGTCTATCGAGTGTCCTCGGACCCCTCGCCGGAGGTTGGCTGACCCAGCACGCGTCGTGGCGATGGATCTTCTACATCAACGTGCCGATTGGTGTCGTTGCGCTCGTGGTCATTGCGGCGGTGCTGCACGTTCCAGCGCATCGACTCTCACACCGCATCGACTGGTGGGGTACGAGCTTGCTCTCGGGGGGCGTGGTCGGCCTCATTCTCCTGACGACCTGGGGCGGGAGCCAATTCGCATGGCACTCCGCCACGATCGAGTGGCTGGCGGTGGTGAGCGTCGTGTTGCTGGCGGGATTCGTTTACATCGAGACCAAAGCCGTCGAGCCCATCGTGCCGATGGGACTATTCAGGAATCGGACCTTCAGCGCGGCCTCGGCCGTCGGATTCGTCATCGGTTTCACGATGTTCGGCTCCATCGTCTATCTGCCGTTGTACCTGCAGGTGGTGCACGGTTCGTCTCCGACTCGCTCGGGGCTCGAGCTGTTGCCCATGGTCACGGGTATGTTGATCACCTTCATCATCAGCGGAAGGCTGGTTTCGCGAACTGGCCGCTACAAGATCTTTCCGATTGTGGGAACGGCCATCGTAGCGATCGGCATGGTCGCCCTCTCACACCTGGGTCCCACCAGCGCGTTCTCGACCGCGGCGCTCTACATGTTCGTCATCGGGTTCGGAATGGGACTGGTCATGCAGGTTCTCGTGGTAGCGGTGCAGAATTCAGTGCCCCACGAGCAGCTCGGAACGGCCACGGCGACCGCGACGTTCTTCCGTTCGATCGGCGGCGCGTTCGGGGTCGCCCTGTTCGGTTCGGTCTTTAACAGTCGGTTGCTCTCACAACTTCACGCTCATGCGTCTGCCCATCTGCTGGCGATGCTGGGTGGTGGATCGATTTCAGCGAACCCCGCGCAGATCAGTCGGTTGCCGCCAGCGGCCCGCGTAATCGTTATCGACGCGTTCAGTTCGGGGCTTCAGCGGGTCTTCCTCGTCGCGGCCCCGGTGGCGGTGTTGGCGTTCGCGCTGTCGTGGTTGATGAAAGAGATCCCGTTGCGAACGCACGCTCATAGTCCAGCGACGATCGGTGGCGAGGTCGATGGGGATCCGGTCGTCGCTTTTGACGCACCCGGCGAATTCGGCATGTAGTGAGGGGGCTTTCAGTGGGTCACAACAACTGGACGCCGGCACGTTGGTAACACAGTGGACCTATGGCCCTACGGGCATCTCGCTCGGCACTATTAGAACGGGTGATGTGACAGCGGCCCGGACACCTGCCGAGCGGTGGGTACCTGGTTCGACGTGACGGAGAGAGCGGTGGTCGATGAGAGATGAGACACTGACGCGCGCGCTGAAGCGCTACGACCTGTCTCCACACCTGGTCTTCTGGGAGACCACCAAGGCGTGTTCGCTCGCGTGTCGACACTGTCGAGCGTCAGCGCAGACCGAGGCGTTGCCCGGCGAGTTGACTACCGCCGAGGGCCGCGACCTGATCGATCAGATCGCCGCGATGGACGGGGCCGTGCCGATTCTCGTGTTCACCGGCGGTGACTGTTTCGAGCGTCCCGACCTCGAGGTGCTGGTTGGCTACGCCAAGTCTCAAGGCGTGCGCGTCGGCATCGCGCCGTCGGTCACCAAGCGGTTGACTCGCGAGAACCTGTCGCGGATGTACGACCTCGGCGTGCGAAGTGTCTCGATCTCGCTGGATGGTTCGGGGCCCCAGTCCCACGACGCCGTGCGTGGCATCCCCGGACACTTCGACCAGACGATGGCCGCACTCGCGATGATGCGAGACATGGGTTTTCGCTTACAGGTCAACACCACCGTGATGAATCGCAACGCCCACGAGTTGGCGGACGTACTGTCGCTGTTGCGTTCGGTCGGCGTCTCGATTTGGGAAGTCTTCTTCCTCGTCGGGGTGGGACGGGGCGTTGACGTTCAAGAGATCTCAGCTCGTGACGCCGAGGACGTGTGCCACTTCTTGGTGGACGCGACCACGTACGGGATCACGGTGCGCACCGTGGAGGCTCCGTTCTTCCGCCGTGTTCAGGCCGAGCGCGAAGCCGCGGGCGACGTAGATCCAGCCGCGTCCTTCACACTCGGGCCCCTGTATGAGACCCTGCGACGACGACTCGATATGGAGGTGCGCGGTGACGTGCGCACGACGCGGAGCCACTCGCTCGCCACGGGCGACGGACGCGGGATCATCTTCGTCGGACACGATGGCGAGGTGCACGCGTCGGGCTTCTTGCCGGTGACCCTGGGCAACGTTCGCGAGACATCCCTGGGTGAGATTTATCAGTCGAACCCGCTGCTCACCGAGATTCGGGCCGGCAACCTTGAAGGCGCGTGCGGTCGGTGCGACTACTACCGCCTCTGCGGTGGATCGCGCGCGCGGGCCTACGTGAGAACCGGCAGTGTCCTCGGTGAGGACCCGCTCTGCATCAGAAGTGACGCGGCCAAGCGAATCCCGGTGGTTCCTCGCTAGAACGCGCTGCGCCGTGGGAGACTAACTGGATGGCGCGCGCACAACGGTTCCCGTGGCGGCGTGTCTTCGGCCCGGTGACGGGTGCGACGCTGGGGTGTGCGGTCCTCGTCGCGACTTTCACGGCGGACTTTCGCGTCGCACGAGCAGCCGCCGGTCAGGTCTGGTCACCGTTCGTTCTGGTCACGGGCCTGCTGCTGATTGGTCTCGTCGCCAACGACGACGGAGTCTTTGAGTGGCTCGGCGCGATGTTGACACGGTTCTCGTCACGCGGTTCGGTGGTATTCGCCGGCGCGGCGGCAGTGATCGTCGCGGTCACCGCCACACTGAACCTCGATACGGCGGTCGCGTTCCTCACGCCCGTTCTGATCCATACCTCCCGTCGACGAGGCGGTGACGACGCACCCTGGCTGTATGGCGTACTACTCCTCGCGAACGCGGGGTCGCTGTGGCTGCCGGGTTCAAACCTGACGAACTTGATTGTGCTCGGGCACCTGCACCTGACTGGCGCCGCCTTCGCGGCGCGCATGTGGCTGCCGGCGTTAGGCGCCAGCCTCGTCACCGCCGTGAGCGTGGCGCTGCTCGGTCGACGCGCACTCGTCACCAGCGAAGTCCGAGACCCCGTCGCCGCGCCATCGATCGGCGTGGGGACTGTCGCGGTGGTCGCGGCCGTTTTCGCCGTCATCTTCTTGGCCAACGCGGCGCTGCCGGTCGCTCTTATCGGTCTGATCGCGGTGGGGTGGCACCTGGCGCGTCGCCGGGTGGGGCTGCGCGACGTCGTCGCCGTTGTTGGGCCCGGCACGCTGATCGGACTCTTCGCGACCGCCGTTGCCCTGGGGGCCATTGGCCGCGTCTGGTCGTTGCCTTCGCAGTTACTGGACCACGCGGGCGCGTCCGCCACGGCCGTCGCGGCTGCGCTCGTCGCGGTGCTCGCGAACAATCTTCCCGCCGCATCCATCTTCGCGGCGCGCGTCCCCTCGCATCCGTTTGCCCTCCTCATCGGCCTCAATTTGGGGCCGAACCTGGCGGTGAGCGGTTCGCTGGCGTGGCTGTTGTGGTGGCGCAGCGCTCGCAGCGCTGGCGCCTCGCCCTCCCTCGCACGCGCGAGTCGATGGGGAGCGGTGATCACGCCGCTGAGTATGGCGACGTCCCTCGCGCTCCTCGCGCTGAGCGGTCGGTCGTGAGTCGTCGGGGTCATCGTGATGAGGGAGGGATGAGTACGGCGTGAGTAACGTTCGCGGTTGTTAGATCGCCGTCCTTCGTGGTGTGGGTGCGCGAAGCCGACTCGGTAGAGTGCACAGCGTTGCAGTGGAGACGAATCCGAGGGGTGACCATGAATCGACAGATAGTCCTGCGAGAGCGACCACGCACGACGGTTGACGGCTCGACCACCGAGCTCATCGAGGTGCCGGAGCCTTCTTGCGGTCCTGGTCAGGCTCTGGTAAAGGTTGGAATGCTCTCCATCGACCCAACGATTCGCACGTGGATGAACGACGCACCGGGCTACCTGGCGCCCATTGAGATTGGCGCCGCCATCCGTTCGAGCGGTGCCGGTGTGGTCGTCGAGAGTCGAAGCGACCGGTATCGGGTTGGCGACATCGTCTACGGGATGACCAATTGGCAGGAGTGGGTCATCGCCGACGAGGCGAATCGGTTCTCGGTGATTCCCTCGGGCCTCGGCCTGGACCTGGCAACGGTTATGAACGTCCTCGGCGTGACGGGCATCACTGCCTATTTCGGACTCTTGGAGGTCGGGGAGTTTCGCGCCGGCGACGTGGTGGTCGTCTCGGGGGCGGCGGGTGCGACGGGATCGGTGGTCGGACAACTCGCGAAGGCCCGCGGGGCCGCACGAGTGGTCGGCATCGCCGGCGGTCCCGATAAGTGCGCCGAGGTCGTGGAACGTTACGGTTTTGACGACTGTCTCGACTACCGCGAGTCGGGCCTGTCTCGGCGGCTACGCACCGCTTGTCCGAGCGGCATCGACCTCTACTTCGACAACGTCGGCGGGGAGGTGCTGGACGCCGCCCTCGCCGCCATCGCGATGCGTGGGCGGGTCGTGCTCTGCGGGGCGATCTCGCAGTACAACGAGTCAGGTGATCGACGCGGCGTCGCGAATACGTCGATGCTGATCATGCGGCGTGGGTCGATGCGGGGGTTCATCGTGCTGGACTACCTCGATCGCTACGCCGAGGCGCAAGCCGCGCTCGCGACCATGGTCCACGACGGAACGCTTCAGCACCGAGAGCACCTCGTGGCGGGCTTGGAGCACGCACCCGACGCGCTCAATCTCCTGTTCTCCGGCGGGAACCACGGCAAGACCCTGGTTGTCGTCGACGAGAGCGTCTCACTTGTCTGAGCCGTCGGTTCAGCCGGCGATCGTCGACGCGTCACGAACGGTCGTGGTGCTGTTCGTCATGGCCCTCTTGGCCGGGTTCGCCCAGTTCGGCGCGATCTCGTCGCTTGAGGACGTGGCCCGTCACTTCGGTCACGTCGTGGCAACGGGCCATTCGCTCAAAAGCGCGGTGGGACTGTCAGGCTCGGTACTCGGAATCGGCTTGGCCGCACTGCGGCTCGCGTCGCTCGGCGCACTGCCGCTCGCGGCGCTCGCCGATCGGTGGGGTCGGCTACGAATACTGCGAGACACGCTCGTCGTAGGACTGCTGGTGACGGCGGTCGCGTCGCTCAGTCCGGGCTACTGGTTTTTCGTGGCGAGCTTCGCGCTCGCCCGCCCGCTGCTCGCGGCGACGTCGACGCTCGTCCAGGTGGTCACGGTGGAGACGTCGAGCACGGCGCGACGGGTCCATCGTCTGGCGGTGATGGTCGCGGGTGGGGGAATCGGCGCCGGTCTGTCGGCTGTTCTGCACAGCGTGATCCGGGGTCCGAACTCCTTTCGGTGGCTCTTCGCCATCGTGGTGTTGCCAGCCCTGATCGTACCGAGTCTTTTGCGTGCGGTGCCTGAGCCACATCGTCATTCGATCGACTCGCACACCATGCGGCTCGGCTCGGTGCCCGCGCACCTGCGGGGACGGCTCACCGTGATTGCCGTCGTGGCCTTCACCGTCGGGATGATCACCGGTCCGGCCAATGGCTTCACCTTCGTCTACGGCGAGGGGGTACTGCGTCTCAGCCCTTCCGTGGTGGCGGGCGTGGTCACGGCGAGCGCGCTCTCCGGCCTGGGTGGACTACTGCTCGGGCGACAGCTCGCCCACACCATCGGGCGTCGATGGACCGTCGCGGCCGGTGTGTTGGCACTCGCCGTGACGTCCGCGTACGCCTACAGCGGCGGACGGACCAGCTTCGAGGTGGGGTACTTTCTCGGCGTTGGCGCCGCGGGGCTGTTGGCTCCGGCGGCCGGCGCGATCAGCACGGAGATCTTTCCCCACGCGTTTCGTGCTACGGCGGCGGGATGGGCGGGCGTGGCGGGAGTCCTCGGCGCGACGGCCGGTCTCGCACTCTTCGGGTGGATTGGCGACGCGGTCGGTGGTGTGCAGTCCGCGTCACTGCGCGTGCCGGCGCTGTTGACCTTTCTGCCACTGCTGCCAACGCTGGTGCTGCTCGCGCGACTGCCCGAGAGCCGGGGTGTCGAACTGAGCTAATCGAGTTCGAGGTCCGCGCTGAGCGCGAGGTGATCGCTGCCCCCATCGTTGGCCCAACTCGCGATGCTGCGCCAAGGTCCGCGTCCGAGAATGTGATCGATCTGTGAGTGCGGGTGACGGGCGGGCCAGGTTCGAGCACGGGCGAGCGTGCGCCAACCCGGCAAGAAGAGGCGAAGTGGGGGACGCCAGGAGTTGAAGTCGCCGACCAGCATGACCGGCCGACGTGGATCGATGCCGTCAGCGATTGTTCGCACGCGTCGATACTGGCGAAAGGACCCGTGGCTCAGGTGGGCGCCATGGATGGCGAGAACGGTGACCGGTCGACCGTCGACGTCCAGATCGGCGATGATCAGCGTGCGGCGGACGCGCTCGCGCGGCAGGCGACCCAGCGGCTGCGCGTGGATCGCCGTGATCGGGTAGCGCGTGAGCAGGCTGAGACCCCATTCACCACGCTCGACGGAGCGCCTCGCGCGCCGGACCAACTGGGCGGGGCTCAGTGAGCGGTGTTCGGTGAAGTACAGACCGTGCTCACCCGTGAGGTGAGCGAGCCGCGGCTGCCAGGTGGTCCCGCCGCGTCCGGTCGTGATGCGTTCGGCTCGTGCGAGGGGCACGAAGAGCCCCGTCATAGCCAAACGCGTCGAGAGATCGGCGAAAAAGTCGTCACCGTCGTCACCACGCCAGGTTTCGGGGCAGATCAGGACGTCAGCGTTCAACGACGCGGCGTGCGCTAGGGCGCCGGTTGGGCGCCCCCAGCCGTCCACGCCGGCGTGCAGGTTGAACGTCGCGACGCGCACCGAGCAAGTTTACGTTCGTACTGGCGGTGTGGCAGGCTCTATGTCCGTGGACTCCGTGAACGTCACCTTCGGCCATCGCCTGTGGTGGGTGGACGCCTTCATCGGTGATGGCGCGCGCGGGAACCCGGCGGTGGTGGTCTTACTAGAGCGATCGGTCTCGGACGACGACCTGCAACAGATCGCCTTCGAGCTCGGGGTATCAGAGACCGCGTTCATCCGCCGAGTTGGCGACGGGTGGTCACTGCGGTGGTTTACGCCGACGGTGGAGGTCGATCTGTGTGGACACGCGACGCTCGCCACACTGCACGTGCTCTTGAGTGAACTCGGCGTTCCCGCCGGTGAGCTCTACTTCCAGACTCGCGCCGGCGTGCTCTCGGGGCGACGGCTGCGCGACGGCATGCTCGGCGTCGATCTGCCGCGGGCCTACCTCGAACCGCTCGACGCCTCGGTGCTGAACGGGACGCTGGGGGCGGTCCGCGAGGTCTACCAGGCGGGTCCCCAGAGCGTGCTCGCGGTCGTCGAGAACTACGACGCCCTGTGCGGACTCGCGATTGACCCGATGAGTCTCTTTCTCGTTCCCGGTTCTCTGGTGATCGCGGCCTGCGTCGGAGGGCCAGACGCTGATGTCTCGATCCGCGTCTTTGCGCCGCGGCTGGGCCTGGCCGAAGACCCGGTGACCGGTAGTGCGCTGTGCGCCGTCGCGCCGTGGTGGGTGGCCCAGACCGGCTCGCCCACCGTCGTCGTGCGCCAGGCATCGACCCGCGGCGGCGTGATGTACGCCCGACTATTCGAGAAGAACGTTGAAGTGGCGGGCTACGCCCGGACGTTCTTCGGGGGTGACCTACGAGCATGAGTGGCCACGACGCGCCCGGCGAGCGGTCCCGGGTCCGGCGCATGCCCGAAAAGGCGCGATACGAACGCGGGCTGGTCCACGCCGTTCTCGACGCCGCGCCCTACTGCACCGTCGCGGCGCTGGTCGACGGACTGGCCGTCGCGTTGCCCACGCTGCACGCGCGCGACGGCGACGCCCTGTACCTGCACGGCAGTCGATCGAACGCCGTCATGAAGGCGGTCATCGCGCGAGGCGAGGCGTGCGTCAGCGCGACGCTCTACGACGGTATTCGAGTCGCGAGGAGTGGGTTCGAATCCTCCATCGCGTATCGGTCGGTGGTCGTCTTCGGGGCCGCGCAGTCGGTGATCGACGTGGAGGAGAAGCGCCGAGTGCTCGATGGATTCGTCGACGCCGTGTTACCCGGTCGGAGCCGGGAGATTCGCCCGGCGACCGACGGGGAACTTCGCCGAACGCTCGTGGTGAAGGTCTCGATTGACGAAGCGTCGGTGAAGGTGTCGGCGGGGCCAACGGACGATCCGGTCGAGGACCAGTCGTTACCCGTCTGGTCCGGAGTGGTACCCGCGGCGCTCGTCTTCGGTGCGCCGATCCCCTCGAGAGATGGCGCGATGGCGAACGGAACGATTCCGCTGCCCGAGTCGGTGCGGCGACTGGTGGACGGAGTTTCGTGAACCGGGCCGGACTCATCGCCTCGATCGAGGCGCTTACGCCGATTGATGAGCGCGAGGCCGCCTCGATCGTGGCGACGCTGGACCGACTGCGATGGCCGGGTGACCCGTTTAGTGAGTTTGCCAATGACCACCACGTCACCGCTTCGGCCTTTGTCGTGTCCACGAGGGGCGTGATCCTGCATCGTCACCGGCGTCTGGGCATCTGGGTTCAGCCCGGTGGTCACGTCGACGAGGGGGAAGACGTCGAAGCCGCGGCGCTGCGCGAGACGCGCGAGGAGACGGGCCTCGTCGCGCGCCATCGTCGGCCACCCTTGCTCTTTCACGTCGACGTTCATTCGGGACCCCGGGGACACACCCACTACGACCTTCGCTACGTCCTGATCGCGCCGCCCTGGGATCCGACACCCCCGCCCGGCGAGAGTCCCGACGTTCACTGGTTCGACTACGACGCCGCGGCGGAACGGGCCGAACCAGCCCTGCGGTCGGCGCTGGGGGCCCTGGCGGCGGAGACGGCGAACTGGAACGTGTCAGACTACGGCGATGACTGACGCCGAGGCGCTGCGTGCCCTGATGGAAGCGGATCGTTGGATCGACCGCGTGATCGCCCAGCGCGATCACCTGCCCGAGACTGAGGAACTGGCGACCCTCGAGGGGCAGCTTCGCGTCGAGATCGTGGCCATTCGTGGCGCCGAGGAGGCGATTGCGCCGTTGCGCGCGGCCTACGAAGAAGTGGCCGCCCGCGCCGAACGGCTCCAGCGTCGTCGGCGCGAACTGCAAGCCGCGCTCGCCGCGTCGACGGGCGGCGCGCGTGACCTCTCGGCCATGCAGCACGAATTGGAGTCAGTAGCGGCCCAGGGCGACCTGGCGGACGACGAGACCCTCGAGTTGCTCGGATCAATCGAGGAGCGAGAGTCCCACGTCGAGCGGCTGCGGGGCGACATCAAGCCCAAGTTGGCCCGTCGTGAGGAGTTGCGAGGGGTCGTCGAGCAACTTCGTGCCTCGCTCGACGACGAGGTCTCGTCGTTGCGGGCCGCGCGCGACGAACGGGTCCGCGAGGTGTCCGAGCCACTGCGGACTCGCTACCAGCGCGCCATGGACCGGGTCGGGACCTCCGGGGCGGCCCAGATCGTGGCCGGTCGCTGCGACGGCTGTCGCATCGCGCTCGCACCACTCGACCTCGACCGTGCGAAGAACCTGGTCGACGGCACGTTCATGGATTGTCCTTCGTGCGGTCGGGTACTCGTAGCGTGATCATCTTCATCCGCCACGGCCAGACCACGACCAACGCCCAACGACTGCTCGTGGGTCGCAGTGACCCGGAACTCACCGAGTTGGGCGAGCGCCAGGCGCGGGCGTTGCGACGCCTCGTCGAGGGGGTCGAGGAGGTGTGGACGTCTCCGCTGCGACGGGCCCGCGATACGGCCCGTTTGGCGCTGCCCCACCTCGACGCGCTCGTTCGGCCCGAGTTCATCGAGGTCGACTACGGCTACCTGGACGGACAGCCAGTGAGCGTCGTGAGCGAAGACCAGTGGCGCGCCTTCGAGTCCGATCACGACCTGGCCCTCGGCGACGGCGAGTCGCTCGAGTCCGTCGATCGACGGGTGCACGCGGTGCTGAACGAGCTACTGGCCGATCAAACGAGCCTGCTCCACGACCATCACCGGCACCTCGCGATCGTGAGCCACGTCAGTCCGATCAAGTCGGCCACCGTGTGGGCGCTCGGGGTGCCGGGATCGGTCGCGTGGCGTACTCGCCTCGACAACGGCTCGATCACGACGATCGCGATGCGCCAGTCGACGCCGTCGCTCGTTCACTTCAACCTGGTACCACCGCTGACCTGATCAGTGCAGGGCGACGGCGATAGCGGCAAAGGTCAGCGCGACGCCGAGCAGGGTACAGGCGTGGAAGAGCTCGTGGTAGCCGAAGACCCGGGGGTTGAGTCGGGGTCGTTTGGTCCCGTAGAACACGGCACCGACGGAGTAGGACACGCCGCCCGCGACGATGAGGACGAAGGTCACCGCGCCACCGCCCCGGTATATCTGGGGCAGCACGCCGACCGCCGCCCAGCCAACGACGAGATAGGGGAGCGTGTTGACCCACTTGGGCGCGTCCAGGGCCAACTGACGTATCAGGATCCCCACGGCGGCGCCACCGGCGATGACGAGGAGCAAGACGACGCGGATCGTGCCGTGCATGGTGAGCCCCGCGACGGCGAGATACGTGCCGGCGATGGCGGCGAAGATCGCGGAGTGGTCGGCGCGACGCCACGCGCGTCGATGGCCGGCGCTCCAATTGACCCGGTGGAAGAGGGCGCTCGTGAGCATCATGACGCCGACGCCGACAACGAAGCACGTCACCCAGACGACCTGGGTCCACGTCCGAGCGCGGAGGTAGAGAATAGGCGACGCGCCAAGCAGGACGATGAAGCCAACGACGTGCAGCCAGCCGCGCAGCAGTGGCTTGACGACGTCGGGCTCGACGGGTGCCTTCGTCGCGGTGTGGGTCACACCGTCACCTTACGGCGCACCAGGCAACGGGAGTACTCGCGAACGCGACCGGGCGTAGGGTTCAGTGTTTCTCGAACACCGGGATCGAGCTCCGATGTTCGTAGAACGACGAAGCCCGCTCGTTCCGACTAGCGAAACGAGCGGGCTCGCGTAAGTTGGCCCCCCCAGCCAATACGACGAAGATAGTGCGTGCGGGGCCGATAGGGTGATCGCTAAGTAGCAGGAATGACTTTATTGTGAGTAAATTCACATGAGGGGAACGAACGTGGAACAACGAATTCTCGGTCAGAGCCTCGTCGTCTCGCAGCAGGGCCTCGGCTGCATGGGGATGAGCGAGTTCTACGGCGTCGGCGACGACGCCGAATCGATCGCCGTCATCAACGCAGCCCTGGACTCGGGTGTCAACTTCCTCGATACCGCGGATATGTACGGGCCGTTCACCAACGAGCGCCTGGTCGGCCGAGCGATCGCGTCACGCCGAGACGAGGTGGTGTTGGCGACGAAGTTTGGCAATCAGCGCACCGAGGACGGCCAATCGCTCGGGGTCAACGGTCACCCCGAGTACGTCGTGCAGGCGTGCAACGATTCGCTGGCCCGGTTGGGCGTGGACGTGATCGATCTCTACTATCAGCACCGTGTCGACCGGTCGGTGCCCGTCGAGGAGACCTGGGGCGCGATGAAATCGTTGGTCGAGGCGGGCAAGGTCCGATACCTGGGGATCTCCGAGGCGTCGTCGAGCACGATCGAGCGGGCGAACGCCGTGCACCCGGTGACCGCGCTGCAGTCCGAGTACTCGCTCTGGACCCGCGACCCCGAGGACGAAGTGCTCGACACGTGCCGCCGCCTGGGCGTCGGGTTCGTGGCCTACAGCCCGCTGGGTCGGGGGTTTCTCACGAGTGAGATGGCGAACCGGACTGGCACGGGGGAGGGCGACTTTCGCAAGCACCACCCCCGTTTCGTCGGCGAGGCGTACGAGCAGAATCTTAAATTAGTTGAGAATCTGGAGTCAATCGCCACTGGCTTGAACGTGAGCGTGGCCCAGTTGGCGCTCGCGTGGGTGTTGAGTCGTGGTGACGACGTCGTGCCAATCCCGGGAACGAAGCGCACGAAGTGGCTCCTCGAGAACATCGCCGCGAGCGACATCCATCTGAGTGCCGAGACACTGGCCGCGGTCGAAGCGGCTGTGCCTCGCGGTGCGGTCGTCGGCGATCGGTATCACGCGAGTGGCATGAAGACCATCAACGGCTAGCGCGGACCCGAGGTCCCGTGGCGTGGCGACGCGGTGACAGCGCCATCGCTGAGGTCAATGACCAGGTCGCTCCACGCGATGATCTGCTCGTCGTGCGTCGCGATGATGACGCTGGCGCCACTGTCCGCGAGAAGGCTGAGCACCGCCGTGGTCTCGTCACGACCGAGTCCGCTCGTCGGCTCGTCGAGGATCACGATGTCGGGGTCGATCGCGAGCGCCCGCACCACCGCGATTCGCTGACCCTCACCTCGGGACACCTCGTCCCACTTCGTCGCCAGTGCGGCGTCGATACCGAGCGCGATGAGGTCGCGGTCGAGTGGTCGCACGATAGTGCGCCCGAGCGCGAGCACGTCCCTCGCGTAGCCACGCAAAAGGCCCGTCTCGCTGGGAACGTACGCGACGTGGGCGCGTAGGACATCCTCGGCGATCTCCACGAGGGGCGTTTCGTCAATGAAGATCACGCCCTCGTCGACCGCATCGAGTCCCGCCAGGGTCCGCAACAGGGTCGATTTGCCGCTGCCCGACGGGCCCGTCACGGCGACGTGTTTCCCGGGTGGGACCTCGAAAGAGTCGTCGTCGAGGATCGTTCGGCCGTCTTCACGGATGGTCACGCGCAGGACTCGGAGCGTCGTGCTCACCGGCCAGATGGCGTCGGCCACGGTGGGGGGCAGTTCTAAGTCTTCGAGACGTTCCGCGGCCGCACTCACGGCGACCGCCGTGTCAAGAGCAATCCGAATGGCCGAGAGACCCTCGAAGGTCGCCAATGCGAGGAGCAACGATACGACGGTCCACACCGGGGCGCTCACGGGTGCCACGAGTCGCAACGCCATCACGGCGGCCACGGTTGCGACGGGGGCCACTAGGGCCGACCGATGACGCTGGTGTAGGGCTCGGGCCTCCGCGCCGGCGAGCGCCTCGCGAGGGCCGTCGAGGCGGTGATCGAGGAACGATCGGACGCCGAGAAGACTGAGTTCCGGGCTCACCGTGCTCAGCGCGACGAGCGCCGCGCGGAACTCGCCGCGGGCGCGCCGCAGGGAGCGGTCCACGACGATCAGCGAGTCGGCCGAGGCGGCGAGGAACACGATACCGACGACTTGAACCAGCGCGACGAGCAGCGCCGCTGGGACCCAGTGGCCTCGCGGGGCGAGCAGCGCAATGACGACGTCACCGGCGACGAACGCGGCGATCGAGCCTGCGGCGGGCAGCACGAAGCGCAGCCACAGGTCCTGCAGTTCATCGGTGTCCCGTAGCGCGCGTTCGAGCAGGTCGCCGTGGGCGTAGGTTCGCCACCGGCGAACGTTCCAGCGTCCGATTGTCGTGAGGAGCCACTTTCGCCAGTGCGACACCGCAGTGAATCCGAGGCGGTGCGCGCTCATCCGTTCGTTGAAGCGGATGGGGGAGCGCAAAAACGCGAAGAGCTCGATGACGATGAGGATGCCCGCGACGGCACGAAGCCCGGGTCGAGTAGCGCTCACCACGAGTAGCGCGATGGCACCGACGAACAGGCCCAGGGCCGTGATCGAGCTGAGCGTACCCGCGACGAGCGCCCTGATCAGCGCGGCGCGCGGAGGCTGAGCCCGCTGGAGCCACCGGCGCAGACGGTCGCGGTCGGATTTCATCGGTGTAGCTCGATTCGTTGGTCCGCCTGGCCGAGCAGGGGGGCGTCGACGCTGAGCTCGACGACGCTGAGCTCGACGAGCCGCTCAAGGAGATGGGCGACGCGGCGACGATTAGCGGCGTCTAAAACCCCCGCGATGTCGTCCAGGATGAGCAGCATCGGCCGAGCGAGCGTGGCTCGAGCTAGGGCGAGCCGGACGCGCTCGCCCGCGCTCAGTCCCTCGCCGTCGGCGAGGAGTGGTACCGAGAGGTCCTCGAAACGTGGCCCGGTGAGTCCGAGCTCGTCGAGTCTCTCTCGAACCACGTGGTCGGGTAGGTCGCGGCCAAGGGTCAGATTCTCCCAGAGCGAACCGTCGAACAGCGTCGAGACTGGGCTCACGATTGCGACGGGGCCACTGCGACGAGCGACGGTACCTGAGACTGCCCGCCGCCACCCGACCAGGGTGTGTGCGAGCGTGGTCTTGCCGATCCCAGACGGTCCGGTGACGAGCAGACGCTGGCCTGGATCGAGGGTAAAGGTGACCGGTGAACTCGCCGCCTCGGTGATCAGCGCGTCGGCCACCAAAACGGGTCCGGAAGAGGCGAAGGTCTTCGCCGTGGAGCGTTGAAGGATCGCGAGCGATGACGTTGCGTCGTCACGCCGGTGGAACTCCACCCCGAATCGGCGCACGTAACCGAAGAGTTCGCTGGTGATGAGTACCGCGATGAGTGCGCGATCGAGTGAGATCGAGCCCCGCAGCAGACCGAAGCCCACGACCATCGCGACGAGTCCGATCGAAACACCGCTCAGGAATTCGGTGACCAGTGACGATTCGAGTGCTACGCGTATCGTTCGAATTGATGCGTGGTGTTCGGCGTCACTCACCGCTGCGATCTCGTCGGCGCCGTAGTGAACGGCGCCCAAGGCTCGAAGTTCTGGGGTGTGCTGGAGCATCTCCAGCTGGCGCCGCTCGAGCACGTCACGACGCTGGTTGTAGTCGCTGGTCAACGCCGCGCTACGGCGCCCCGCGCGTCGGTAGAGGGGTACGGCCACGGCGAGTAACGCGATCACGATACCGGCGCTCAGCCAGCCGGCGCTGAACCAGACGATGACGACGCCGAGCGCCGCGGTGCGCGCGCTCGCTCCAACCACGTCGAGGGCGGGGGCGGCCGCCGCGTGGTCAATGGCCAGGGCGAGGTCGCGCCGTCCCCGTTCCCCCTCGGTGCGCGGCGTCTCCAGTTGGTCGATGACGGTGCGTCGCCAACGGTCCCGGATGACCCGAGTGGTGTACGACGCCCAGGCATCGGTACCCGACGCGACGAGCCAACGCGCGACGAGCGCGCAAACGACGAGGGTCACGCCCCGAAGGACGGTACCGCGCGCGACGTCGGCGATCCCGAGCGCGCTGAGCCAGGCGACCGCGAAGCCGATGAGCGTCGCAACGATGCCGAAGACTCGAGACCGAAGCGTGAACGCGTCGATCACGGGATGTTCGGCCACCCCATCATGCTAATGATGGCCGGCGATACCCTCGAAGTCGTCGCGGTGGGCGAGCGAACGGGCAGGAC
>JAJXTB010000052.1 GCA_021784205.1 Actinomycetes bacterium
AGGTGACGTCCTCGCGCGCCTCGAGCCACTGCGCCACGGCGGTCGCGTTGGCGACGTGGCGCTCCATGCGCAGGCTCAGCGTCTCGAGTCCCTGGAGCAGCAAGAAGGCGTTGAAGGGCGAGATCGCGGGACCCGTGTCGCGCAGGTACTGCAGGCGGGCCTTCAAGGCGAAGCGGGCGGGGAAGAGCGGCTCGGGCAGTTGGCCAAAGACCAGGCCGTGGTAGCTCGGGTCGGGCTCGGTGAAGGCGGGGAAGCGGCCGCTGCCCTCGTAGTCAAAGGTGCCGCCGTCGACGATGATCCCGCCAATGGAGGTGCCGTGGCCCCCGATGAACTTGGTGGCCGAGTGGATCACGATGTCGGCCCCGTGCTCGAGGGGGCGCACGAGGTAGGGGGTCGCGAGGGTGTTGTCGACCACGAGCGGGATGCCGTGCTCGTGGGCGACCCGGCTGACGCCCTCGAAGTCGAGCACGTCGCCCTTGGGGTTGCCGAGGGACTCGGCGTAAAAGGCCCGGGTATTCGGGCGCACGGCGCGCGCCCAGGCTTCGAGGTCATCGGGGTCCTCGACGAAGGTGGTCTCGATGCCGAGTTTGGGCAGGGTGTAGTGCAGCAGGTTGTAGGAGCCGCCGTAGAGCGAGGCCGAGGCGACGATGTGCCCGCCGCCCTCGGCGAGGTTGAGTAGCGCCACGGTCTCGGCCGCCTGGCCCGAGGCGACCGCGAGGGCGGCCACGCCGCCCTCGAGCGAGGCGATGCGCTCTTCGAAGACGGCCTGGGTCGGGTTCATGATGCGGGTGTAGATGTTGCCGAGCTCGGACAGGCCGAAGAGCGCCGCGGCGTGGTCCGTGTCACGAAAGACGTAGCTCGCGGTCTGGTAGATCGGCACCGCCCGGGCACCGGTCGTGGGGTCGGGGACCGCCCCGGCGTGGATCTGTCGGGTCTCGAATCCCCATGCAGTCATCGGTGCTCCTTGGTCGTGTCGGGAAGCCGACGTCGTAGGTCGACATAGTAGATAAATCCGATGGAACTTGTCAACTATTACGCCACGACGACGATGCCCTCACCGTAGCGAGCGCGCGGCCGGGCTATTCGAAGAAGGCGAGCCAGGCCGTTTCGGCCCGGTGGAGGTCGTTGAGCACGCCCTCGAGCTCGAGCCCGAGGCGGGTCTGCTCCTCGAGGGTGGTGACGCTTGCGAGCTTGTCGGTGAGGGTACGCTTTCGCCGCTCGAGGCGGGTCATCTCCTTCTCGGCGTCGCGCAGCGCCCGGCCCCGCGGCACGCCGGCGGGCTCGTCGGGCGTGGCGTCGGCGAACCCGGGCTCGAGGGTGCGCGCGATCCAGGCGTCGATGCCGCCGGGCACGTCGCCCACGCGCCCGTCGGCGTGGACCTCGAGGAGCCGGTCGGTCGTGCGGCTGAGGAACGTGCGGTCGTGCGACGCCACGACGAGGGTGCCGGGCCACTCGGCGAGGAAGTCCTCGACGAGGCGGATGGTCTCGAGGTCGAGGTCGTTAGTCGGCTCGTCGAGGAAGAGGACGTTCGGGCGCTTGGCGAGCGCGAGCAGCAACTGCAGGCGCCGCCGCTCGCCCCCCGAGAGCTCGCCGGCGTGTGCCGCGGGCAGTGCACCGGTGAACCAGAACCGCTTCATCAGCGCGACGTCCGGCGGTGATCCCGGCACCCCGTGCGGGCCGGCGACGAGCTCCTGGACGGTCTTGGTGGGGTCGACCTCGCTCGCGTGCTGCTCGAAGTACGCCGTCACGACCGTCGGGCCCTGCTTCACGGTCCCGCTCGTGGGCGCGCGCCGGCCCGCGAGCAGGTCGAGCAGGGTCGACTTGCCCGCGCCGTTTCGCCCGACGATCCCGATGCGGTCGCCGGGCCCGACGTCGAGGTCCACGTCGTGCAAGAGCGTCGGTGCGCCGTCGTAGGCGAAGGCGACGTGGTGGGCGCGGATGACCGAGTTGCCGAGCCGCGGGGTCTGGGTGGCGAGGTCGAGCGTGCCGGTGCGTGCGGCGGCCGTCGGTCGCTCGGCGAGGAGCCGGTGCGCGGCGTCGATGCGGGCCTGGGGCTTGGTCGAGCGCGCCTTCACCCCGCGTCGCAGCCACGCGAGCTCGGTGCGCGCGAGGTTGCGCCGGACCTGCTCGGCCGAGGCCGCCTGCTCCTCGCGCTCGGCCTGGGCCTCGAGGAGCTTGGCGTACCCGCCACCGTGCACGTAGGTCGCCCCGCGGTCGATCTCGACCATGCGCGTGGTGACCTGGTCGAGGAGGAACCGGTCGTGGCTGACGAGCAGGACGCCACCGCGAAAGTCGAGCAGCTGCTGTTCGAGCCAGCGGATGGCGTTCAGGTCCAGGTGGTTGGTCGGCTCGTCGAGGATCAGCAGGTCGGCCGGCTCGGCGAAGACGCGCGCGAGCGCGACGCGCTTGCGCTGGCCGCCCGAGAGCTCGGTGGTCGGCGCGTCGACGAAGCCGAGCATGTCGAGCCGGTCGAGCGCGGCGTCGACCTGCCAGCCGTGCCCGAGTGCCTCGCGCACGCTGGCGTCGGGCAGGTTCGGCTCTTGCTCGAGCACGCCGATGCGCACGTCGCGCCCGCGGCGGATCTGGCCGCCGTCGGGGGCGAGCGTGCCCGCCACGATGCGCAAGAGGGCGGTCTTGCCCGTGCCGTTGATCCCGACGACCCCGATGCGATCGCCGTCCGAGACGGTGAGCGAGAGGTCGTCGAGCACGGTGCGGTCGGCGCCGCGCAGGCGGACGTGCTGGAGGTCGACGAGGATGGTCACGCGGGTGTCAGGCTAGCGACTGGGCGGCGACCGGTCGGTCGGCTCAGGTCTCGGCGCCGGCGAACTGGCTGTTGTAGAGCGAATAGTAGAGGCCCTGGTTCGCCATCAGCTGATCGTGGTCGCCCTGTTCGACGATGCGGCCGTGGTCCATGACGAGGATGACGTGGGCGTGGCGGATCGTCGAGAGCCGGTGGGCGATCACGAAGCTCGTGCGCCCGACGCGCAGCCGGGCCATCGCCTCTTGGATCAGGACTTCGGTGCGGGTGTCGACGTTGCTCGTCGCCTCGTCGAGGATGAGCACGCTCTGGTCGGCGAGGAAGGCCCGCGCGATGGTGAGCAGCTGCTTCTGGCCCGACGAGAGGTTCGAGGCGTCGTCGTCGAGCAGGGTGTCGTAGCCCTCGGGCAGGGTGCGCACGAAGTTGTCCACGTGCGCGGCGCGCGCGGCCTCGACGACCTCGTCGTCGGTGGCCTCGGGCCGCCCGTAGGCGATGTTGTCGCGGATCGAGCCGGCGAAGACCCAGGTGTCCTGGAGCACCATCCCAAAGGCCCGGCGCACCTCGTCGCGCGTCAGGTCGCGGTAGTCGACCCCGTTGAGCACGATCCGCCCGCCGTCGATCTCGTAGAAGCGCACGAGCAGGTTGACGACGGTGGTCTTGCCCGCGCCCGTCGGTCCGACGAGCGCGACGGTCTCGCCCGGGGCGACGTCGAGGCTGAAGTCCTCGATGAGCGGGTGCTCGGGCTCGTAGCGGAACGAGACCTGCTCGAGGGTGACGCGCCCGCCGCGCTCGTGTGACGGGGCGCGGTGGGTGTCGGGCCGGTCGGGTGCCTCTTCGCTCGCGTCGAGGAACTCAAAGACCCGCTCCGCGGAGGCGAGGCCCGACTGCAGCAGGTTCATCTGGCCGGCGATCTGCATGATCGGCATCGTGAACTGGCGCGAGTACTGGATGAAGGCGGTCACCGCGCCGAGGGTGAGCAGGCCCGACGCGACGCGGTACCCGCCGACGACGGCGATGACGACGTAGTTGATGTTCGAGATGAGCTGGACCGACGGCTGGACGATCCCCGAGAGGAACTGGGCGCGAAAGCTCGACTTGTAGAGCCGGTGGTTCTGGCGGTTGAACTCCTCGATCGTCGCGTCGCGCCGCCCGAAGACCTGGACGAGCTCGTGGCCGCTGTGGGTCTCCTCGACGAGGCCGTTGAGCGTGCCGGTCTGTTGCCACTGGGCGGCGAACTGGACCTGGGACCGGCGCGCGATGACGAAGGTGATCACGAAGGCGAGGGGGATGGTCACGATCGCCACGACCGCGAGCAGCGGCGAGATCCAGAGCATCATCGAGAGCACGCCGATGATCGTCAGGAACGACGTCAGCAGCTGGCTGAGCCCCTGCTGGATCGTCGTCGTGAGGTTGTCGATGTCGTTGGTGACCCGGCTGAGCACGTCGCCGTGGGGGTGGCTGTCGAAGTAGCGCAGCGGCAGCCGGCCCATCTTCGCCTCGACGTCGCGGCGCAGGCCCGACACCGCGCGCTGGGTGACCCCGGCCATCGTGAAGCCCTGGAGGTAGCTGAAGGCGGCCCCGCCGAGGTAGACGAGCGCGGCGACCCCGAGGATCGCGCCCATGCGGGTGATGTTCACCCCGGCGCCGGGGGTGAGGTGCAGGTTGGCGATCATCGCCGCGGTCTGGCCGTGGCCGTGGGTGCGCAGGTAGTGCAGCGTCTGGGCCATCGTGAAGCCCGCCGGGAGCCGCTTGGCGATGATCCCGTCGAAGAGCACGTTGGTCGCGTTGCCGAGGATCTGCGGACCCGACACCATGAAGGCGACCGACGCCACGCCGAGCACGAGCGCGCCTAGTAGCCGCCAGCGCTCGGGGCGCAGCCGGCGCACCAGGCGCCGAAGGGTGCCGCGCACGTCCTTGCTCGTGCGCGGCGGCGCCGCGCCCGCGCCGCGCATCGCGTGCATGGGCCCCATCGTCACCGCAGCGCCTCCTCGCCGAGCTGGGAGACCACGATCTCGCGGTAGGAGTCACAGGACTCGACCAACTCGTCGTGGTTGCCCACGCCCACGACGCGCCCGTCGTCGAGCACGACGACCCGGTCGGCGTGCATGATCGTGCTGACGCGCTGGGCGACGATGATGACGGTGGCCTCGGCGGTGTAGGTGCGCAGGGCCTCGCGCAGGCGGGTGTCGGTGGCGGCATCGAGTGCCGAGAAGCAGTCGTCGAAGAGGTAGATGCGCGGCTGCTTGACGAGCGCACGCGCGATCGCCAGGCGCTGGCGCTGGCCGCCCGAGACATTCGTGCCGCCCTGGTCGATCGGCGCGTCGAGGCCGCCGGGCATCGTGGCGACGAAGTCGCGCGCCTGGGCCACCTCGAGGGCGCGCCAGAGCTCGGCGTCGGTGGCGTCGGGCCGGGCGAAGCGCAGGTTCGTCGCCACCGTGCCACTGAAGAGGAAAGCGGCCTGGGGCACGATGCCGATCGACGACCAGAGCGATTCCTGGGACTGGGCGCGCACGTCGACACCGTTGACCTCGAGCGCGCCGGCGGTGACGTCAAAGAGCCGGGGGATGAGCGAGACGAGCGTAGTTTTGCCACTGCCCGTGCCGCCGATGATCGCGCTCGTGACGCCGGGCTCGAAGTCGACGGTGACGTCGTCGAGGACGGGCCGCTCGCTGCCGGGGTAGGCGAAGGAGACGCCGGTCAGTCGCACCGACCCGGTCGGCGTCGGGGTGACCGGGTCGACGGGATCGCTGATGGCGGGCACGGTGTCGAGCACCTCGCCGATCCGTTCGGCGCTCGCGGCCGCGCGCGGCACGAGGATCGTCACCATCACCGCCATCATCACTGAGGTGAGGATCTGCAGGATGTAGGTGAGAAACGCGGTCAGGTTGCCGATGGGCATCGAGCCCTCGCTCACCAGCCGGCCGCCGAACCAGATGACGGCGACACTGGAGAAGTTCATGATCACGAGCATGATCGGCATCGTGAGCGCGAAGATCCGGTTCACGCGCAGCGCGGTGCCCGTCAGGTCGGCGTTGGCGCGCTCGAAGCGCTCGGCCTCGGCGTCATTTCGCACGAAGGCCCGGATGACGCGCACCCCGGTGATCTGCTCGCGCAGCACCTGGTTGATCCGGTCGATCCGGAACTGCATGGAGCGAAAGAGCGGGATGACACGAACCATCACGACGCCGATGAAGACGCCCATCACCGGGATCGAGACGAGCAGGAGCAGCGAGAGCTTCGCCCCCTCGTGGATCGCCATCACGATGCCACCGACCGACATGATCGGGGCGATCACCATCATGGTGAGCGCCATCTGCAAGAAGATCTGGATCTGCTGGATGTCGTTGGTGTTGCGCGTGATGAGTGACGCCGTGCCGAAGTGATTCACGTCACGCGCCGAGAAGGACTGCACGCGCGCAAAGACCGCGCGGCGCAGGTCGGCCCCCGCGGCCATCGAGACCCGCGAGGCCCAGTAGACCGCGATGACCGCGAAGAGCCCGATCGCGAGCGTGAGCACGACCATCCAGATACCGGTGCGCACGATGTAGTGGAGGTCGCCGGCGACGACCCCGCCGTTGATGATGTCGGCGTTGAGGTTCGGCAGGTAGAGGTTGCCCACCGTCTGGAGCACGAGCAGCGCGCTGAGCAGCAGCACCTGGACGCGATAGGGGCGAAGGTGGACGCGTAGGAGCTTGATCAGCACGCAGCTGGTCCCTTCGTGCCACCGGGCGGGTCCAGGGCGGCGCTGAGCCGGGCGATGGCGGCGTCGAAGGTGGCGGTTGGGTCAAGTGCGCCGCTGCTCGCGCGCGCGGTCGTCATCGAGGCCCGAAAGGCCGCAGTGGCGACGGCGGTAACCAGCGCCGGATAGGGATCGCGGTCGCTGTCGACGCCGGTGCGCTGGGCGATCACCTCGACGAGCGTTCGCTCGTAGGCGATGAACGAGACGAACATCCGCCCGAGCAGCGCGGGGTCGGCGTTGATCGCGCGCATGCGCAGCGGCCACTCGCCACTGGACTCGTGAAAGAGCTGGCCCATGACAACCCGCAGCGCCTCGAGGGGCTTCTCGTCGGCGGGCCGTTCGGCAAGCGCGTCGCGCAACTGGTCAACGCGCCAGGCGTCAAAGCCGATGATGGCGTCCTCCTTGGAGGGGAAGTGGTCGTAGAAGGTCCGCACGGACACGTCGGCGGCCGTGGCGATCTCTTCGACCGTGACGTCGCGGATCCCGCGCTCGGCCCCGAGGCGCAGTGCGGCGGCGCGTAGCGCGTGATGGGTCGCCAGTCGCTTGCGCTCTCTGCGTCCGATGGGGTCAGCCACGGATCCAGTATGCCCGACTTATTGCACGACGTGCAATAAGTGCATCATTGAACCAATCGACGGCTGGCGCGTCGGTCGCGCCGCGGCGACCTAGAAGCTGACGACGGTGTAGCCCTGGAGGGCGAACTGCTCGACCTCGGCACCGGCGGCGAGCAACTCGAGCGGGCGCACGCCGATCTCCTCGGCGATGTCGTAGGCCTCCACGTTGGCCCGACAGGCCGTGGCGCCGATGCCCGCGTCGCGCATCTCGGCGAGCTGGGTGTCAATGAGTCCGCTGGCGGCGAGCCTCACGCCGGGCCCGAAGAACAGGACGCGCACGTCCGCGCCCCGGTTCGCTTTCATGCGCGTCGCCATGACCATGCCGGGCACCGCGCGTGCGGGGTCGTCACTGATGATCATGAAGGCAACCTTGGCGGGGGTCTGCTCAGTGGACATGATGCTCCTCTTCTCGATCGATAGCCGTCAGGCCAGACGGCTGTACTGCTTGGGTCTTCGGCGACGTCGACGATTCCGGTATCGCAACCGGGCACGAGGTCATCGGACGACCAACGAAGCGGGGCCACACGAGGGCGGCAACCACGGCGACGACCACGATGGCGTCGCGCAGCGCGGTCTCGGGGATCGGGGTGGCACCGATATAGGCCACCACGGCCGCCGCGACCACTCGACCGCTTACGCAGGAAAGCCTCACGAGCCCACCCTACCGGCGAGGACCCTCGAATCCTCCGTCGTGACCGCCGATCGGTCGACTCAGCGCACGGGCGCGGTGCCCGCGCGCACGTGCGCGAGCAACGAGGCTCCCTCGGGGGAGTCGAACCATCGGGCGTGACCGAGCAGGTAGGACCGGTAGGCGAGCTCGACGTTGGCCGGCGAGTCGACGACCGAACCGAAGTACTCGACCTCGGAGAGCGCGAACTCGACGTGGGCGACCGGCAGGACCGCCGCCAGCGTTGCGAGGTCGTCGTCGCTGAAGGGCGCGACGCTGGCGTAGCCGGCGAGCAGCGCATCGAGTGACCCGTAGTCGACCGAGACTGCTCCAACACCCGCGAGGTCGAGCCAGTCGACGACGCTGCGCTCGATCGCCACGGCGAGATCGTGCAGCGCGAACGTGCGGTTCGCCAGGCCGAGATCGAGCACGCTCGCGACACTGGCGTGATCGGCCGGACCTCGCCACGTCAGGTTCGAGCCGTGCCAGTCGCCGTGGGTCCACTGAGTCGAAACGTTGCCGAGCCGGGCGGCTGCGGCCTCGATCGGTCGGCGAAGGAACAAGTCGAAGTCGCCCGCGACGTCGTAGGCACGTGTTGCTGTCGCGAGGCCCGGTCGCGTCGTGACGAGGCGCCGGTAGGCGTCGGCGGGGTCGGGGGCGAGGATGACCGACGCGGCGTCGATCAACGGACCGAAGTCCCACGCCGCAGCGGCGAAGTCCGCGGCCGCGTGGTGCAAGTGGGCCAGGGCGGCGCCGGCGGCGTGGGCGTCAGCGCGATGGGTGAAGGGATACCACGACGGAACGTCGCGGTATCGATCCTCGCCCAGCGCGCACTCGTGCACTTCGTAGACGAACTGGTCGTGCTCGACGACGGTCGAGCCGTCACGCGTGGCAAGGATCGCCGGCGTGCTGAGCCCGCGCATGCGCAGATGGCGCGCGAAATCGTGTTCGAGTGCCAGGCGCTCGGTCGAGCGCACGCGAACGTGATGGCGCTTGAGGAAGTATGTCGCGTCGCCGACCGCGACGAGCGCCGCGGCCGACATCGGACGCGGGCTCCGCCAGGTCACCGTGACGGGGTCTGCCCGCGCGCCGGCCTCGGGGTAGTGCGCGAGGACTTCGACCGCCTCGGCTTCGGTGATCGCCGGCCAATCGGGCACGACGAGGTCGTTCGCCATCCCGTGGACGAGACCATCGGGCTGGGTGGGGTCGCCGGCCGACGTGATCAGGCCTCAGCCTCGGCTGTAGCGTCGACGAGCGCTGGCGCGAGACGTCGAGCCGCTCGCCACTTCACGATCGCGCCGGTGAGCAGGGTCGCCAGTAGCGACGCGACGAAGGACGTGAGCGACGCGGACATCCAGCTCGGCGCGTGGAAGTGCAGTGCCGAGCCGATGTGGGCCCACATCGCGACCCACCAGCCGATGTAGCCAGGGTTGATCAGCTGGTAGACGACAAAGCCGATTCCCCAGGGCACGAGCATCGTCGAGCGGCTCTGGGCCCGCGCGGAGAGATTGAGGTGGCCCTTGGCGAGCACGAAGAAGTCGACGATGAAGACCGCAGTCAGGGGGACGAAGACCGAGCCGAGCAGGACGAGGAAGTTCTCGTAGTCGGCGATGTTGATTCCCAGCGCCAGGGCGGTGGTGAGCGTGGCCACAACCAGGGCGAGGACTCGCCGGTCCCAGAGAGGCCGGAGGTTCTGGATGGAGACGACCGTGGAGTAGACGTCAGCGAAGGACTGGTCGAGCTCGCGCGCGGCGAGCAGGGCGAAGGCGAGCGTGCCGAGCGGCACCGCGATGAAGGTACCGTAGATGTCCGATGGTGACCGGGCCACGGTCACCAGGGCCACGAGGCCGATCACGTAGCAGAGCACCTGGGTGACGCCGTAGCCCACGAAGGCGCCCCAGAAGGCCGTGCGGGGCGAGCGTGAATGACGCGTGTAGTCGGCGGCGAGCGGTGCGAAGGAGATCGCCACGGCGATCACGGTGTCGGTCGCCGCCCAGAAGCCGGTCCAGGTCCCGTGGGCGAGCGCGGGCATCGGGTGGCGCAGCAGCTCGACGAAGAGGTAGACGAGCACCACGAGCACCGCCGGCGTGGCGAACCGGCGCAGGACGCGAATCGCCCCGAGGGGGTAGAGCGTCAAGAGACCGGTGATCGTCCCCGCGAGCACTACGTAGACCCACTGGGCGAGCCCGGGCTCGACGGTGCGCGCGGCCGTGGCGATTGTGACCAGCTCGAAGATCCCCCAGCCGAGCAGCTGGACGATGTTGATGAGCGTCGGTATGTAGGAGAGCCGGCTGCCGAAGACGCCCCGCAAGAGCACCATCGCCGGCGCACCGGTACGCGCCCCGGCGACGCCCGAGAACGCGATGGCGAGCGTGCCGAGCACGGTGCCCACGATGATCGCGGTCAGGGCGGCCACGAGGGAGAGCTCGGGTGTGCCGCCGCCGTTGGGCTGCAAGACGAAGATGGCGCCCGTGAAGCCGAGGAGGCTCACGCCGAGGTTGCCCCACAGACCGAATTGGTCGATGACCCCGAGGGGCTGGGGGACTGGCTCGACGAGGGTGTGGGGCACTTCGGCGTGGCGGTCCCCCGAAACCAATGTGAACGACGAATCTGGCTGGCTGGCCACGATGATCTCCTTACGCCGGCATTACCCGGACAAGTTCGACGGTCGGTGGTACTGCGGCCCGCAGGCCAACCACCCTCTCAGCCCGGTACGTCCGAGCTCCCGTTGCACAACGGGCTCAGCGTACCACCGCGACCGTGAGACGCGCAGTCATGGACCCACCCCCGGTAGTGCCGTTCGACGGGCGAATCGAGGCCGGGGGGCGGTTGGACCGTATACCCCACGGGGTATACTCGTCGGGCGTGCCACAGGAGGTAATCAGTGATTTCTGAAGTCGACGTCCGAACGTTCATCGCCGCTCACGCGGACGGTGCCCACGTCCTTGACGTGCGTGAGCCCCACGAGTACGAGTCCGGCCACGTGCCCGGCGCCCGGCTCGTCCCGCTCAGCACCGTGCCCGACGCGGCGCACGAACTGCCGATCGGCCCGCCGATCTATGTCATCTGCCAGAGCGGCGGTCGAAGCCGGGTCGCCGCCCAGCACCTCGCGCGGATCGGTTACGACGTGCGCTCGGTCATCGGCGGCACGAGCAGCTGGATCAGCGCGGGTCGTCCCGTGGTGCGGGGGCTGCGGGCGAACATCGCCTGACGCCTCACCGGCGAGAGGCTGTGCAGCGACAGCGGGCCACGGCGCCGCGGTCCGCGGTCGGTGCTAGCGACTGTGCCCGACGTGCCACTTCGCGCAGACGTTGCATTGGTAGACGTTCATCGGCGCCCCATCGCGCTTGGCGAGGACGCGGGCCTGGGCCTCGGCGTCCTCGCGCCGGTCGTAGCCGACCTTCGGTCGACCCCGGGCCGTGGTGTGCGAGCGCGGACCACGACGAAGCGACGTGCCCGGCTTGGCGCGGCCACCGTAGCGGCCCGACCAGTAGAAGACGAAGGCGACGATGGCGACCGCGACGGCCAGGGTGGCGACACTCACCATCGTCGACCGCCGTCTCGCTCGGTCAGGGCAGGATGAAGTCGGCGACGGCTCGTGCGAACCCCTCCTCGACGTTGGAGCTGGTAACGACCGTGGCGGCGCGCTGGACGGCGGGGTCGGCGTTGCCCATCGCAATGCTGAATCCCGACGCGGCGAACATGGACACGTCGTTGTGCATGTCGCCAATCGTCGCAATCTGGCTCGGGTCGATGCGGTAGCGCTCGGCCAAGAAGCGCACGACGCTGCCCTTGGTGGCGTCGGGGTGGGTGACGTCGAGGTAGTAGGACTGCGACCGCGAGGCCGAGACGCGCGTCGTGAAGCGGTCGTTCGTGGCCGTCCACGCGGCCACGCTCGCGTCGACATCGTCACTGACACCAACGATCTTGATCACCCCACCGACGATGCCCTCAAAGCTCGCGACCACGGTCGGGTCCCGTTGGAGGATCTGCGCCTCCTGGTCGACGTGGGGGCCGAGCGGGTCGAGCACGTACCACTCGTCGGTTCGAAAGACCCAGATCGACATCGCGTGTGACGTGAGTACCTCGATGACCCCGGCGACGACGTCGTCGTCAAGCGGGCGCTCCTCGATGACGTTGAGTTCACCGTCGACGATCGCGCCACCGTTGAAGGCGCCGAGCGGCGTACGCAGTCCCAGGGGCTCGACGAAGTGGATGAGGCCCCTCGGTGGGCGCGCGCTCGTGATGGCGAAGGTGATACCGGCGCGGCCCAGCTCGGCGACCGCGTCGATCGTTCGAGGCGTGAGTTGCTTGTCGGGCGGCACGAGCGTTCCGTCGACGTCAGAGAGCAGCAGGTGGATGCGCTCGCTCATTCGGGCAGACACCACGTGTTGGGTGCGATGAGATCCATCGCTGAGCGCGGTCCCCACGAACCGGGGGCGTACGGCTCGGTCGCGGGGGGAGCGGCGAGCAGGTTCTCGCTCGCCTCCCAGAGCCGCTCGATGCCGTCGGAGCGGGTGAAGAGCGTACGCTTGCCCAGCATCGCCTCGAGGATCAGGTACTCGTAGGCCTCGAGGTGGTGCGCCTTCTGGAATGAACCCGCGTAGTGGAAGGTCATGCGCGCGGCGTCGAGGCGCATCGCTGGTCCGGGCCGCTTGGCGAAGAAGTGCGCGTCGATCGAGCCCGGGTCGGCGAAGTCGACGACCAGCCGGTTGCCGCGATTGGCCGGGGCGCCCTCGGCGAAGGGGAAGAGCCGCATCACCGGTTCCTCGAAGCCGATGGTGATGACCTGGCGGCTCTGGGCGAGCGCCTTGCCCGTGCGCAGGTAGAACGGCACGCCCTTCCAGCGCGTGTTCTCGATCTCGGCGCGGATCGCGACGAACGTCTCGGTCGTGGAGTCGGGCGCCACCCCGACTTCGTCGCGGTAGCCGTCGTACTGCCCGCGCACGGTGTGCGCGGGGTCGATGGGCCGCAGGGTTTCAAACACCTTGTGGACCTCGTCGCGCAGCGGACGAGCATCGAGCGAGGTCGGCTGTTCCATGGCGATGAATCCCATCACCTGGAACAGGTGACTCACCACCATGTCGCGAAAGGCTCCCGTGGCCTCGTAGAAGGCGCCACGCCCCTCGACGGTGAGGGTCTCGGGCACGTCGATCTGGACGTAGCGGACGTGGTCGCGGTTCCACAGCGGCTCGAAGAAGCGGTTGGCGAAACGTAGGGCGAGGATGTTGTCGATGGACTCCTTGCCGAGGAAGTGGTCGATGCGAAAGACCTGGGTCTCGTCGAAGTTCGCCTTGATGACGGCGTTGAGCTCGCGCGCCGACGCCAGATCGACGCCGAATGGCTTCTCGAGAATCACCCGCGCGTTGTGGCGTAGGTCCGATCCGCCCAGCATGGTGACCAGACCCAGCACCGCGTCGGGCGGGACGGCGAGGTGAAAGAGGCGACTGACGTCGCCCCCGATGACCGCCTCGGCGTCCTCGACCGCACCGAGGAGTGCGGCGCCCTCCTCGGCTGAGGACTCGACGAAGGTGAGCGAGGCGACGAAGGCGTCCCACACGTCACCATCGGGTGCGAGTTCGCCGAACTCGTCGACCGATTCGCGAGCCAGTGTTCGGAAGTCGTCGTTGGAGAGCGCGAAGGCCGCCGGGGCCGTGCCGATGATCCGGTAGTCCTTGGGTAGGAGTCCCGCCAGTGCGAGGTGGAACAACCCCGGGATGACCTTTCGCCGCGCGAGGTCACCGCTCGCGCCAAAGAGCACGATGACGTGGCTCCCAGGAATCTCGACGTCGGTCTCGATGGGGTGAGTGGTCACTGGGCACGCCATTCGGTGCGGGGTGATGGTGTCAGACGTGCCGGGGTCATCGTCACCCGTGCTTCTCGGCGTGGCCGCCGAACTCCGAGCGCATGGCCGAGAGCACCCGGGCGGCGAAGCGTCCGCGCTCGCGTGACTCGTAACGCTGCCACAGGGCGGCGCTGATGACCGGCGCGGGCACCGATTCGTCGATCGCAGCCTGTATCGTCCAGCGGCCCTCGCCCGAATCGGAGACGCGGCCGCTGAACTCGGCGAGTTCCGGCGAGCCGGCGAGAGCGCTGGCGGTGAGGTCCATCAGCCACGAGCTGATGACGGACCCGTGTCGCCAGAGTTCGGCGACCTGCGCGACGTCGAAGTCGTAGGCGTAGAAGTCGGGGTGGCGCATGGGTGTGGTCTCCGCGTCGGCCGCCACGTCGACGGTGCCGGCGTTGGCGTGCTTGAGGATGCTCAGTCCCTCGGCGATTGCAGCCATCATGCCGTACTCGATGCCGTTGTGGACCATCTTGACGAAGTGGCCGGCGCCGTTCGGCCCGCAGTGCAGGTAGCCACTGGTCGCGGTACTGTCGCGTCCCGCGCGCGACGCGGTGGGCGCCACACCGTCCTCACCGGGACTGATCGAGCGAAAGATCGGGTCGAGCCGGGCGACGGTCGCCGCTTCGCCCCCGATCATCAGGCTGTAGCCCCGCTCGAGGCCCCACACGCCACCGCTCGTTCCGCAGTCGACGTAGTGGATGCCGTGGGTGGCGAGCTCCTTGGCGCGAGCGATGTCGTCCTGGTAGAAGGAGTTGCCACCGTCGATCACGACGTCGCCCGGCTCGAGGTGCTCGAGCAGCTGGTCCAGCGTCGCCCCGGTGATCGCGGCGGGCAGCATCAGCCAGATCGATCTCGGTGCTTCGAGCTTGGCGGCGAGGTCGGCGAGTGACGCGGCGCCCGTGACGGACTCGCCCTCGAGTGCCGCGATGGCGTCGGGGCTCACGTCATAGACCACGCAGCGGTGACCGTCTCGGGTCAGGCGTCGGACGATGTTCGCGCCCATCCGGCCGAGTCCGACCATGCCCAGTTGCATCGGCGCGCGCGTGGTCATGATGAACCTCTTCCGTTGAGTGTTCGGTAGTGCTCGATCAGGGCGTTGGTTGACGAGTCGTGACCAAGCGTCGGCGCGTCGGCGCCGAGTTCGGGAACGATCGCGCTGGCGAGGGACTTGCCGAGCTCGACACCCCACTGGTCGAAGGAGTCGATGCCCCAGATCACGCCCTGGGTGAAGACGGCGTGCTCGTAGAGCGCGATGAGCGAACCGAGCAGTCGCGGCGTGAGCACGTCGGCGAGCAGGACGTTGCTCGGCCGGTTCCCCGCCATGACGCGGTGCGCGGTTGCGATTTCCGGGCCGCCGTCGCGACGGACCTCGGCCTCGGACCGGCCGAAGGCGAGCGCCTCGGCCTGGGCGAAGACGTTCGCGCTCAGCACGTCGTGATGCTCGGCGAGCGGGTTCAGACTTCGGGCGAAGCCGATGATGTCGACGGGGATGATCGACGTGCCCTGATGGATCAGCTGGTAGAAGCTGTGCTGGCCATTGGTGCCCGGCTCACCCCAGTACACCGGTCCGGTCTCGTAGACGACTTCGGCACCGTCGAGGGTCACGTGCTTGCCGTTGGACTCCATGGTGAGCTGCTGCAGGTAGGCCGGCAGTCGCTTCAGGTACTGCTCGTAGGGCAAGACGGCGACGGTGGCGCACCCGAGGAAGTTGCGGTTCCACACGCCGAGCAGACCCATCAGCACGGGGAGGTTCTCGCCGAAGGGCGCGAGGCGAAAGTGTTCGTCCATCGCGTGAAAACCCGCGAGGAGCTCGGCGTAGGCGTCGGGGCCGATCGCGAGCATCGTCGAGAGCCCGATGGCCGAGGTCATCGAGTAGCGCCCGCCGACCCAGTCCCAGAACTCGAACATGTTCGCGGTGTCGATGCCAAAGGCGGCGACCCGCTCGGCGTTGGTCGACACGGCGACGAAGTGCTTGGCGACCGCTGTGTCGTCGCCGAGTTGCGCCACGAGCCAGGCCCGGGCGGAGTGGGCGTTGGTGAGGGTCTCGACGGTCGAAAAGGTCTTGGACGAGACGATGAAGAGCGTCTCAGCGGCGTCGAGGTCGCGAATCGCTTCGACGAGATCGTCGCTGTCGACGTTCGAGACGAAGCGGAACGTCATGTCGCGTCGGCTGTAAAAGCGAAGCGCCTCGTAGGCGAGCACCGGGCCGAGGTCCGATCCGCCGATGCCGATGTTGACGACGTTCTTGATTGGCTTGCCGGTCACGCCTCGCCATTCGCCCGATCGAACGCGCGCCGCGAAGTCGGCCATGCGATCGAGCACCCCGTGGATTTCACCGACCACGTCCACGCCGTCGACGACGAGCGTCGCGTCACGCGGCAGTCGCAGCGCGACGTGCAGGACGGCGCGATTCTCCGAGACGTTGACGTGTTCGCCCCGGAACATCGCGTCGCGCCGCCCGGCGAGGTCGGACTGCTCCGCGAGCGCGAACAGCAGGTCCATTGTCTCGTCGGTGACCCGATTCTTGGAGTAGTCGAGGTAGATCCCCGCCGCCTGGGCGCGAAGGCGCCGACCGCGACCAGAGTCGCGATCGAAGAGCTCGCGCAGGTGGAGTTGACCGATGTTGCCGACGTGGGCCTCGAGCGCTCGCCAGGCTGGTCGCTGTCCTAGTGGGGCTGGCGTCACGATGGTCCCTTCATCGTCGAGGTCCGGGGTCACCCCTCGACAGTAGGTTGCGCCGCGCGGTCCCGTGCGGCCACGGGGCGGGCGTTGGCCCTGAAGCGGGCTGTCAGTACTGCTTAGGGGCTAGACACCCCTAGTCCCTAACCTGTCAAGCCGCGAGATCAACTCGATGCTTCCAGGCAAGGCTTTCGTCGTAGTCGACGCGCTGTTCGAGGCAGGCGTGCAGGATGCCGACCCAGCGGTTGGCG
>JAJXTB010000053.1 GCA_021784205.1 Actinomycetes bacterium
CTCGGCCGCGCCGGCGAGCGACGGGGCGGCGAGGGAGGCTTCGGGCCGCCCGTGGGGCACCGCGAGGCTCACCACGAGCGCGAGCAGCGTGATCCCCGCCGAGAGGTGAAAGGCCCACTGGTAGCCGTTGACGAGCGCGGCGGGCGAGCTGGGGTGGGCGAAGCTGGCGCTGCGGTCGGCGGCGACGGTGCCGAGGGCGGCGAGCGCGAGCGAGCCCCCGACCTGGCGGCTCGTGTTGAGCACGCCCGAGGCGAGCCCGGCGTCGGCGCGGTCGACCCCGCTCGTGGCGGCGGTCGCCAGGGGCGTGAAGAGCAGCCCGATCGCGAAGGCGCACAGCACCGAGGGCACGAGGATGGCCGACGCGTAGGGCGAGTGCACGCCGATCAGGGCGATCCAGAGGAAGCCCAGCGTCGCGCTCGAGGTGCCCGCGGCGAGCAGGTGGCGCACGCCGAAGCGACCGATGACCCGCGAGCTGAGCTGGGCGCCGGCGACGATGGCGATGGCCATCGGCAAGAAGGCGAAGCCCGTCTTCACCGCGTCATAGCCCAGGATGTACTGGTAGTAGAAGGTGAGGAAGTACCACATCGCAAAGAACGACCCGCCGACGAGGAACATCACGAGGTTGGCCGTGCTGACCGCGCGCGAGTGGAAGATCCGCAGTGCCACGAGGGGGTTGGTCGCCACGCGCGACTCCCAGAACAGAAAGAGCACGATACCGAGCACGCCGCCAACGATCCAGGCGAGCGTCGCGACGTCACCCCAGCCGGTCGTCGCGGTCGTCACGACGCCATAGACGGCTGCGGCGAGCGAGACCGTCACGAGCAGCGCGCCGGTGAGGTCGAGCTTGTGGCTCGCGTCGCGGTTGCGCAGCTCGCGCAGGAACGTGACCGCGAGCGCGGCCGCCGCGATGCCAAAGGGCACGTTGATGAAAAAGACCCAGCGCCACGAGAACCAGCCGGTCAAGAGTCCCCCGAGCAGGCCCCCGACGGCGCCGCCGGCGCCCGCGACGGCGCTCCAGGCGCCGATGGCCTTGGGCAGGCGGGGCCCGTGGAATGTGGTGAGGATGATCGTGAGGGTGGCCGGCGAGAGCACCGCGCCGCCGAGTCCCTGGATGGCGCGCACCGCGATCAACTCGGTGCCGGTGTGGGCGAAGCCCGCGCCGATGCTCGCGAGGGTGAAGAGGGCGAGCCCGCCGAGGTAGACGTGGCGCCGCCCGAAGATGTCCGCGGCGCGCCCGCCGAGCAGCAAGAACCCGGCGAAGGTGATCACGTAGGCGTTCACCACCCACTGGGCGTTGGTCATGGAGAAGTGCAGGTCGCGCTGCATCGACGGCAGGGCGACGTTGACGATGGAGACGTCGAGCACGACCATGAACTGGGCGACGCAGGCGATCGTGAGCACGATCCAGTCGGGGGCGTGACGGTGCACGCTGGCGCTGGCAGACATGGCGCGAGTGTAACGGGGACCTCCGGACGCCGAACCGGCGCCGATGCGCCACACTGGTGGGCATGGTTGCCCAGTTCATCTTCACCATGCGCGATCTGCGCCGCTTCTATCCGCCGGACCGCGAGGTGCTTCGCGGGATCAACCTGTCCTTCTTTCCCGGGGCCAAGATCGGGGTGATCGGGTCCAACGGCTCGGGCAAGTCCTCGCTGCTTCGCATCATGGCCGGGCTCGACGACGGGTTCACCGGCGAGGCTCGGCTCACCCCGGGATTCTCGGTCGGCTACCTCGCCCAAGAGCCCCAGCTCGACCCCGAGAAGGACGTCGTGGGCAACGTCGCCGACGGGGTCGCCGAGCAGCGCGACCTGCTCGCGCGCTTCAACGAGGTCTGTGCCGCGATGGCCGACCCCGAGGCCGACTTCGACGCGCTGCTCGCCGAGCAGGCCGACCTGCAGACCCGCATCGACG
Organism: Actinomycetes bacterium; assembly: GCA_021784205.1. The sequence continues at coordinate 1,912 of JAJXTB010000053.1, forward strand.
CGCTGGGCGCCTGGGACCTCGAGCGCACCCTCGAGATCGCGATGGACGCGCTGCGCCTGCCGAGCCCCGACGCCGACGTGACGACCCTCTCGGGCGGCGAGCGCCGGCGCGTCGCGCTGTGCCGGCTGCTGCTCGCCAAGCCCGACCTGCTGCTGCTCGACGAGCCGACCAACCACCTGGACGCCGAGTCGGTCGCCTGGCTCGAGCGCGCCCTCCAGGAGTACCCCGGCACCGTCGTCGCGATCACCCACGACCGCTACTTCCTCGACAACGTGGCGTCGTGGATCCTCGAGCTCGACCGGGGCGCGGGCATCCCTTGGGAGGGGAACTACTCGTCGTGGCTCGAGCAGAAGCAGGCGCGCCTGGCCGCCGAGGAGCGGGCCGACCAGTCGCGCCAGGCCGCGCTCGCGCGCGAGCTCGAGTGGATCCGGATGTCGCCGCGGGCCCGCCAGTCCAAGGGCAAGGCGCGCGTGAACGCCTTCAACCAGCTCGTCGCCGAGAGCGAGGCCGCCGACCAGCGTCCCGACCGCCTCGAGATCGCCATCCCGCCGGGCCCGCGCCTGGGCGACGTGGTCGTGAACGCCCGGGGCGTCACCAAGGGATTTGACGATCGCCTGCTGATCGAGGACCTGTCGTTCCTCCTGCCCCCCGGCGGGATCGTCGGGGTCATCGGGCCCAACGGCGCGGGCAAGTCGACGCTCTTCAAGATGATGGTCGGTGCGCTCGCGCCCGATGCGGGCGACTTCGAGGTCGGCAGCACGGTGCGCTTCGCCTACGTCGACCAGTCCCGCGAGGGCCTCGACCCCGAGGCGACGGTCTTTGACGAGGTGAGTGGCGGCCAGGAGCGACTCGTCGTGGGCAACCGCGAGATCCACGCGCGCGCCTACGTGGCGAGCTTCGGGTTCAAGGGCAGCGACCAACAAAAGCGGGTGGGCGAGCTCTCGGGCGGCGAGCGCAACCGGGTCCAGCTCGCCAAGGTCCTGCGCAGCGGCGGCAACGTCCTGCTGCTGGACGAGCCGACCAACGACCTCGACGTCGACACCCTGCGCGCGCTCGAGGACGGCCTGCTGTCGTTCCCGGGCTGTGCCGTGGTGATCAGTCACGACCGCTGGTTCCTCGACCGCATCGCGACCCACGTCCTCGCCTTCGAAGGCGACACCGAGGTGCGCTGGTTCGAAGGGAACTTCTCGGACTACGAGGTCGAGCGCCACAAGCGCCTGGGCGCCGACGCGGACCAGCCCCATCGCATCCGCTACAAGCCGATCACCCGGTCCTGACTGGCGATAGCCTGCCCGTACGCGACCACAGGGGAGATGCGATGCGAACGCGCGATGACTGCCTCGAGATGGACCGGCGCGACGGCCTGGCCGCGCGCCGCGACGCCTTTACCCTGGCGCCCGGACTGATCTACCTCGACGGCAACTCGCTCGGTCCGCTCACGCGCTCGACGCGCGAGCGGGTCGTGGCGACCCTGGACGACGAGTGGGCGACGGGACTCGTGCGCAGCTGGAACACGGCGGGCTGGATGGCCGCGCCGACGCGCGTCGGCGACCGGCTCGCGCCACTCATCGGCGCCCGGCCCGGCGAGGTGCTCGTCGCCGACACCCTCACCATCCTGCTCGCCAAGCTCATCCTCGGGGCGCTCGACCTGCGCCCCGAGCGCTCGGTCGTGCTCGGCGACGCCGCGAACTTCCACTCGGACCTCTACGTCGCCGAGGCGATGGCGCGTCGGGCCGGGCGTCCGATCACCTTTCGCGCAATCGATCGCGACACCCTGGACGACGAGCTCGGCGAGGACGTGGCCCTCGTCATGCTCACCCACGTCGACTACCGCACCGGCGAGATGCTCGACCTCGCGGGGGTGACCGCGCGGGTCCACGGCGCGGGAGCCCTGATGCTCTGGGACTTCGCCCACTCGACGGGCGCGGTGCCCCTGGACGTCACCGCGGCCGACGTCGACTTCGCCGCGGGCTGCACCTACAAGTACCTGAACGCTGGGCCGGGCGCCCCGGGCTTTCTCTACGTGCGCGACCGGTTCCAGGGCGTGATCGAGAACCCGCTGCCGGGCTGGCTCGGCCACGCGCGGCCCTTTGACTTCGAGCGCCGCTACGAGCCCGCCGCCGGCGTGCAGGCCTTCGTCACCTCGTCGCCGTCGGTCATCGCCATCAACGCCCTCGACGGGGCACTCGACGCCTTCGACGGCGTGACGATGGACGAGATCCGCGCCAAGAGCCTCGCACTGACCGACCTCTTCATCGAGCTCGTCGAGGCGCGCCTGCCCGGGGCCTTCACCCTCGTCACCCCACGCGAGCACGTCCGGCGCGCCAGTCAGGTGTCGCTGCGCCACGAGGAGGCCTACGGGATCATCCAGGCGCTCATCGCCAGAGGGGTCGTCGGTGACTTTCGCGCCCCCGACGTCTGTCGCTTCGGGTTCACGCCGCTCTACCTTGGCTTCGTCGACGTCTATGACGCCGTCGAGCACCTCGTGGCGGTGCTCGAGCGCGCCGAGCACCGCGACGCCGCCTACGCGACGAGGAACCCCGTCACCTGATCACTGCGAGAAGACGACGGTGCGCTGTCCGACCAGCATGACGCGGTCCTCGGCGATGAGCCCGACGGCGCGAGCGAGCACCGTGCGCTCGACGTCGCGTCCGAGGGCGATGAACTCGCTCGGGCGGCGCGCGTGGGTCACGCGCGCGACGTCCTGTTCGATGATCGGACCCTCGTCGAGGTCGGCGGTGACGAAGTGGGCGGTGGCGCCGATCAGCTTCACGCCGCGCTCGTAGGCCTGGTGGTAGGCGCGCGCGCCCTTGAAGCCGGGCAGGAACGAGTGGTGGATGTTGACGATCCGCCCGCTGAGTTCGCTACAGAGCGCCGGGGAGATGATCTGCATGTAGCGCGCGAGCACGACGAGGTCGACGTCGTGGCGGGCCACCAGGTCGCGCACGACGTCCTCGGCGGCGGACTTGGTCGAGGGGGTGACCTCGACCTGGATGAAGGGCACGTCGTGGCGCGCACAGAGGTCCCGACAGACCCCGTGGTTGCTCACCACCGCCACGATGTCCAGTGCCAGGTCACCCTGCTCGGCGCGGTACAGCAGGTCAGCGAGGCAGTGGTCGAACTGCGAGACCATCACGAGGGCCCGACGGCGCTGGGACTCGGGCCGGATCGACAGCGTCGGCTCGTAGGCCGCGAGGTCGCCTTCGAGCCGGTCGCGAACCTGCTCGACGCCGGCTTCGCAGGTGAAGCGCGTGCGCATGCAGAACTGGCCGGTCACCGGGTCGGTGAACTGGTCGTTCTCGAGGATGTTGCCGTCGATCGCAAAGACCGCCGAGCTCAGCGCGCGCACGATGCCGGGCATGTCCCGGCACGCCAGGGTGACGACGTAGGTGACCTCGGGCACGGTCGGCGTAGGTCCTAGGACCGGTAGGAGTAGAACCCCTGGCCCGTCTTGCGCCCGAGCAGCCCGGCCTGGACCATGCGCGAGAGCAGCGGGGGCGGGGCCAGGTGGGACTCCTTGAACTCCTCGTAGAGCGACTCGGCGACCGCGAGGGTCGTGTCCAGGCCGATGAGGTCGGTCAGGGCGAGCGGCCCGAGCGGGTGCGCACAGCCGAGCACCATGCCGGTGTCGATGTCGTCGGCGCTCGCGAAGCCCGACTCGAGCATCCGGATCGAGGACAGGAGGTAGGGGATCAGCAGGGCGTTCACCACGAAGCCCGCGCGGTCCGGGGAGGTGATGACCTTCTTGCCGAGCACGTCGGTGCCGTAGGCGCGCACGCGCGCCGCGGTCTCGGGGCTCGTGAGCAGCGACGAGATGACCTCGACCAACTTCAGCACGGGCACCGGGTTGAAGAAGTGCATCCCGATGACCTGCTCGGGGCGCTTGGTCGACATCGCGAGCTTGATGATCGGGATCGAGGAGGTGTTGGTCGCGAGGATCGCGTGCTCGTCGTTCACCACGGCGTCGATCTTCTTGAAGACCTGGATCTTGGTCGCCTCGTCCTCGGCGACGGCCTCGATGACGATCTGGCGGTCGAAGAGCTTGGCGAAGTCCTCGGAGAAGCTGAGGTGGCCGCGCACGGCGTTGGCGTCGTCCTCGGGGAGCTTGCCCGCGGCGACGGCCCGGTTGAGCGACTTCTCGATGCGCTCGACGCCCGCGGCCAGCGCCTCGGGGCTGCGCTCGATCACGATGACGTCCGCGCCGGCCTTGGCGGCGATCTCGGCGATCCCCGATCCCATCAGGCCACAGCCCACTACACCAACCCGTTCCATCGAGACCTCCTCGTCCGATGTCGACCGCCTGTCGAGCGTTCCGAGTCTAGATGGCACGTCGACGGGCCTTCGGTGGGCTCGCCGGGTCGCCTCGATCCACCAACTGTCGATTGTGATATCAACGTTGATTGATGCTACGGTGTCGGGATGGCCCGAACCGCCTATTCGCCACTCGCCTCGCTCGAGGATGCGCGATCCCTCGTGCCGGTCTTGAAGGCGATCAGCGACGAGTACCGCCTGGCGATCCTGCTCACGCTCGCGCGCGAGTCGCGCACGGTGGTCGAACTGACCGAGGAGCTCGCGATCGCCCAGCCGCTCGTGAGTCACCACCTGCGCGCACTGTTCGAGGCCGGCCTGATCTCGCGCACGCCCGAGGGGCGGGCGAACCGCTACGCGGTCTGCTGTGAGGCGGTGGCCGAGCCGATCCGGCTGCTGACGGGCATCGCGAGCGCCACCCCGGCGAGTTGAGAGACGAGGAACCGTGAACAAGCCCGATGAGTCCATCCGCGTCGCCGTGCGCGACCGCTACGGCGCGGCGGCGCTGTCGGTGTCCGCGTCGTGCTGTTCGAGCGGCCCGGCCGACCTCGGGGTCGGCGAGGGGTTCGGCTCGACGTTCTACTCGGTCGATGACACCGGCGCGCTGCCCGCGGCGGCCGTGCTCGCCTCGCTCGGCTGTGGCAACCCGACGGCGCTGGCGACGCTCGCCGCGGGCGAGGTCGTCTTGGACCTCGGCTCGGGCGGGGGCATCGACGTGTTGCTCTCGGCGCGCCGCGTCGGCCCGACGGGCCACGTCTACGGCCTGGACATGACCCCCGAGATGGTCGAGCTCGCGCGCGCGAACCAGGCCGAGGCGGGCATTACGAACGCCGAGTTCCTGCTCGGCACGATCGAGTCGATCCCGCTGCCCGATACGAGCGTCGACGTGATCATCTCGAACTGCGTGATCAACCTCGCCGCCGACAAGGACGTGGTGCTCGCCGAGGCCTTCCGCGTCCTCAAGCCGGGCGGGCGCCTGGCGATCTCGGACGTCGTCTTGCAGCGGGCCCTGCCCGAGGACGTGGCGGGCTTGATGCAGCTCTGGACCGGCTGCATCGCCGGGGCGCTCGTGGTGGAGGACTACGCGGCCAAGCTCGCCGGGGCGGGCTTCGCCGAGGCGTCGGTCACCCCGACCCTCGTGCACGACCGCGACGCCATCGAGCGCCTGGCGACCGGCGTGACCTTTCCGACGGGCGTGGACCCAGTGCGCGTCTACACCGAGTACGACGGCGCGGTCGCCAACGCCTTCATCCGCGCGACGCGGCCCGCCTGACGCCCTGTGCGGGCGTCGGCCCGCTCGCTACGATTGGCCACGGGCGACTGCCCGACGGATGGAGGGTGGCATGGACAGCGTCAACGTGGTGATCGAGATCCCCCGGGGGAGCCAGAACAAGTACGAGTACGACCACGAGAACCACACGATCATGCTGGACCGGCACCTGATCGTCTCGATGGGATATCCCGCGGAGTACGGGTTCATCCCCGACACCCTGGGCGGGGACGGCGACCCGCTGGACGCGCTGGTCCTGACCGAGTACCCGACCTTCCCGGGCTGCCTGATCGAGGCGAAGATCCTCGGCATGTGCCTGATGACCGACGAGAACGGCGAGGACGCCAAGCTGCTCATGGTGCCCACCTACGACCCGCAGTGGAAGGCGGCGACCGACATCGGCGACGTGCCCAAGGCGACGCTGGACCGCATCAGCCACTTCTTCACCGTCTACAAGGACCTCGACGAGGGCAAGTGGATGAAGGTCGAGCGCTGGGTCGGACGCGCCGAGGCCGAGGCCGAGCTCGCGGCGTCGCGCGCCCGCTACACCGACTGAGGGCTCGCGGGCCGGTGGGGTACCGCACCGCTGCCGAGCGCGTCGCCGACCGGTCGGTCGTCGGGGTCCTTACCCTGACCCAGTCGCTCTTCTTCGCCTCGCTGGGGCTGTGCGTGGTGATCAACCACAGCGTCACCGCGAGCAACGACGGCATCTCGTTCTACGGGGTCTATCCGGGCACCATCCTCATCGCCGTCGTCGGCTACGCCTCGGCGAGCATCGGGCTCTTCAACGCCTCGATCTGGCTGCGCGCCGCGGGCGCGCCCGTCGCCGCGTCGGCCAGTGCACGCACCGTGGCCATTGGCCTGCCGCTGCTGCTCCTCACCCCCTATAACCGGGGCACGTTCTGGAACTGGTCTCACATGTTGATCGGGATCACGATGGCCCTCACCCAGGCCGTGGCCACGTTCGCGCTCGTGCGCCGGCGCCGCGGGGCGGTTACGTGGGTCGTCGCGCTCGTGCAGCTCGTCGGCGGGCTGATCGCCGCCGCCTCGCTGCCCGACTGGTCGTTCCCGTGGCTGTTGCCGGGCGAGACGCTCTACGAGCTCGGCTACGGGGTCGCGGTCTTCCTGTGGATCGGCGAGCTCGGCGGGCGCGACGGGCTGCGCGAGCGGCTCAGCCGGGCGAGCGCGTGATCATCGCCTCGGCGATCGCGTAGAGCGACTCGCGCCACTCCTCGGGCGGCGCGGCGAGCGAGTGCTCGCCCTCGAGGGCGACCTGGCCGAAGAACAGTGCGTACCAGATGCGCGCGAAGGAGGCCGCGCTCATGCCCGTAGGCAGCAGCCCGCGATCCACCACCGGCTGGACGCGCCCGACGATGTAGTTGCCGGCCTCGCGCTGGGCGGCGGCGATGCCCTCGGCGGCGGTCTGGTTGTGTCGGGCGAAGGAGAAGCTCTCGACGCGCAGACCGCGCGAGTGGTAGCGCTCGGGGCGCTCGGCGTCGTCGATCATCTGGCGCATCGCGCCGCGCAGCTCCTCGGTGCTCGCCACCCCGACGAGTGGCGCGGTGAAGCGGGTCGCGGTGCGCAGCACCTCGTCGCGGTAGCGGCGAACGATCGTCTGGGCGAGCAGGCCCTCGCGGTCCTCGAAGTAGCTATACAGCAGCGAGACCGAGACGTTCGCGGCCGCGGCGACCCGCTTGACCCGGTAGCGGGTGATCCCCTGGGTCTCGAGCTCCTCGATCGACGCCGCGAGGATCCGTCCCTGAGTCACCCCAGCAGGCTACCGCCCGGTTCGCCGGCCCCCGGAGGGCACTTTGTCACGAACGGGCCCTCAACTGGCGCTTCGCGCGCGCGAGCCGTCGCGATTGAGCACGTCAGCGAGGGCGAAGTTGGCGGTGCGGCTTCGCGAGCCGTCGGCACCGATGGCGAGCGCCTCGTAGCCCTCGATCCGCTCGATGCGCGCGAGCACCTCGTCACCGCCGACCGCGAGCGCGGTCGCGAGCGCGTCGGCGAGCGCGAGGTCGGGCCCGGTCACGCTCGCCGAGGCGACCCGCGTCGCGGCCTCGCCGCTGAAGGGGTTGATCAGGTGGGGGCCGCGCTGGTAGTCGCCCGACGTGGCGATCGCGTCGCGCAGGGTGACCACACAGGCGAGCGAGCCCGGCGCGTCGGGTCGCACGATCCCGATGCGAAAGGGGTTGGCGCTCACGCCGCCGAAGCTCGCGATGTCGCCCGCGGCGTTCACCATCGCCCCGGTGATCCCAGCTATGCGCAGCACCGCCAGGGCGCGCGCGCCGGCCCAGCCCTTCACGTAGCCGGTGGGATCGACGCCGCCGGGCATCGCCCAGGGGTCGAACCACCCGCCCGAGAGCTCCTTGGCCTCGCGGCACCCGTCGAGCACGTCGGTCACCTCGCTCGGCGCCTCGCCGAGGGCGATCTCGCCGCGGCGCAGCCGACTCATCGGGCTGTCGGCTCGCCACGTGCTAAAGACGCGGTCGGCGCGCTCGAGCACGGCCCGGGCCTCGTCGATCGCGGCGTCGACCTCGGGGCGCTCGAGGGGCTCGTCGCCGTAGAGGTCGAGGGTCACGACCGTGCCCATCACCTCGATGCGGTGGTGGCGGGTGTGCGGGATCGACGCCACGGCTACTTCAGCTTGAGCGCCGAGAGCGCACCCTGGAGCGACTGGTCGAAGCCCGCGCTGGTGTAGCTCGCCCCCGAGACGCCCTGGATGTTGGCGCTCTGGGCGGCCATCGCCTGGCGCTGGAGCATCGGCAACGCGATGTGGTCGACGTAGGCCGAGTAGGGGTTGCCGCCGTCGCTCAGCGTGGCGATGGTGATGGCGTCGATCTTGGTTCCGGTCGCGGTCACCTTCACCGAGAGCTGGCCGTAGTAGTAGTTCGTGACCGGGCCGGTTGCGCTGCGCGTCACGCTCGAGGACGCCGTCGCGGTCGTGCTCGACGTTCTCGGGGCGACCGTGGCGCTCGGCGACGGTGTGCTCGGAGCGGTCGTCGTCGGGGCGCTCGCCGCCGCACCCGTCGTCGGTGCACCCGTCGTCGGTGCCGATGCCGTGGCCGACTGGGCGGGGGTGCTCGCGAAGGACGAGAGCACGATCTTCTGGGGCGTCGAGTGGAAGACCGCGACGCCGGTGAGGCCGGCGACGGTGCTCGCGAGGACGATGGGGGTTCGACGCATGGCGCTCCTAGAAGGTGAAGGCTTCGACGTGGACGTGCTCGTTGGCGGCGCCCGCGCGCGTCGCGGCGTTAACCGCGAGGTCGGCGAAGCCGCTCGGGCCACAGACGTACACGTCGCGCTGGGCGATGTCGGGCACGAGCCGGCGCAGCGCGCGCGCGTCGAAGCGGACCTGGGCGCGCGGGCCGATGAGCTCGTGGTACTGGCCGCGGCGCGCCTCGACCAGGGCCGCGATCTCGTCGCGGTGCACGAGGTCCTCGCTGCGCGAGGCGCGCACGATGACACTCACGATCACGTCGCTCGGCAGGTCCTCGAGCAGCGCGCGCAGGGGGGTCACGCCCACGCCGGCGCCGATGAGGACCGCGCGGCGGGTGTTGAGCGCGTGGTGGGTGAAGGTGCCATAGGGCCCCTCGGCGAAGACCCGCGTGCCGGGCTTCACGTGGGCGAGCGCGCCCGACTGGTCGCCGAGGGCCTTCACGGTGACGCGCAGGAACGGCGGGCGGGGCATGGCCGAGAGCGAGTAGGGGTGGCTGTGCCACCAGAGTCCGGGCGAGAGGAAGCGCCACTGGAAGAACTGGCCGCCCGCCACTGCGAGCCGGTCGAGGTCGTGGCCCTTGATCGTGAGGCTGTGCACGCCGGGCGCCTCCTCGACGACCTCGGTCACGCGCAGCTGGTGGCGCCAGTTGCGAAGCAACGGCGCCACGAAGCGGTAGCCGAGCACGACGAGCGCGGTCGCGACCCAGAGCGAGGTCCACGCCTCGCGCGCGAGCGCGTGGGTGAGAAACGGCACCCCCACGCGGATCTGGTGGGTGAAGGCGAGGGCAATCGCGAGGTAGGTGTAGAGGTGCACGACCCACCAGGTCTCGTAGCGCATCTGGCGCCGGGCGAGGCGGTGTGACGAGACGGCCGCCATCACGAGCAGTACGAAGCCCGCCGCCGAGGCGAGCACGTCGGGGTAGTGCAGCACGAAGGCGCTCACCTGGCCGAGGAGGCTGTTGTGGCCGATCTGGGCGTAGCCGACGGTGATCGTGACGACGTGCAGGGCGATGAGCGAGACGGGCCACGGGCCGAGGCGGCGGTGCCAGCGCACGAGCCGGTCCTGGCCGATGGCGCGCTCGAGGCTCGGGATCCGCGCGATGAGCACGAGCATCACGATGAGCCCGTAGGTGCCCACGAAGGCACTCAGGCGCCCGATCGCGAGGAACCACCCGCCCGGCGAGGTGAGTGCCGCGAGCGACTCGTTGGCGAGGTAGAACGCGAGCACGGCGGCCAGGCCCAGTCCGGCCAGCGCCGCGAGGGCGTTGGCGACCAGGGGCCGCGGACCCTGGCCCGAGGGACGTCGTGGTGCGATGGTGGACCACGAGGGCCGCCGGTGGGGGATCGTCCGCTCACTCATGGTCACGCGCAGAACGGTAACGGGGCAATCTAAGAGGACCGCAAGATTCTGTTGAGACTCTCTTAGCAACGGCTCGAGCAATGCCGAGACGCTCCGGTGGTGCTTTCGACCGTGGCTGGGACTATCGCCAGGTGATCGACGAATGATGTGCATCGACTCGACCCGACGTCGCCAACGCCGCGGGCCGAATTCGAGTTGCTCTGCGAGCGATTGAGACTTCGTCGCAGCGAGGGTGCGCATGGTCTATGAGAGGTTCCTCGAATCTGACGTGTCGAGCAGCACCGCCCGGGTGGCGGCCGCGGGCTTAACGGTCGGTCTGTGCGACCATTCGGGTGAGCAGTGCCACCATGAGGTCCTTCTCACTCGGGTCGCTCAAGGCCATCATGAGCGTGATGGCGGCCAAGGCGTTATTGGAGATCCTGGGTTTGCCGTCGCTGTCGCGCAGGATGCCGTTTCGGTCGAGAAAGGTAACGAAGAGCGCAGCCGCACTGCGTTTGTTCCCATCGGCCAAGGCGTGGTCTTTGACGACGAGGTAGAGCAGGTTGGCGGCCTTCTCCTCTACGGTGGGGTAGATGTCCCGACCGGCGAAGCCCTGGTAGATGGCACCGATGGTGCCATCGAGCTTGCCCGCGGGGTCATGACCGAACAGCGTGTCTTGGGGGAACTCGTCACCGATACGTCGAATGATGGCCCGAGCCTCCTCGATGGTGAGCTCCCACCCCGGAACGACGCCAGCGGGGATCGTGATGTGACCGTCGTCGTACTCGCGCAGCAGTTGCAGCCCCGGGATGTAACCGGCGAGCACGTCAGCGACCCCGGTGACGAGTTCGTTGTCCGCTCGCGACAAGAGCCGAACGATCGATCCAAGTTCGTCGAGACGTCTGCTGTTGATGGCAGCACCCTCAACGATGTACTCCTTCAGCACGCCGCTCGCCCACCGGCGGAACGTGATTGCCCGGCCGGAGTTCGCCCGGTAGCCAACCGCAAGGATTACGTCCAGGCTGTAGTAGGTCTCTGGGCGGCCACGACCCGATGTATTTCTATGCAAATTCTGCATAGAATTGCCTTCCCGGCCCACTTCCTCGTCACGGAAAACGTTGCGAATGTGCCGCGACACTCCCGACTGATCGAGTCCAAACAACTCCTCGATCTGAGCTTGCGAGGCCCAGAGCGTCTCGTGCTCCCGGTCCAAGGGCAACGAGAGTTCGATTCCGGGGCCACGGAAGACAACGGTCTCGGCCCCAAACCCGTCGAAAGACGTTCCAGACACAACCCTCCTCGACCAGGCATAACGGACAACCTCGTGCAAAAGCGGCGATTGCCTGACTCTACCAAGCCCGTGTCACAAGCCCGTCATTGGTAGAAGCACTAATCGGTGCCCGACCCAGCGGCTCAGAGGTCTGTGCGCAGGTTGGCGATGAAGTCATGCACGTCGCACCGATGAATGCAGACATCGACCGGCCTACCAAGGCTGCATGCTCGGTGGCGTAGGACCGACAGCTCCGAACGTCGCCGCCGCACGGTTCGTTCGCCTGTTTCGGATCGGCCCGAGCCGAGAGGGACCAGGCCCGTGACGGCAGCGACTACTGCGGACGGTGGCGCTCAAGGTCGGCCACGGCCTTTCGCACGACGTCCTCGTCAGGGTTGAAGTCGACGTTCGCCCGCAGGGCGAGGTGGCTCGCCCCTCGGTCGGGGCGCACCATGAGGACCTGGTGGACCTCGAGGTGGTGGCGTTCGAAGGCGACCGCGGAGGCCGCCATGTAGAGCCGCCAGACCCGGGCCCGGGGCTCGCCGACCTCGGCGATGGCGTCGCCCCAGTGTCGCTCGAGGTTGGCCACCCAATGGCGAAGCGTCAGCGCATAGTGCTCGCGCAGGCTCTCGAGGTGGCGCACCTCGAGCCCGTGGTCCTGGAAGCGCCCGACGAGGTCGCCGATCTGGTGCAGCTCGCCGTCGGGAAAGACGTAGCGGTCGATGAAGGCGCTGCCGGTCTTCGCGCCGCGCCGCGAGCCCAGCGCGAGACCGAGGTGGTGGACCAGGTCATCCAGGCGCGTCGGGCGCGGGTCCTCGTCGTGGGTGGCCGGTCGGCCGATGGCGTGATTGAGGAACCGACCTCCCGGCACGAGCAGGTGGGTGAGGGTGTCGGTGTAGGCCGGTAGGCCCCGGCGCCCGACGTGCTCGGCCATGCCGATGGAGCTGATGGCGTCGTAGGGCCCGTCGGTGACGTCGCGGTAGTCCTGGACCCGGAACTCGACGAGGTGGCCGAGACCGAGCGCAGCCGCGCGCTGCGTCGCGTAGGCCGCCTGGGGCTTGGAGAGGGTGACGCCCACCACGCGCGCGCCGTAGGTCTGCGCCGCGTGGATCGCCATCGTGCCCCAGCCACAGCCGACGTCGAGCAGCCGGTCGCCGGGCGCGAGGCCGAGCTTGCGCGCGACGAGGTCGACCTTGCGGATCTGGGCGGCCTCGAGGGCGTCCTCGGGTGTGGCAAAGACGGCGCACGAGTAGGTCATCGACGGACCGAGCACGTACTCGTAGAAGCGATTCGAGACGTCGTAGTGGTGGGTGACCGAGCGCGCGTCGCGCCGCCGCGAGTGCAGCACGCCGTGGCTGCGCGCCTCGATCGACGGCGGGGCGACCGGCGTGAGGATCGACGCCCCGAAGGTGCGCGCGAGTTCGCGCACCGCGGGGACGTGGCGCTTCAGGTCAAGGGCCGGCACCTCGAGCGAGACCAGCGCGTCGAGGTCACCCTCGACGTCGAGGTCACCGGCGACGTAGGCCCGCGCGAGGCCCAGTTCGCCCGGGTGGGTGAGCACCCGGCGCAGCGCGTCGCGGTTGCGCACGATGATCGTGACCGGTGCGTCGTTGTCGCCGCCCGCGCTGCCGTCGAAGGCCTCGATGCGCACCGGTAGGGTCCCGTCAAAGACGGTGGTTACGAAGGTGGCAACGTCCAATGGTGCTCCTGATCTCGTATATTGGCACGGTAGCGGGCGCGCGACGATACTGCAACCATGACCTATGACGAGGCGCGTGCCCAGCTGGTCGCGTGGCGCGACGACTACCCGAGTGACCCCTTCTCCTCTGACGCGATGCTGCGCCGGCTGCTCGCGCGCTACCTCGAGGGGCCGCGCCTGGCGGACCTCGAGCGCCGCGCGTCGGCCTTCGGCGTGGCCATGACCACCGTGGTCGGTCCGGCCGCGGCGCGCTACGAGCAGCGCGCGCACCTGCCCGAGTTCGCCCCCTACGACGGCATCGGCCGACGCGTCGAGCGCGTCGACTTCGACCCCGCCTACCACGTCGCCGGCGAAGCCATCTGGGCGAGCGGGGTCGTCGCGTTCTCGGGCGAGCCGGGCCGGGCCTTCGAGCAGGCGACCTTGCTCTACCTGCTCTCGCTCGAGGGCGAGGCCGGCCACGCCTGCCCGGCGACCTGCACGATCGGCCTCGCGCGCGCGCTTCGCCGGCGCGCCGAGCCGCGCGTCGCCGACCGGTTCCTGCCGGCGCTGCTCGAGGCCGACTACGCCAGCGCCGAGCGCGGGGCGCAGTTCCTCACCGAGGTCCAGGGCGGCAGCGACGTCGGCGCGAACGCCTGTCTCGCCGAGCCGAGCGGGGACGGCGAGACCTACCGGATCACCGGTGAGAAGTGGTTCTGCTCGGTCGCTGACGCCGACCAGTTCTTCGTCACCGCCCGGGTCCCACGCGGCGCGGCGGGCACCGCGGGGCTCGCCAGCTTCGTGGTGCCGCGCGAGCTCGACGGCCGGCCCAATGGCTTCACGCTGCGCCGCCTGAAGGACAAGCTCGGCACGCGCGGCCTCGCCTCGGGCGAGATCGACTTTCTCGGCGCGGTCGCCTGGCCGATCGGCCCGCTCGAGGAGGGCTTTAAGACCGCGGTTGGGGTCGTACTCAACACGAGCCGCTGGATGACCGCGATCGGCGCGGCGGGGATCATGCGCCGCGCCGTGCTCGAGGCGCGCAACTTCGCCCGGCACCGCGAGGCCTTCGGCCAACGAATCGAGCGCTACGCCATGGTGCGCACGAGGCTCGCGGACATGGCGGTCGCGGCCGACGGCGCGCTCGCGCTCGTGATGGCCCTCACCGACCTCGAGGACCGCATCGACGCCGGCACCGCGAGCGAGGGCGACGTCCACTGGCACCGCCTGCTCGTGAACCTCGTCAAGTACCTCACCTCGCGCCAGGCCACCAGCGTCGCGCGCGACGGCATCGAGATCCTCGGCGGCAACGGCACGATCGAGGAGTTCAGCGTGCTGCCGCGGCTCTACCGCGACGCGATCGTCTACGAGTCCTGGGAGGGCACCCACAACGTGCTGGCCGCCCAGGTGCTCAACGACCTCACGCG
>JAJXTB010000144.1 GCA_021784205.1 Actinomycetes bacterium
GAGACCGGAGTAGTTCTTCGCGTCGATTACCCATACGCCCGATGACGCAATGACCAGGTGATCAATATTTCCACGAGTGTGTGGAACTCTGCGGTCGTTGAGCACGATGGCGTGATCCCCAAGATTCATCATGAGGCTCGCAGCGAGTGCCCGTTCTCCCTCCGAACCCTTTTGCCATGCGGTGATTGATTGGGGATCATCGGTCAAAAACGTGACCAGGCCCGCGAGACGTCCGAACTTCGCGTCAATTCGTAGAACGCGCTCATCGTGCAGGTGTTGAAACATCTCGTGAGCCGACTTACCTGCCTCGCCCATGTCGATGGACGGACTCTCCAATTTCGACTCGACGTCAGTCTCGAGCGGCGTCTCTCTCGGCGCGCCCTCTGTTGACGCATCGTGACAGCTCACGCACGTGACTTTCCGCGCAGTGCTATCCCACCACGCTGTTGTGCCGGCAGCGAGCTCCATGTGACACGCTGCACAGACGTCCGCGTGGCGAATAGGCAGCTGTTTGGTAGTCACGAAGCGTGCGATATCGGGACCGAGGATGTGACCATGAGTTGGAGACTATTACGTGGATGTGACGTCACATACCTTCAGAAATGTTGGTTGTCGTGTTCGTCGGAAGAGCTGACTTCTTGATACGTGGCGGAGTGAGAAATACGTAGTGAATGGCGTACGTCTACGGAATCAACAGTGCCATCTATTTTGATCCCTGTACACCGTTCGCGTAGCTCTTAGGCTCGAATCAGTGGCGTACTGGTGGGTCAATCAGAACAGAACGTGGCGAGACGAAATTCCTGGAGAATATCTCTGGGCGCCACAGGTCGGCGCTGACGGCAGGGGCAGGGTGTTCTGGAGCAACATGACGGCTCTCCAGCCAGGTGACATTGTCTTCTCCCACTTTGGCGGTGCTCTTCACTACGCGGGCGTCGTCGTGAGTACGGCAACGACGGATCGCAAGCCCGATTTCAAGTTCGCCGGCTCGTCGTGGAATGACATTGGCTGGTCCGTAGAGATGCGCTACGTCGAGTTGAGGGCCGTCGTTCAGCCGAAGGATCACCTCGCCTTCTACAACCAAGTCGCTCCCGAGAAGTACGCGCCCATGACGAGCGCGGGTCGCGTGAACCAGCAGTATTTGTTTGCGCTCCCCCTCGAGTTAGGTGAGTTCTATCTTCGATTGGGTGGCCTAACTCGCGAGGAGGTCACCTCGATGGCCCGCGTAGACCCTTCAGTTGAGAGCGTGATCTCAGAGGCGGAAGAGGCTTTGAGCAATCCCGCTTTGGCGATGACAGAGCGCCATGTACTGGCGAGAGCTCGTCTGGGTCAGGGAAGATTCAAAGAGGCAGTGCGACGATTTGAGCCAGCCTGCAGGTTGACCGGAGTCGCCGATTCGCGCTATCTCATTGCCAGTCATATGAAGCCCTGGAGCACGTCAGATAACAGGGAGCGACTCGACGGGCATAACGGTCTGCTGCTCTCCCCACACGTTGACAATCTCTTTGACCGCGGACTCATCACATTCGCCACCTCGGGCAAGGTC
Organism: Actinomycetes bacterium; assembly: GCA_021784205.1. The sequence goes on from JAJXTB010000144.1 coordinate 1,544, forward strand.
GCAGTGTCACCTAACTTGAACCCCGAGATCTCGAGTCGCTGGAAGCTCAACTTTGACCAGCGTGGTCGTCGTTTCAGCAAGGGTCAGATCCCCTACCTTGAGTATCACCAGGACGTGATCTTCCAATCGGAGAGCCGCCTCTTTCAAGCATCGTGAGTCGGTCGACGCATCGGGTGACGGTATGTTCCTAGATGTCCTGAAGCGCGTTACCTCTCTGCGTCCGTCGCGTTAGGACGCTGAATCATCTTCTCCGCGCGCCGAAAATGGATATTGCTCGACGAGCGTCTCCGTTCGCCCACGACCGGCCCTTCCTTGAGTTGACAAGTACTTGCGCCGTGGGAACGCCTCGTCACACTCATCGGTCAGGATTGAGCGGTGTCCGACGAGATAGCCCAGAGGAATGCCAATGCCTGGGCGACCCTTGCGGGCCCCGCCGTACTCGGGCGCTCGATTCTGCTCTTGCCGGGTACCGTTACTCCGCCACCGTGGGCGACGGCCGCTCGAATCGAGTTGAACAGTCGGACCTTGAACAGCCCCGAAGTTCTACAGTCCGTTCGACACGCATTTCACACCCGGACTCCTACTGTGTACGAGGTTGATCCCTTGCTCGCGAGTCCTGACCAAGGCATCGATCTCCGTGACGTGTGGGAAGTGGCGCCCGACGCGGACTTCGTCGCTGAATCGACGCTGCGCCTCGCCAGGGCTAACGCTGTAGACGCACGAAATTTCTCAGAACCAAGATGGCCCCTCGCAACTATGGCGAGGAGCGTCGGAGCAACTCCCGCTGATGTCGCGGACGTGATCTTGCCCAATGGAACGCGCGCGTGGTGCGACGGCGGCCCTCTGCACTTGTGGGACGAGAGGGACGAGCACTTTGGCGGTGCGGTTGTAATACCGCGCACCGCACTCGTCAGGGGACTTCTCCAACCAGTGTCGGCTCGACCCCCGACAGCCGACCTTGCCCCCGATCAGCTTCGCGCGGTGGCTGATCCTGTGACTCGGGCTCGCATCATCGCTCCCGCGGGCTCGGGTAAGACGAGGGTGTTGACTGAACGCGCGCGCCACGTCCTGAATGCGGGCGTTCCTCCTGAATCTCTTCTCCTGGTTGCCTTTAACAAGCGAGCCCAGGAGGAGATGCGCGCACGCACCACTGACCACCCGGGCCTTCGAATCCAGACGCTGAACGCACTGGCGCTGTCGATCCTTAACGGTACGAATGGCTTTGCGGGTCGCGAGACGAGAGTGCAAACGATCAGTGAGCGAGATGTTCGCACGATTATCTCGACCTACGTCAAGTTCCCTCGCAAGACGAACACGGATCCGGTGGCGGCATGGATCGATGCGCTGACCGAGGTCCGCCTTGGACTCCGCTCTCCTGCGATGGTTGAGCGCGACTACCAGGGCGACCTCGACGGCTTCGCCGACTTCTTTCCCCTCTATCGGCAGTATCTCGCGGATCGTCAACTGGTCGATTTCGACGAGCAGATCTATCTGGCGATTCAGGTCCTGCTGCGAGATCCCCCGGCACGCCTCGCCGCCGAGCGCCGGGCCGAGGTTCTGCTGGTCGACGAGTTCCAAGACCTCACACCCGCCCACATGCTGCTCCTGCGCCTCCTCGCCGGCCCGATGCTCTCGATCTTCGCGGTGGGCGACGACGATCAGACGATCTACGGGTACTCGGGCGCGACGCCCGAGTGGTTGATCGAGTTCGAGGACCACGTTCCCGACGCGGTCCATCACGCGCTTGAGGTGAACTACCGCTGCCCCGTGCCGGTTGTGACAGCGGCATCGAACCTGCTGACGCACAATGCCGTGAGAGTGCCCAAGGCGATTCGGCCGGGTCCTCACAACGTGGTGGCGCCGCAGTCCCTGTCGATCGTGAGAGTGGACGATCAAGTGGGTCGCGTGAGAGATCACATCGTCGCCCTGCTGGAAGCGGGGGTGGCGCCATCAGAGATCGCCGTGCTTTCCCGGGTGAACGCCAATCTCGTGCCGGTGCACGTGGCGTTGATCGAAGCCGGCGTCTCGGTGGCCGTGCGTGACGGAGGAGAGTTCCTGCGAAGTTCGGGAGTAGAGTCCGCGCTGGCGTGGCTGCGACTCGCGGTTCGACCCGACGAGATGACGGGACTCGACATCGAACTCGCGGTGCGCCGCCCCGGTCGTGGC
>JAJXTB010000054.1 GCA_021784205.1 Actinomycetes bacterium
TCCGGTCGGCGCGCTGGGCGGTCGTGAGGCGGTGGGCGATGAGAATCGCGCTGCGTCCTTCGAGGACCCGATCCAGGGCCGCCTCGACGATCGTCTCACTGGCCAGATCGAGTGAGCTCGTCGCCTCATCGAGGATCAGCACGCGCGGACGAGCGAGGAAGGCCCGAGCCAGGGCGAGCAACTGGCGCTCGCCGGCCGACAAGGTCTGGCCGCGCTCGTGGACCTCGGTGTCGGCCCCTTCGGGCAGGCGTGCGATGAGACCGGCGAGCCCCACGACTTCGAGCGCCTCGTTGACCTCGTCGTCGGTGGCTCCGGGCCGACCGAAGCGCACGTTGGAGCGGATGGTGCCGGCGAAGAGGAACGGCTCCTGAGGCACGACGCCGATCTGACGGCGCAGCGAGGCGAGCGTCACCTCGCGCAGGTCGACGCCGTCGATTAGCACGCGACCCGTCGTTGGATCGTAGAAGCGGTTCGCCAGCTTGGCCAGGGTCGACTTGCCGGCGCCGGTCGGCCCGACGAAGGCGACCGACTCGCCCGGGGCGATCTCCAAGGAGACGTCCTCGAGCACCGGCCGGGCCGGGTCGTAGCCAAAGCCCACGTGCTCGAAGGTGATGCGCCCCTCGATGGACGCCAGGTCGGGCGCGCCGGGCTTCTCGGGCACGCTCGGCGCCTCGTTCAACAGTCCGCGCAGGCGAGTGATCGACGAGCGGCCCTGCTGGAGCGAGTTGTACTGCTGGACCAGCAGCTGGATGGGTTGGAAGAAGCGGTTGAGGTAGAGGAAGAAGGCGATCAGGGCGCCCACGCTGAGACGGTGCTCGAGGACCATCCGTCCGCCGATGCCGAGCAGGAGGCCCTGTCCCAGGATGCCGATCATGTTGGTCGAGGGTCCGTAGATGGCCGCGACCCGTCCGGTGTAGAGGTTGGCGTCGCGATAGGCCCCCACCACGTGGCGGTGATTGACGATGTTGCGCCGTTGGCGGTTGTGCGAGGTGATCACGCGGATCCCGTAGAGCGACTCGGAGAGGTCGGCCAGCACGTTGGCGATCCGGTCGCGACTCGTGAGGTACCCGCGCTCGGAGGCCTGGTGGAACCAGATGGAGAGCGCCACCAGGGCGGGCACGACGATCAGAACGGTCCAGGCGGCGAGCACCACGTTGGTCGAGAAGAGCACCGCGGTGATCACGATCATGGTCAGCCCCTGCAGGGCGAATTGGCTGATGCCGTCCTGTACGAGCTGTTGGAGGTTCTCGATGTCGCTCGTCATGCGACTCATCAGCACGCCGGCCTTCTCCTCGGTGAAGAAGTCGAGGCTGAGGCGCTGGAAGTGGGTGAAGACCCGCACGCGTAGGTCGTGCATGACCCGCGAGGCCAGCACGCCGGTCACGTCGGTCTGCAGGCGCTGGAAGAGCACGCTGAGTAGCGTCACCACGAGGTAGATCCCCGAGCAGGCGGCGATCACCGCGAGCGAGTGGTGATGGGGCAGCATCCCGTTGTTCACCGCGTACTCGGTGAGTTTGGGTCCGGCCTGGAGGACCAGAGCGGTCACGATGACGAGGAGCGAGCCAGCCGCTAAGTAGCCGCGGTGCGCACCCACGAGGCGCCACAGTGAGAGGGGGCGTTTCTCGGCCTCGCTGGGTACCGGCGAGAAGGTGAGTTGCGAGGGCTCGTGAACCGGCTCGCTGGCGAGCAGCTTGGTCGCCTCCTCCATCAGCTCGCTCGGGATGCCGCCGAAGGGCAGACCGTTGGCCGTCGAGGTGTGACTGCCGAACACGCCGCCGCCGTGGCCGAATCCGCCGCCCCAGGCCATCAGTCCTCCGTCGCCTGGGCGAGGATCTCGCCGTAGAGGGGAGTAGTGGCGAGCAGCTCGTCGTGGGTGCCGCTGGCCACGACGCGTCCGCCGTCGAGCAGTAGCACCCGGCTGGCCAAAGCGATCGTCGAGAGCCGGTGCGCGATGACGATCGTCGTGCGCTGAGCGAGGAGAGCCCGTAGCGCCGAAAAGATCTCGGCTTCGACGTGCACGTCGATGGCGCTGGTGGCGTCGTCGAGCACCAGGATCGGGGGATTGACGAGCAGGGTGCGCGCGATCGCGATGCGCTGGCGCTGGCCGCCCGAGAGGGTGTAGCCGCGCTCGCCTACCACGGTGTGGTATCCCTCCGGGAGTCGTTCGATGAACTCGTGCGCGTGGGCGGCCCGCGCGGCCGCCACGACCTCGTTGAGACTCGCCTCGGGCCGGCCGTAGGCGATGTTCTCGAAGATTGAGATCGAAAAGAGGAAGGGTTCGTCGAGGACGACGCCGACGGCCTCTCGCAGCGAGGTGAGAGTGACGTCAGAGATGTCGGTGCCGTCGATGCGAATCGACCCTTCGGTCACGTCATAGAAGCGCGTCAGCAGGCGCGCGACGCTCGACTTGCCCGAACCGGTGCGTCCGACGATGGCGACCGTCTCGCCGGCCCCGATGTGGGCGTCGAAGTCTGACAGGACCCGTGTGCCGTTGGCGTAGGTGAAGCCCACGTGGTCAAAGTCGATGGCGCCGTCACGAACCTCGAGGTCGAAGGCGCCGGGGCGCTCGACCACGTCGGGGTTCTCGTCGAGGATCTCGAAGATGCGCTCGGCGCTCGCCTTGGCACGCTGGCCCATCATGACGAGCTGGCCCAGCATCATGAAAGGGGCCTGGAGCATCATGAGATACGCGTTGAAGGCGAGGATCGCGCCGATTCCGAGGTGCCCGCCGATGACCATCTGGCCGCCGAAGAACAAGACGAGGGTCAGGCCGAGTTGGGGCAGGTTCTGGACCCAGGGCGACCAGACGGCGCGCAGGTGGGCGTCCTTGATGTAGGCCCAGGCGACGCGCTCGGCGGCGTCGGCCAGGCGATTGATCTCGGCCTCCTCCTGGGCGAAGGACTTCACCACGCGCACGCCGTTAACGTTCTCGTCGACGATGGTGGCCACGTCGGCCAGGCGCGCCTGCGTGATCCACGAGATCGGGAACATGACCTTGCGCATGCGCAGGCCCACGACGTAAAGGATCGGCATTACCACCAGGGCGATCAGGGCGAGGGGCACGCTGATCGAGAGCATGAAGGCGAAGGCCACCACCCCGATGAAGGCCTGAACGATGATCAGGGGGGCGAACGTCGAGTACATCTGCACGCTGCGGATGTCACTGTTGGCCCGGCTGATCAACTGGCCCGACTGAACCCGGTCATAGAAGCTAAACGACAGCCACGAGAGGTGCTCATAGATCAGCGAGCGAAGGTCGGCCTCGACGTTGTAGGCGGTGCGGTAGACGAAGTGGCGCGAGATGATCCCCGTCACCCCGGCGAACACGCCGACGGCGACGATCCTCAGCACGTCGCGCGTCAGGCTTCCGTGGCCGGCCACCAGGTCGTGGTCGATGGCGCCGTTGAGCATGTTCGGCACGAGGGTCTGAAAGACGAGGCTGACGAAGGACAGCCCGATCGCGGCCGCGAACGTCGCACGGTGCGAGCCGATGACCGGCAGGACCCGACGCCACCAGGGGAGTCGCGCGTCGCGCGAGATGCGAGCCCGGGGCCCCGGGTAACGGGAGCGGACACCTCCAAGCGGAGAGGCTGGCGCGACCTCGTGCGGGGGTGCCGGATTCGTCGACGACGGGGCGGGCACCCCTGAATCGTAATGGGTTCGCACCGGCCCTCCTCCGCCGCGACGACGTAAGGTTCGATCGTGCCAACTCCGCTTATCGTCTCTCACCCCCTCGTCGCCGACAAGATCCGCCAGCTGCGCGATGAGTCCACGTCCAACGCGGACTTCCTGCGGCTCGCGAGTGAGATCTCTCGCTTCGTCGCCTACGAGGCGTTTCGCGACGCGCCCACGACCGCGACGACCGTCGACACTCCGGTCGCCCACGGTGCCCCGGCGACGCGCATCGACACCGAGTACGTGATCGTGCCGATCCTGCGCGCCGGCCTCGGCATGAGCCCGGCCGTCCAGGAGGTGCTGCCCCACACGCGACTATGCCTGGTGGGGCTGCGACGCAACGAGACCACGCTTCAGCCCGACGTCTACCTCGACGGCCTACCCGAGTCGCTCGCGGGCGCGCACGTGGTGATCTGTGACCCGATGCTCGCCACCGGGGGCTCGCTGATCAAGGTCCTCGACATGCTGACGGCCCGCGGCGCGGGCGAGGTGACCGTGCTCTGCCTGATCGCGGCGCGACCGGGGGTCGAGGCGGTGACGGCCCGTCACGGCGGGGTGCGCATCGTGGCGGCGGCCCTGGACGAGACGCTCAACGAGGTGGGCTACATCGTGCCCGGCCTCGGAGACGCCGGCGATCGCCTCTTCGGGCTGCCGGTTCGCTAACTACAGACCAATGTCCTCGAACCAGAGGTCGTGGTGCTCTGCGATGAACGTGGCGAGCAGCTCGGAACAGGCCGGATCGTCGATGACGATCACCTCGACGCCCAGCTCGCGCAGCCAGTCGTGCCCGCCGTGGAAGTTCGTCGCCTCGCCGATTACCACGGCGCCGATGTTGAACTGGCGCACCAGTCCCGAGCAGTACCAGCAGGGTGAAAGTGTGGTGACCATCACGCAGTCGGCGTAGTCGCGCCGGCGTCCCGCGCGGCGAAAGGCGTCGGTCTCGGCGTGGGTCGAGGCGTCGTCGTTTTGGACGCGCCGGTTATGACCCGATCCCAGCAGCTCGCCGTCACGGGTGAAGAGTGCGGCCCCGATGGGGATCCCGCCCTCGGCCAGGCCCGCGATGGCCTCGTCGTAGGCGCAAGCGAGCATGGTGCGCGCGAGGTCGAGGTCAAGAGTCCGAGACGTGTCCATTGGAAAAGTATGCTCCAGCACCGTGGGTTCACGCGCGTACACGGTTGATATCGGCTCGCAACGGGTGGACCTTCCGGTGGTTCCGCTGTCGAGTGATCTGTCGCTCGCCCTCTTGATCACGGTGGACATGGGCGTGGGATTCATGGAGCGCGCCGGTCAGGAACTAGCCGCGCTGCTCGCCCCCCACGACGTCGACGTGGTCGCAACGGTGGCCACGATGGGCATCCCCGTCGCGCACGAGGTCACCCGCCACCTCGGTCTTGACCAGTACGTGGTGTTGCACAAGACTCCCAAGATTCACCTGGCCGACGCGGTGAAGGAGTCGGTTCGCTCCATCACGACCGACGCCGACCAGCGGCTGCTCTTCGATCGGGCGCGGGTCAAGGACGTCGCGGGCAAGCGAGTGGCCATCGTCGACGACGTGATCTCCACCGGAGCCTCCACCGGCGCCGCGTTGCGCCTGCTGCGCCGTGTCGACGCGCAGATCGTGGCCATTGGCACACTGGTGACCGAGGCGTCACTGTGGCGTGAGTCCTTGGGCGCCGACGCCGCGATGGTGCACGCCCTGGGATCGATACCTATCTTCCACCCCACTGACGGCGGGGAACTCGTCGAAGACTGGATCGGCTAGCACCGGACGTCGACGAAGTCTTATCTCGATCTGATAGTCACCACAGGACTCTCCCAGATTGTGTCGCGAGGATGGTTTTGACGCCTTACGAACCCAGGAGTGTCTATGCGTACACGAATCATGAAGCGAATTGGCCTGTCGGCGGCAGCGGTGCTGAGCGCCGGCGTCGTCACACTGACCCTCGTCGCCCCCGCACTCAACATCGCCGGAAACTAGGAGAGAGACATGAATCGCACCACTCGAACCCGAGTACTCACCCGCGCCAGCCTCTCGGTCGGCGCCGCTCTCACCGCGAGCATGCTGGCCTTCACCCTCGTGGCGGCCGGCGTGAACGTCGCGGGTGCCGCGCCGCGTGCGCTGGATCATCCGCGCACGCACCACTCCCACGACGCCCAGGGCCTGCGCGGACGCGTTAGTGCGGTGAGCGCCACTTCGCTGACCATCACCAACGACGGACGGTCCTCGAGCTTTACCCTCGACGCCAACACGGCCTTCGTGAAGAACGGCCTGGCGATCCCCGCCAGTGACATCACGGTCGGCGCCAAGGTGCGCGTGACCCTGTCGACCACGGCGTCCACGACGCCGCCCACGGCCAGTTCGGTGGCGCTGCTCGAGAGCCCCGAAGTGAAGATGGGCCACGGCGTGGAGGGCACCGTTTACTCGGTCACACCGTCATCGATCGTGATCACCCACGAGGGTCAGCAGATGCCCTTCGCGATTGACGCGAACACCGTCTTCGTCATGAACGGCATGCCGGCGTCCATCGCCAACGTCAGCCAGAACGCGAAGGTGCGCGTCGTGGTGTCGAGCACGTCGACGACGCCGACCGCCAGCGCGATCATGATCTTCGCCAACGAGTCGGACCACGCCAACGCGGTCACCGGCACGGTGACCGCCTACGTCCCGGGCGTCTCGATCACCGTGATGGGCCCCAACGGCCCGACGACCTTCGGGATCACCGCGACGACCATCATCACCAAGGACCACGTTCTGCTGCTCGCCAGTGACGTCACGATCGGCTCAGTGGTTCGCGTCGTGCCGACCACGACGACCTCCCTGACTGCGGGCATCATCGCACTCGAGGGCGAGTCGCACGCCCAGGGCCTGCGCGGACGCGTTAGTGCGGTGAGCGCCACTTCGCTGACCATCACCAACGACGGACGGTCCTCGAGCTTTACCCTCGACGCCAACACGGCCTTCGTGAAGAACGGCCTGGCGATCCCCGCCAGTGACATCACGGTCGGCGCCAAGGTGCGCGTGACCCTGTCGACCACGGCGTCCACGACGCCGCCCACGGCCAGTTCGGTGGCGCTGCTCGAGAGCCCCGAAGTGAAGATGGGCCACGGCGTGGAGGGCACCGTTTACTCGGTCACACCGTCATCGATCGTGATCACCCACGAGGGTCAGCAGATGCCCTTCGCGATTGACGCGAACACCGTCTTCGTCATGAACGGCATGCCGGCGTCCATCGCCAACGTCAGCCAGAACGCGAAGGTGCGCGTCGTGGTGTCGAGCACGTCGACGACGCCGACCGCCAGCGCGATCATGATCTTCGCCAACGAGTCGGACCACGCCAACGCGGTCACCGGCACGGTGACCGCCTACGTCCCGGGCGTCTCGATCACCGTGATGGGCCCCAACGGCCCGACGACCTTCGGGATCACCGCGACGACCATCATCACCAAGGACCACGTTCTGCTGCTCGCCAGTGACGTCACGATCGGCTCAGTGGTTCGCGTCGTGCCGACCACGACGACCTCCCTGACTGCGGGCATCATCGCACTCGAAGACTGACGACGTTCGTCCCCCGGGGATGGTCCCGGGGGACGAATGCTCATGACAGGTCGCCCCGTCACCTCGCAGCTGCGTGCAAGTCTCCTGCGAGCTGGTCTCACCAGACGGCATGATGCGCCACAGAACGAACACTCCCCTCGGGCCAAGCCCGAGGGGAGTGTTCGTTCTAGTGCTGACTAGCGAGCGGTCTCGAGCTCGCTCTGACGCTTCATTTGTGAAGCCACGTAACCGGTCGCCTTCTCGAGGAGGAAGTAGACGAGCCCCGAAAGGATCACTCCGCTGAAGACTGAGAAGTCCGCCCCCCCGTACCAGCCGGCGGTGCACACGCCCTTGACGGGGTTAGCGGCGCACGCCGCGCCGAAGTGGTTGGAGATCGGCGTCATCCAGTGGAACGGGAAGTTCACCGGCGGTGGCGCCTTCGAGTAGGAGATCGTGGCGGTCACCACGCCGACGACGAAGGCGATGATGGCGTTCCAGTTCACGCCGGTGGGGCCGCCGAAGTAGAGGCCGCCGCGGTCCGTGCGCTGGAGTTCAGCCGCGTGGTAGCGGTACTTGCGCAGTATCCAGTCAGTGATGTAGATGCCGAACCACGGGGCAATCCACAGGATCAGAACGCCGACGAACTCTTTCATGTAGAGCGAGAAGGTGTCTTGGAACATCGCCCAGATCGTCAGGAGACACGCGATGATGCTGTCCATCACGACGGCCTGGTAGCGCTTGAGGCGGATGCCCATCGCCTGGACCGACACGCCCGACGAGTACAGGTCCATGGAATTGATGCCGAAGAGCTGGACGATCGCGAAAATCAGAAACAGCGCCACGAACCACGAGGGGATGAAGTGCTGGCCGTAGAGGGCGGCGAAGGGGTTCGCCCCGTTCCACGCGGCGACCTGGGAGCTCGAGGACAGGAACGTGAAGGTGAGGGCCCCGAGGATCATCAGTACGATCTCGGGCACCGCCGTGCCGAGGAAGACCCAGCCGACGATGGCGCTCTTCTTGGCGTCGCGTGGGATGTAGCGCGTGTAGTCGTTGCCGCACTCCGTCCAGCCCAGACCCGACAGGGCGAAGGTGAAGGCGAGGCCCGCGGTGTAGAGCTCCCAGTTCGCGTAGGGCGAGCCCTTGAAGCTCGCTGTTCCGTGCTTCAAGTCAAAGATCGCGAGCACCACGAAGATCGCCCCGAAGGGGATGATCAGCGCGCGCAGGACCTTGACCATGGTGGCGTGTCCGAGGAATGGCAAGACGGCTTGGATGGCGGCCGCCACGATGATGTAGGTGACCTTTAGCGGGCTAGACACGTGGATGCCCGCCATCTGGGAGAGCACGAGCGCCGCGCCGACGATGAGAATCAGGCCCTCGGTCTCAAAGCCCAACTGGGTGATCCAGTTGAAGAAGCTCACCAGGCGCGATCCTCGCAGGCCGAACGCGGCTCGGCTGATTGTAAAGGCAGTCGTTCCGGCCTCGGGGCCCTGCAGCGACGCCACGCCCAGTAAGAGGAACGAGATGTTGCCGATGATGATGATGCTCAGCGCGGTGGTGAAGCTGAATCCAAATCCCATGAGCAGTGCGCCGTACACGAAGTACTCGACGTTGATCGACGTTCCCGCCCATAACGCCCCGATGTTGCGCGGGGTGGCCCAGCGCTCCGAATCGGGGATGAGGTCGATCCCGTGCTGTTCGATGTGGAATGGTTGATCCTCGGCTGACCCGTCGTGTGAGTCAATGGTTGTTGCCACTGGTGTGGTCCTCCCTAATAGATGTGGACATCCGATACGACCCCGTGAGGGGCTGGTCGTACGCGGATAGTCTGCCCGATCGCTCTGGCGCGGCGCGCCATTGGCGGCCCGAAACGTTTCCACTCTGTTAATTCCGAGTTTCACTGCCTTCTGACGGGCACCACAGACTCCTCTCAGGCTGGCTGGCGAGGATGGTTTCGTCCGCTACTGAAAGGTTGTCAACATGTATCGCTCCAAGAGGAATACGGTCATCAAGCGCCTGAGCGCGTCGGCTGCCGTGACCCTGGCGGTGGCCGCGGCGGGGATCGGCGTTGCCGCCGCGTCAACCCACACGTCCTCCGCCCCGTCGGCGTCGACGACGATGCTGGGCACCGTTCTGACCAGCAACGACCAGAGCACCGGCACTATCGAGGGCGTCATCAGCGCGATGAGCCCGACCACGATCTCCGTGACGAGTTCGTCGGGCACGACGACCTTCACGGTCAACACCACGACAAGCATCACCGACAACGGTGTTGCGGGCGGGATCAGCAATCTCGCCCTTGGTGACGAGGTGACAGTCACTCCTTCGTCGAGTGACGCGACCGTCGCGGCCAGCGTGGCAATCACTTCGTCATCGTCTGGTGCCCCGTCAACGTCGACGCCGGTGAACGCCGAGGGCGTCATCTCGGCGCTGTCGGCAACCTCGTTTACCGTCACGACCGGAGGCGGGTCCACAGTGACCTATGCGATTGACGCATCCACCACCGTTCGCGCGGGCGACACCACGGTGCCGCCGAGCTTCCTCGCGATTGGTGAGTCGGTGTCGGTGGAGTCCTCCAGCACCGCGGGGACAGCCGGTTCGATCGACATCGAGCTCAGTCACGTCACCGGTCAGGTCACCGGCGTCTCGAACGGCGTGATCACGATCACGACGACCTCGGGAGCGACCGTGGACATCCAGACCAGTTCGCTCACCAACTTCTACCTGCAGGGATCGAGCGCCAGCGTCGCGGATGTGCAGGTGGGCTCCTACGTCGGGGCTCTGGGCGTGGAGCTGACGTCGGGTACGTTCAACGCTCTCTCGGTCGGCCTGAGCCCGAGCGCCACGACATCGGGCGATGAGAACGGTCAGGGCGACGACAACAACCAGGGTGTCGGACTGGCGCTGGGCGAAGAGGCCCACGGAGACGTCCACGGTGACAGCCACGGCCACGGCCTCGGCCTCGGCCTCGGACTTGGTCTCGGAGTTGGCCACGACCACGGCCACGGCCACGGCCAGTCCCAGGGTGACGGTCAGTCCCAGGGTGACGGTCAGTCCCAGGGTGACGGTCAGTCCCAGGTCGGTGTCGGTGCGGGCGTCGCGGCGAGCGTGACCTCGGGACTTGGCGACTAGATCATTTCGCAGTATCCCCCAACGGCAACGAACCCGGGTGGCGACACCCGGGTTCGTTGTGTGGCTTGCTGAGATCATTCTCCGAATCCGTGACCGTGCGCGAATAGAGGTTCTTGCTAAGTTGCGCAGGAGAACCGGGGGGGACTGGTTCTCGGTGAAAGTGGGGGAATATGTCCGCAACTGTGGATCGTCGCAGGTTCTTGACGCACTCGGCGGCGACCATCGGTGGGGTGGCGATGGCCGGAACCGTTGTCGACGGGCTCGTCGCGGACTTCGCGAGCGCCGCGACGGGTATCAATTCCGGTAGGCCGAAGATGGGCGGCACGCTCAAGGTCGGACTGATCTCCGACGTGCCGAACTACCACAATTTCAACGGGGCTCAGGGCAAGATGGACGCGTCGGGCTTTTGTGTCGCGAATGCACTCTATGACGCACTGTTCGTCGCGTCGGCGAACGGCAAGACGTGGGTGCCGATGCTGGCCCTGTCGGCGACGCCGAACTCCTCCTACACGGTGTGGACGGTGAAATTACGCCAGGGTGTCACTTTCAGCAACGGCGATCCCTTTAATGCGGACATCGTTGTGGCCAACTTCAACGCTGCGGCCGCCGACCCGACGGTCGGCACAGCGATCCGTCCGATCATCGCCAAGGTGACAGCTACGGACACCTACACGGTGGTCTTCAACCTGGTCATACCGTTCTCGACGTTCCCGATCAGCGCGCTGAGCGAGCAGCAGACCGCCTACATGGCCCACCCGAGCTCGTTGGTGAAGGGCTATACCGGCAATCCGCTTGGGACCGGCCCCTTCGTCGTCACCTCGTGGCAGGTGGGCTACCAGTCGAACTTCAAGAAGAACAAGAACTACTGGCGCGCCGACGCGCACAACCGCCAGTTGCCCTACCTCGACGGGATCAGCTTTCACACGATCCCCGACGACCCGACGCGCAACCAGGCCCTGCAGTCGGGCCAGGTTGACATGATCCTCACCCAGGACGGCGCGAGCGTGGCGGCGCTCAAGCACATGAAGGGCATCACGTACCGCACGGACGTGAACGACCCGCTCGACCCGTCGGTCAACTGCCTGATCGTCAACACCACGGGCACGATGAACCAGTACTTCGCCTGGGCCGGTGAGTTCGCCGGCGCCGGCGTGCCGGGCGCCCTGTCGTACCTGATGCAGGGCCAACCCGTGCCCCAACAGGTGCAGATGGCCGACTGGATGGGAACCCTGGGGGCCGTGGACCCCTCGACGCTGTCGTGGAACACGAAGCTCAAGCCGGTGCTGAACGACGTGTCGATCCGTCACGCGTGCGCGATGGCGATCAATCGCACCGCGTACCAGAAGGTGATCGCCGGGGGTGTCGGCGCGGTCGCCGACGGCGTTTATCGCAAGAGTTCGCAGTACTACCGCAACCCCAAGTACCCGGCGTTCAACCCGAAGAAGGCCAAGTCTTTGGTCGAGGCTTACAAGGCCAAGAACGGCGTCTCCAAGGTGGGATTTGTCATCGACATCGTCTCGGGCAGCTCCTCGGAGCAGAAGCTCTTCGCGTTCATCCAGCAGCAGCTGGGCGCGATCGGCATCACGGTGACCCCGCGGCCCTCGACGCAGTCCCAGCTCATCCAGAACGTGATCCTGGGCGAGTACGACTGCTCCTCGTGGAACCAGTTCGGCGGGGTGGACCCCTCGATCAACTACGTGTGGTGGAACTCTCAGCCGGCGACCACCCCGCTTACCCAGGGTGGGATGGGGCTGTCGGCGCTGCCCGCGGGTACTTTCATCGCGGGAGCGGTGAACTTCGCGCACCAGGGCGACCCGGTCATCGAAGGTTCGATGCTCAAGGCCCTCGCGTCCAAGCCCAACAGCGCCGCCTACAAGGGGGCCTGGGCCACGGTGAACGCGCGCTTCGCCAAGGACATTCCGTACCTGTTCCTCAACACCCTCGTCACCGCGTGGGCCGCGCGCACGAACGTCCAGAACTGGGCGTTCGCCACGGCCGGCGACGGAGTCACGCGCTGCCTGAACCCCGACGGCGGATCGACCCGCTGGGACCAGATCTGGAAGAAGTAGTCCGCTAGACCGAGACCCGACCGTGGACGCTCCTCCACCACCACAGGGTGGTGGAGGCCAGCGTGGCCGACGTGATGGCGACCAGCGTGAAGGGCAGCGCCGGGTCCTTGGTAAAGAGCACGCCCGAGAATGCGGCGGCCAGGGCGAGCGACGCCGTGCTCGCGGTCGAAGACAGCCCCTGGCGGCGACTGAGCTCGCGGTCGTGGGCGCCCTGGGTGAGCAGCGAGGACACTGAGGGCATCGACAGTGACGTGGCGACGGCCTCGAGGGAGCCCAAGCTCACGAGGGCCACGTTGGAGTGGATGTGCGGGTAGAGCGCGAGGAAGAACGCGCCGTTGAAGAGGCCGATCAGGGCGATCGCGCGGCGATTGGCGTGGTCGGCGAGCCAGCCGCCGACGCGACTCAGGGCCACCCAGGGGACGGCGAACATCGTCCAGCTGAGGCGGATCTGCAGCGTCGAGGCGTGGTGCGCGTGCATCAGGAGGGTCCAGCACGCCTCGTAGACGCCCACCGTCATGCCGCTGGCGCTCGCGGCGACGAGGGCGCCGACGAGCTGTCGGTTCCAGCGCAGGCGAATGAGCGGACCCGACGTGAAGTCCGACTCGCCGAGGTCGAGGTGGGTTGAGCGCAGCGCCGCGCCGAGGCTGATGAGGCCGGTGACGAAGAAGGCCCAACCGAGGGCGTTCACGTTCACCGCTACGCCGATCAGCGGACCGATCGCGACGCCGAAGAGCTGGGCGGCGAGGATGCGCGAGATAGCGCGGCCGCGGCGCGCCTCGGGAAAGAGCGCCGAGACCGCCGAGAGCGCCGCGACCTCGAAGGCGCTCGCCGACGCGCCCTGGAAGACACGCGTCAAGGCGAACCAGGGCGCGTGCAACGGCAGGAGATAGGTCATCGACGCGAAGCCGTAGACCACGAGGCTGGTGATGAGGATGCGCCGGCGACCGAAGCGGTCGGCGACGTGGCCCATCAGGTACTGCGTGGCCACGCCGGCGATGAAGAACGACGCCTGGATCACGCCGATCACACTCGGCGTGCCTCCTCGGTGCTCGAGGAAGAGCGGCAGCAAAGGGAGCCCCAATGTGGCCCCGGTCCACTGCAGGGCCACGATGAGCGTGAGCCGACGCAGGGTCTGCTCTGGGGACGCGGGCATTACGTAGAGGCTAGTGGTCGCCCCTGGTTACAGGGTGTGGCACTCGAAGAGGATCAACACGCCGAGCGCGCCGTAGACGATCGGCACGAGACGCGACGAGTGGCGCGCACCCCATGCGACGACGCTCGCTCGCGCGGCGAGGGCTTGGGCCGACGTCACGAAGGCGAACTCGAGGACGGCGAAGGTGGCGAGCATCGCGAGGGCGCCGATGACGCCGGTGGCGCGCAGCAGTGGAGTCCACACCGCGACGTTGTCGCCACCCAGGGCGAGCGTCGCGAGGAACGTCGTCGCCGCCCCGCGCCGGTGTTGCTCGCGTGAGGGTTCGTCGCGCCGACGCCACGCGTGCACGGCCAGCGCAAAGGGCGCGATGGCGAGTACGCCCACCAGGCGCAGGGGGACGGCAGAGAGCGCCGAACCCACCGCGGCCGCGATTCCCACGAGAGCGCCCACGCCGAGCACCTGGGCCCAGGCCACGCGACGGTGCCGTGCGGCGGGTGTCACTGCGAGTTGGGCGGCGAAGGCGAAGTAGTCGTCGACCATCGTGCCGACGTACGCGAGTGCCGCAACGAGAACATCACCAGAGAGCGCGTGCACGCGTCGACATTACCGGCGGGTTGGAATGGCACCCAGGTGGCCAGGGCTAATGTCGGACGAGAGGAAACATGATTCGATCTGTTCAACCACCCACGTCCGACCATCTCGAGGCTGCGCGCCGAGTCGTCGCCCAGTACCTCACGCCCACGCCGAGCGTCGCCATCAACATTCGCGGCCGACGGGTCTACGCCAAGCTCGAGGGCCTGCAGGTGACGGGCTCGTTCAAGATCCGCGGTGCGCTGGCCGCGATCAGCGCCGCGCACCGCGAGGACCCCGCCGGAGCGGTGATCACGTCCTCGGCGGGCAATCACGGACTCGGTATCGCGCACGCTTCGTCGCTGCTCGGCGTGCGCGCGACCGTCGTGGTCCCGGCGAATGCGTCGGCGGCCAAGGTCAAGAAGCTGAGCCGTTACGACATCGAACTCATTCAGCACGGTTCCTCCTACGACGAGGCCCAGGCTCACGCGATGGAACTCTCCGTGGAGCGCTCGCTGCACTACATCTCGCCCTTCAACGACCCACACGTGATCGCCGGTCAGGCGACGGTCTTTGACGAGCTGATTCTGCAGGCACCAGACATCGAGCACCTGGTGGTGCCGGTCGGCGGGGGCGGGCTCATCTCGGGAGTGCTGATCTCGCGCGACGAGCACGGACGCGGCGACGTCGTCGTCACCGGCGTGCAGCCCGAAGAGAGCGCGGCGATGTACCACGTGCTGCGCGGGACGCCGATGTCCGAGGTGGTGCACCACGCGACAATCGCCGACGGACTGGCGGGCGGGGGCGACGAAGGCGCCGTGACTAACGACATCATCGCCACCCACGGGGTGCGCCTGGTGCTGGTGCCCGAGATCGAGATCCGCGCGGCCGTGCGCGAAGGCGCCGAGACGAACGGCCTCGTCCTCGAAGGATCGGCGAGCACCCCCTACGCCGCGATCGCGACCAACCTGGTCGGCGACGCCGCGTCGCGCATCGGCTTCATCGCGAGCGGACGCAACATCGCCCATGAGCTTCTCAGCCGGCTCTTGGACGAGCCGCGTCGCTTTTGATCCAGGATTGGGCCCCGGCCTGACCGGTAGGGTGGGGCAATGGCCGTGTCATCTCGTGCAGCGTCAGTCCTTCTCGCTGTGGTGGCCGTCGCCCTCACCGTTACCGGCATCGTGATCGCTGCCACGGACTCCACGCCCGGCAGCCCGACCAGGGATCCCCTGGCCCTGAACGGATATCCGCCGCACTCGGCCCAGTTGGCACTCACGATCTCCGCGGGTCAGCAATACGACGTGACCGGGATGCTCAACGTGAACTTCGCGACCAACGCCGTGGACGCCCAGCTCAACGTGCCGATGGCTTTTTCCACTGTGGGAGTCGATCTGCGATTGGTGAAGAAGCACCTCTACGTGGGCCTCGCCAATCTGTCGACGATCGCCGGCGCGCCCTGGCTCGCGATGAAGACGTCGCCGCCCTCCCTCTACGGGCTGTCCCTGGAGATGACCAAGCCCGACGTCGCTCTCATCAGCGGCTTCACCTCGAAGTCAGTGACCACTTCGGGCTACCTGACCACGTATCGCTTCCACCGCAACGCGGTGGACATCTCGATGCCGAGCTCGTTGCCCCTGTCACTGCCGCGCAAGGCCGACGTGACCTTCACGATCACGACCGGCAGCCAGGGCGAGCTCGTCTCGTCCAGCTTCGCGGTGTCCTCGCCGCACAGCCGCGCGTCGATCTCGGCGACGGTCCTCTCCTACAACCAGCCCGCCCACATCACGGCGCCGCCCGCGTCGCAGGTCAAGACGCTCGATCCCGCACTGTTGTCGCGCGTCTTCGGGCCGTCGCCGCTCGGAGCCTTCTTACGCCCGGGGGCGATCGCCTCGCTGGGCCGGGTCCAGATCAATTAGCCCGTGAACGACGAGGTCCACCCCGAACCGCGGTGGCCGGCGTCGCTCGCGCTGGTCGTCTGCGCGGCCCTCTACGTGGTCTTGCCCCACCGACTGGTGGTGGGACCGCGCTGGCTGCTGCCGATCCTGATCGTCTTGCCGCTCATTCCACTCTCGATGCGTCGCCACCGTCAGCCCAGTGAGGCCCCGTCGGTTCGGCGATTGACCCTGTTTCTCATCGCCGTCATCACACTCGCCAACGTCGTGTCGATGGCTCTGCTGGTGCACGAGTTGCTCA
>JAJXTB010000055.1:0-6718 GCA_021784205.1 Actinomycetes bacterium
CGCGGCACCGGCCGAGGCCGCCCCCGCCGGGGCCGGCCGCACGCCGGTGCTCGTCGGCTACGGGGTCGCCGAGGACGACGCCGTCGTCACGCGCCGGCGCAGGCGTACCCCCGCCGCGCCAACGGCGACCGCCGCACCGGCCGCGCCCGCGACCGCCGAGGCCGCGTCGCGGCCAGTGCGCACGACTCCGCCGGTCCGGCTCTACGCCAAGCAGCACGGCCTCAACCTCGCCACGATCCTCGGGACGGGTCGCGACGGGCTGATCACGCGCGACGACGTGGAGCGCGCCCTCGCGGGAACACCCGCGGTCGCGCCGACGACGACCCTCGCGCCGGTCACCACGACGTCGCGCTTCGTCGGTCGCGAGCTCGAACCCTGGTCGAGCGGTCCGCTCGAGGAGCGGATCCCCGTGCGCGGCGTCCTGCGTTCGATGGCCGACGCGATGGTCCAGAGCGCCTTCGGGGCGCCCCACGCCGCGGTCTGGGTGCGAGTCGAGGCGACCGGGACCGTGGCATTGCTCGAGAGCCTGCGCGAGCGGCCGAACTTCGCGGGCGTGCGCCTGTCGCCGCTCGCCGTTGTGGCCCTCGCGGTCTGTGACGCGGCGCGCCACTTCCCCGGGCTCAACTCGAGCTTCGACGCCGCGGCCCAGGAGGTCGTGGTGCGGCGCCGGGTGAACCTCGGCATCGCGGCGAACACCCCGCGCGGGCTGATCGTGCCCAACATCAAGGGCGCCGACACCCTCGACCTGCGCGCCATGGCCGTGGCGCTCAACGAGCTCGTCGACGTGGCGCGCGCCGGCACGACGACGCCCGAGGCGATGCTCCAGACGACCCTGTCGATCACCAACGTCGGCCCGTTCGCCGTCGACGGGGCCGTGCCGATCCTGCCGCCGGGCACCGGGGCGATCATCGCGGTCGGCCAGATGGCCAAGCGCCCGTGGGTCGTGGGCGACGACGTCGTCGCGCGCCCGACCGTCGACCTGTCGATGTCCTTCGACCACCGTCAGATCGACGGGGCCCTGGCCTCGGCGGCGATCGCGCACATCGGTCGCTTCATCACCGACCCCGCCGCCGCGATCATCGGCGGCTAGTCAGCGGCGCGCGCGCAGCGCCTCGAGGGCGCGGTCGGCGTGCGCGTTCATGTTCGTCTCGCTGTGCACGACCTCGATGATGCGTCGGTCGGGCGCGATGACGAACGTCGTGCGGCGCACGCGCAGCAGGTCGAACGCGCGCTTGACGCCGTAGGCCTTGGCGACGCGGCCGTCGACGTCGGCGAGCAGTGGGTAGTCGAGGTGGTTGGCGTCGCCGAAGGCGAACTGCTTGGCGACGTCGTCCATCGAGATGCCGATGCGCTGGGCACCGAGCGCGGCGAACTCGGCGCCCAGGTCGCGGAAGTGGCAGGTCTCGCGGGTGCAGCCCGTGGTCATCGCCGCGGGGTAGAAGAAGAGCACCACCGGTCCGGCCTCGAGCAGGCCGCCGAGTGAGCGCGCCACGCCCCGCTGGTCGGTCAGGGTGAAGTCGGGTGCGAGGTCGCCGGGTCTCATAGCGAGACTGTACCGGTCAGTCGTCGAGTCGGAATCCCACGCCGCGGACGGTGACCAGGTGTCGGGGGCGGGGCGGGTCGTCCTCGATCTTCTGGCGCAGGCGCTTGACGTGGGTGTCGAGCGTGCGCGTGTCCACGAGGTCGAGCCCCCACCACAGCGCGTCGAGGCACTGCTCGCGCGTGACGACCTGGCCGCGGTGCTCGGCGAAGAGCGCGAGCAGGTCGAACTCCTTGCGGCTGAGCTCGATGGGCACCGAGCCCTTGGTCACCGACCGACGCGCGAGATCCACGTCGAGCTCGCCCACGACGATGCGCCCGTCGACCGCCGTCGGGGCCAGGGGGCGGCGCAGCACCGCGCGCATGCGCGCCACGAGCTCGCGCAGGCGGTAGGGCTTGGTGACGTAGTCGGCGGCCCCGATCTCGAGGCCGAGCACGACGTCGACCTCGCTGGTGCGCGCCGAGACCATGATCACCGGCGTGCGAAGGGTCTCGTGGATCTCGCGGCAGTAGTCGACCCCCGAGCCGTCGGGCAGCATGACGTCGAGCAGCACGAGGCTCGGCGTCGAGCGCGCCATCACCTCGCGGGCCTGGCGGATGGTCGTGGCCCCGACGACGACGAAGCCCTCGATCGTCAGGCCGACGTTGAGGGCGTCCTGGTAGCTGGGCTCGTCCTCGACGACGAGTACGACGTGGCGGCCGTCGGGATTGGTCACGGGGCCACCGGCGAGGTGCGGCCACACCACGAGTGTGTCGAGGGAGAGCGATCGTCGAGGCTGGCCACGGGACCACGGTACGGAGTACGGGTTATCGGAAGGTGATCCTGGCAAGGCCGTGGCGTAGCCGCGAGGTGAATCTTGTTCAGTTCGTGGTGACGCTGAAGCCCTGGTAGGTCGTGCCGCCCGCGAGGTAGCTGCCGGTCGCCGTGCAACGATTGTCCTGGTGGCAGATGAGCGCGTAGACCCCGCCGGCGACCCCGACGCTCGCTGCGCCGTTGGGTAGCACGATCTTGGTGCCGGTGCGCCACTGGCCGTTCACCTGGCTCGCCACGAGCCCCTGGTAGTGACCGGCTCCGTCGAGGTAGGCGGCGCCGGCGCGGCAGTTGCCCGCCGTGACGCACGACAGGGCGACGACCCCGCCGTTCTTGCCCGCTGCGGTCGCCCCGGTCGGCAGGGCGAGCTCGGTCGCGCGACGCCAGACCCCGTTCACCTCGTCGGCGAGGAAGCCCTCGTAGAGGCCGCCGCGGGCCCGGTACTGCCCGCCGGCGCTGCAGCTGGTGGCGCTCGCGCAGGCGATGTCCTGGAAGCCGTAGAAGAAGGCCTTGGGGTTGGTCGCGGCGTTGGCCGGCATCGCCACCGGTAGCCCGGCCGACCACGCGCCGCGCGCGTTGGTCGTGGCAAAGACCTCGGTGGCGCCGCGGTGGTCGTAGTAGGTGCCCACCGCCGTGCACGCGCCCGACGGCGCGCAAGCCAGCGCGATCAGGGACGCGTGGGCGTAGAGGCTCGCGTCCGCTGGGGGGCTCACGACTTGGCCCGTCGCCCAGATGCCGTTGCGCTCGCTGAAGACCAGGGCGTGCTGGACGTTCTGGTCGTCCACGTAGCTCCCGATCGCGCTGCAGTCGCCAGCCGACGAGCAGGCCACCTGCGCGGTGGTCGGGAACGGGTTCGCGTTGGCGTTGGCTGGCGCGGCGAGGACCTGGGGTGCGCCCCAAACGCCGTTGACCTCGTCGATTGCGAACCCGTCGAGCACGGGGTTGGTCGCGTTGGTGAAGTACGTGCCGACCGCGCTGCAGTTGCCGGTGCTCGGGCACGCGACGGCGCGCAGCTGCGCGTTCTGGCCCTTGGCGAGGGCGTTGCTCGGCAGGGCGACGCGCGTCGCCGGGCGCCAGACGCCGTTCACCTCGATGGTGACGAAGGACTGGGTGTCGCCGCTTCCGAGCTGGTAGGTGCCCACGATCGCGCAGTTGCCTGCGGTGCTGCAGGCGACACTCATCGGCGTCGTGGCGGCGACCGTCGCCGCGTCACTCGGCGGGACGATCGTGCGTGGCGACTGCCAGACGCCGTTCACCTCGGAAAGCACGAGGCCCTGGGGCACGTTCGCGTGGTCGTTGTAGACCCCGGCGGCGACGCAGTTGCCAGTCGTCGGGCAGGCGAGGGTGGGCAGGTAGCCCTGGTAGAGGCCCTTCGCGCCGCTCGGCAGGGTGGTGATGCGTGCCGCCTGCCAAGCCGGCGGGCTCACCGAGCCCACCGGCGCGGACGCGCCAAGCGGTCCCAGGACCGCGAGCGCGAACAGGACCCGACGGACGAGGGGGACGTGTGAGGACTCCACGCGATGCAGTGTAGGCGGTCGGTCTCGCGCGAACTCAGCGCGTCGCCCCTCGTCGGATCGCGCGATAGCCCGTCGCGCGGGCGCACGTCAGCGACCGCGCCGGGCGATCGCGCGCAGGTCTTGGTGCACGGCGGGAGTCGCGGGCGACTCGAACATCCGCGTGGTCAACGCGATCACGACGACT
Source organism: Actinomycetes bacterium (assembly GCA_021784205.1). Next base: position 4,052 of record JAJXTB010000055.1, read on the forward strand.
CGCCGAGGTGGGTCGACGAGGAACGAGGTGCTCAGCCCGCCGTCCCACCCGTAGGAGCCGTCGCGATGCACCGCGAGGCCGAAGTCCCACGAGCGATCGACGAAGAAGCCGGGACCGAAGGCCCCGTCGACCTTCTGTTCGGGCGACAGCTGGTCGCTCGCCATCGCGCGCACCGGGTCGGTGGCGCAGGCGCGCAGGTCATCGGCCAGTTCTCGGTCGAACGCCACGGCACCCCCCAGTTGGCATCACGGTAGCGAGATTGCGGGGCGCCGTGTCGAGGCGCGACGGCGCGGGTAGATTCGTTCGGTGCTTTCCGACCCCCCCTCGCGTAGCGCCGAACCGTCGGGTCCCCGACGCCGGCGCGCCCGTCACCGCCGCCGTGGCCACCGGGGTCGCACGATCGCCATCGTCCTGCTCGCGCTCGTCGTGATCGTCGTCGGGGCGGCCGTGGGGGACTACTTCTACCTGAACTCGCTCGTGCACCGCGTCGTGGTGAAGCACGAGGCCATCCAGTACAACAACACCGAGAACGTCCTGCTCGTCGGGTCGACCTCGCGCTGCGCGCTGGCGGTCCAGAACAAGGCCTACGGCCTGTGCTCCCAGGGAGTCACCGGCGTGAACAGCGACGTCGTGATGATCGTGCACTTGAACTTTTCGACCAAGCGCGTCACGCTCTTGTCGATCCCGCGTGACGTCTTCGTGCCCAACGCGCGTACGACGGGGGCGAACAAGATCGACGCCGCGCTCTACCAGGGGCCGTCCCAGCTGGTCTCGGCGATCCAGAACGACTTCGGCATCCCGATCAACCACTACATCGAGCTCAACTTCGACACCTTCGCGAGCGTGGTCAACGTGCTCGGCGGGATCAACATGTACTTCCCGATGGAGATCTTCGACGCCTACTCGGGCCTCAACATCACCCACACGGGCTGCCAGCACCTCGACGGCTACCAGGCGCTGCAGGTCGTACGGGCCCGGCACCTGCAGATCCGCTTCGCCGGCTACGGCCCCAACCACCTGACCTGGCCCCAGGAGGGTTTGAGCGACCTCGCGCGCATCCGCCGCGACCACGAGTTCCTGCGCGTGGTGGCTGCGGCGCTGAAGGCCAAGGGCCTCGGCAACCCGGTGACCGACCAGCGCCTGGCGACCGCGATCGCGCCGAACCTCGAGGTCGACTCGAGCTTCTCGCTCAGCGACATGCTGAGCCTCGCGAGCAACTTCGCGGGCGTGTCGATCTCGAGCGTGCCCCAGGTCACGATGCCGGTCGTGCTCGTCGAGACCGGCAGCTACCTCTACCAGGGCTACTACTACGGCGACGTCGAGTTCCCGATCGGCCCGGCCGTCACGTCGGTGACCCGCCAGTTCCTTGAGGTGGGCCCGTCGGTCAACACCATGAACGGCGCGGCGCTGCCCACGCCGAGCCACGTGTCGGTCGCCGTCTACGGCGGCACCGGGGTCCCGGCCCAGGCGGTCACGACAACCGCGGCGCTTCGCCGCTACGGCTTCGCCGCGACGACCGCTGGCAGCCTGCCCCCGGTCGGCACCAAGGCCGAGACCGTCGTCTACCACGCGAGCGCGACGCCGGCCTCGATCGGCATGGCCGAGGCCGTGATCGAGCACCTCAGTGGTCCCGCGGTCATGGCGCTCGGCCCGACGAGGGGTGCGGACGTGATGGTCGTGACCGGCTCGGACCTCGCCGTCGTCGCGGCGCCGCACGCGACGACGAGCGTGAAGGCCCCGAGCACGACCAGCGCCGCGACGAAGTCGACGGCCGCCTCGAGCACGACCACCACGTCGGTGCTCGACCCGACCCTCGTGCGCGCCGACAGCCAGTTCTCCGCGCCGACCCCGGTCGCCCAGGCACTGCAGCCCTGGGATCCGCGGTCCTGCGGGCCCAACGGCACGCCGGGGCCCTAGCGGCGCGTGGGTCCGTCAGTGCTGGACGGTGCCGTCGTCGCTTAGACGGCCGATGCCCGAGGCGAGCATCACCGAGTTGGGGATCTTCAAGACACCGTCCTCGGTGCGCACCGTTACGTAGGTCAGCCCGGCGCCGAGCACCTGGACGTCGAGCACCCCGAGCACGCCCGAGCGGATCCTGATCCGCTCGCCAACCACGAAGGGCCGGGCGAAGAGCAGCACCACCGCGGCGAAGACGTTCGCCAGGCTCTGCTGGGCGGCGATGCCGACGATGACCCCGGTGACCCCCGCGCCGATCAGCAGGTGCTGCAGGGACACCCCGAGCACGCCGAACAGGCCGAAGATCAGGGCGACGACGCCGATGCCGTCGATGACGAGCCGCGCGGTGGCGCCGGCACTGAGCGAGGAGGAGCGCACGATCGTGCGGCCGAAGGCGCGCGCGATGTAGCGCACGGCGTAGATCCCGCTGAGCACGAGCACGACCGCGGCGCCCGCGACGAGCGCGTCGGCGCGGCGTGTCTCGAGGTGGCGGAAGTGCCGGCCGAGCACGACCGACGCGATGGCGATCGCGCCGGTCAGCGAGCCGATCAGCCACTCACGGCCGATCGTGCGACCGCTCTGGTCCGGGATGTGGTTGGGCGTGCTCACCGCTACCCATGGTAGGGAACTTCGCGCGCCGCGCCGTCCCTACTGCGCGACCCAGCCGCCGTCGATCGAGATCGGGGTGCCGGTCACGGTGCGCGCGGCGTC
>JAJXTB010000055.1:6818-16197 GCA_021784205.1 Actinomycetes bacterium
ACGACCACCCCGGCGACGCCGCCGGGCACGAAGATCACGAAGAGCACGAAGATCGCACCGAGCAGGAACTGCGGCTGGGAGAGGGGCACGCGCAAGAACGCGGGCAGCGAGGCGAAGGACGGCTCGGCCGCGACCTTGAGCAGGTACTGCTGGAGATAGACGTAGACGATGGCGCCGGTGACCGCGCCCCAGCGGGTCCCGGCCCCGCCGAGCACGACCATGATCAGGATCGAGAGGGTCACAGTGACCGAGGCCACCGCGCTCGGCACGGCCGTGCCGATGAGCAGGATGTAGGCGACGCCGCCGCCGGTGGCGACGAGCGACGAGAGGGTGTAGGCGGCGAGCTTGTAGCGGAAGGGGTGCACCCCGAGCACCTCGAGGCGGCGCTCGTTCTCACGGATGGCGACGAAGACGTGGCCGGTGGCCGACTCGGTCACGAGCCAGACGACGGCGTAGGAGACGACGAGGAACCCGAGCGCGATCCAGTAGAGGTTGCGGGTGTTAGAGACCGCGCCGGACATGAAGGCGGGCAGCCTCGAGGAGTAGAGCGCGAGCCCGGTGTCCCCGCCGGTCAGACCGTGCGGGTTGTCCTCGATGAGGTAGTAGAAGGCCTGGGCGAAGGCGAGGGTGACCATCGTGAAGGCGATGCCGCTCACGCGCAGCGCGATCGCCCCGAGTACCACCGCGAGCACGAGTGACGTGGCGAAGGTCGCGAGCAGGGCCGGTACGAGCGGCCAGTTCCAGTGGGTGAGCGTGATGTCAAAGACGTAGACGCCGGTCGCGAAGTACATCACCGGCCCGAGCGAGAGCAGCCCGGTGTAGCCGAAGATGACGTCGTAGCCGAGCGCGACGCCGGCGAAGATGAAGCAGAGCGATAGGACCGTGAGTGTGCCCGTCGAGTTGACCACGTTGACCGTGCTCGGCAGGACCCAGGGCAGGTGCAGGCCGATGTAGGGGATCAGCGCACCGAGCACGACCAGTCCCAAGCCGATCGCGCCGCGACGCCGGCTCACAGCGTGCTCCCGAAGAGCCCGCGCGGACGCCACTCGAGCACGAGTGCGAGCAGCAGCACGACGGACAGGTTGCCGATCTCGGCCATGCCGGGGTGGCTGCCGAGGTAGAAGTTGGCGTAGTCCTGGACGAGCCCGACGATCAGCGCGGCGACGGCCGAGCCGCGGATCGAGCCGAGGCCCCCGATCACGACGACGATGAAGGCGAAGATCAGCAGGCTGTCGCCCTGGGTGGGCGAGATGAGGTCGCCGCTGAAGACGACGGCGTAGAGCAGGCCGGCGAGGCCGGCCATCGCCCCACCGATCACGAACACGAGGGTGAAGGCGCGACCGACGTTGATGCCCAGGGCGCTCACCATGTCGCGGTTCTCCACCCCGGCACGGATGGTGATGCCGTAGCGGGTCTGGCGCAGGAACAGTTCGAGTGACACGAGCACGATGACCCCGGCGACGAGGGCCACGAAGTCGCTGTTGGGCAGGCTGAGCCCGCCCACGTGGGAGGCCTCGATCAGCCAGAGTGGCACCGGGACCGACAGCGAGTTGCTGCCGAACCCGCCGAGCAGCAGGCCCACGACCGCGAGGTCGAGCCCGATCGTGACCAGGATCTGGCCGATGGGTCGGCCGTAGAGCGGTCGGATGATGATGACCTCGGTGAGCCCGGCGGCGAGGGCGCCGCCGAGGATCGACGCGACGAGGGCGATCACGAAGAGCAGTGGCGCGCCCCACGAGGCCGGCAGGTGCGAGGCGACGTCCCAGGCGACGTAGGCGCCGAGGGTCATGAAGAGCCCGTGGGCGAAGTTCAAGATGTCCATCAGCCCGTAGATGAGCGAGAGGCCCGAGGCGGCGAGGAAGTAGACCGCGCCGAGCGCGATCCCGCTGAAGGTGAGTGCGAGAAAGACGTTCATCGGGCCCCCGTCACCCCGAGGAATCGCCGGGCGAGCTCGGGATCCGCCAGTTCGACGGCGTCGCCCGCGTGCACGACCTCGCCGTGGTCGAGCACGACGATGCGCTCTGCGAGGCGGCGCACGACCGCGAGGTTCTGCTCGACGAGCAGCACGGTCGCGAGCGACGCCACGCGCTCGAGGGTGTCGGCGAGCTCGCTCACCAGACGCGGCGCGAGTCCCTTGGAGGGCTCGTCCACGAGCAGGAGCGGCCAGCCGTTGAGCAGCGCCCGCGCGATCGAGACCATCTGCTGTTGGCCGCCCGAGAGCGTGCCGGCGCGCTGGCGGGTGCGCTCGGCCAGCTCGGGGAAGATCGCGTAGACGTCGTCGTAGCGCGGCTCGTCGATGCGTTCGGCGAGCCGCAGGTTCTCGGCGACGGTGAGCCCGGCGAAGACGTCGCGGTCCTCGGGCACGTAGCCGACGCCCAGGCGCACGATGCGGTGCGTCGGCCAGCCGCGCACGTCGGTGCCGAGCACCGAGATCGCGCCGGTGCTCGGCACGAGGCCGAGCAGCGCGCGCAGCGTCGTGGTCTTGCCGACGCCGTTGCGCCCGAGCAGCGCGGTGACCCCGCCGACGGGCACCTCGATGGAGACGCCCTGGAGCACGTGCGAGCCCGCGATGGTGACGTGCAGGTCGGTGATCGAGACGGCGCTCGTCATAGGGGCTGTCCGAGGTAGGCGCGCTGGACGTCGTCGTTGGCGACCACGCTGTCGGGATCGCCGGTGGCGAGGACCCGGCCCGAGTCGAGCACGGTGATCGTGTCGGCCAGTCCGACGACGACCGCCATGTGGTGCTCGACCATCAAGACGGTCCGTCCCTCGCTGTGGAGCCGACCGATCAGCTCCATGAGCCGGGGCACGTCCTCGGTGTTCACGCCAGCCATGGGCTCGTCGAGCAGCAGCACGCGCGCTCGTGCGGCGAGCAGGATGGCGAGCTCGAGCTTGCGCTTGTCGCCGTGCGAGAGTGCCCCGGTCGGCCGGTCGGCGACCGCCGACAGCCCGACGTCGCCCAGGGCCTCGATGGCGACCTGACTGGCCTCGTCACTGGCTCGCGGGCGCCGCCAGAATCGGGCGCTGCCCCCGAGGCGCGCCTGGGCCGAGAGCCGGGCGTTCTCAAAGACGCTCAGCGAGTCGAATAGGCTCGAGGTCTGAAACGTCCGACCCAGGCCCAGGGCCGCGCGACCCGACGGCGCCACGCCCGCGACGTCGCGACCCTCGAGGATGATCGTCCCGGCACTGGGCGTGAGCAGCCCACTCAGCAGGTTGAGCAGCGTCGTCTTGCCGGCGCCGTTGGGGCCGATGATCCCGAGGAAGCCGCCCGCGGGGACGGCGAGGTCGATGTCGCTGAGGATGGTGGCCCCACCAACGCGGAACCCCAGCCCCGACGCCCGAAGGGCGTGGGGCTGGGGTTCGACGTCGACGCTCATGGAACCGGTGTACTACTCAGCTGCCGAAGTGCGCCGAGACGGGAGGGGCGGTCTGCGCGGCGGTCAGCGTCGCGAGGGTCACTGGCTGGTAGACCCCGGTCACCGACGAGACGAGCTGGACCTGGAACATCGGCTGGAGCATCGCGTGGTCCGCCGCGCGGATCTGCTGCATGCCCTTGGGCGCCTGGAACTTCCAACCCTCGAGTCCCTTGATCATCTTCATGACGTTCGTGCCCTGACCCGTCTGGATCGCGCGCACGACCATCTGAGCCCAGACGAAGCCGTCTGCGGTGAAGAGGTCCGGGTACTGCTTGTACTCGCGCAGCATCCCCTTGATCAGGTAGGTGTTGACCGCGTTGTGCGGCGACTGCCAGTTGTAGAGCGAGAGGTAGTAGAACTTCAGCCCGGCCGCCCCGTAGAACTGGTAGGTGGCGACGTTCGCCAGGCCCGTGACCACCTTGGAGCTCGCGAAGATCCCCTGCTGGTCGAGAGCCTGGGCCAACGGCGCCCCGGTCGCGCCCGCCCACGCCAGGAACACGATGTCCGGGTGGTCGGCTTGGACCTGCAAGGCGGTCGGCGTGAAGTCCGTCGTCGTCAGCGGCACGAGCAGACTCTTGACGGTGTCGCCCAGCGACCCGAAGGCCTGGGTCGCGTCGGTCACGTAGGACTGGCCGAAGGCGAAGTCCTGGCCGAGCACGAGCACCGTCTTGCCGGTGCCGAGGGCCTTGATGTAGGACTTAGCCGTCTGCACGTCCTGATAGGTCTGGCGACCCGAGCGGAAGGTGTAGCGGTTGGCGCCGGTGATCTGGTCGGCCGCGGCCGCGCCGGAAATGTAGAGCACCTTGTTCTGCTGGGCGAGCGGGGCGAGCTCGGTGGCGATGCTCGAGTCCACGGTCCCGCCGATGATCTTGTAGCCGGCGCCGACGTAGCTCTTGAAGTCGGCCGCCGCGGTGGTCGGGTTGTCGGCCGAATCCTCGGTCGTCAACTGGATCCGGTGGCCGTCGACCTTGTTGGTGCCCTTGGTCGCGTATTGGAAGCCGAGCTTCACGCCCTGCAGCCATTCGGTCGCGTAGGCCGAGAAGATGCCGGTCTCCTCGGTCACGATGCCCACCTTCACCGGCGCGGTGTTCTTCGTCGCCGCCGACGACTGCACCGTGCCCAGTGACACGCTCAAGGCCATGGTGGCCACTGCCAGTGGCACCACAGTCATCCGTACGTTCCTTCTCATGAATCCCTCCCAGACATCACGCCTCCCCACGACGCGCGTGAACCTGAGTTAAGCAGAACGCGTTAGAAATGTCAAGTGATTCATGTCTCATAAAATGAGGTATGTTGTGCCTGGGTCGACGCGCAGTCGACTGGTCGGGAGGGATGCGGTGATGAAGGAGCTCGAGATCCATCGAGAACCCCACGAGGTCGGTCTCGATGCCACCCACCTGGACCGAATCCGTACGCACCTCGGCCGCTACGTCGACGAGGGCCACTTCACGGGCTGGCTGATGACCGTCGCGCGCGGGGGCTCGCTCACCTGGGTCGCCAGCGGCGGCTACCGCGACCGCGAGCGCTCGCTCGCGGTCACCGACGACACGATCTGGCGCCTCTACTCGATGACCAAGCCGATCACCGCGGTCGCAGCGATGATGCTCTACGAGGCGGGCCACTTCGACCTCAACGATCCGGTGGGCCGGTGGATCGACGAGCTGCGCGCGCCGCGGGTGTACGTGAGCGGCCCGGCCCGCGCGCCCGTCACCGTCGCCGCGATCGAGCCGGTGCGCGTGCACCACCTGCTCACCCACACGAGCGGCCTGACCTACGGCTTCCAGCGCCTGACGCCGGTGGACGAGCTCTACCGGTCGATGGGCTACGACCTCGCCTACCCCGAGGACGTTGCGCTGGCTGACGCGGTGCACGACTGGTGCTCGGCGCCCCTGCTCTTCCAACCCGGGAGCGCGTGGAACTACTCGGTCGCCACCGACGTCCTCGGCCGGTTGATCGAGATCTGGAGCGGCGAGTCGCTCGATGCGTTCGTGGCGCGGCGCATCCTCGAGCCGCTCGGGATGCACGACACCGACTGGTACTGCCCCGAGGAGAAGCTCGACCGGCTCGCTCAGCTCTACGCCTACGCCGACGGCGCGGCGGTGCTCGTGCCCGAGCTCGCCGATGCCGCCACGCGCAAGCCCCGCCTGCTCGCCGGCGGCGGCGGACTGCTCTCGACGGCGCACGACTACCAGCGATTCATGTCGATGCTGCTCGGTGCGGGCGAGCTCGACGGGGTGCGGCTGCTGTCGAGTCGCACCATCGAGCTGATGACCCAGAACCACCTGCCCGAAGGGCGCGACCTGCTCAGCTTCGCGCGCGACTCCTTCAGCGAGGTCGGTCAGACCGGCGTGGGATTCGGTCTCGGGCTGTCGGTCGTGGTCGACCAGGCGCGCAACAAGAGCCTGACCTCCCAGGGCACCGTCGCCTGGGGTGGTGCCGCGTCGACCTACTTCTGGGTGGACCCGTCCGAGGAGCTCACCGTCGGGTTCTACACTCAACTTCTGCCGAGTTGGATCTACCCGGTACGCCGCGAGATCCAGCAGCTGGTCTACGCGTCGCTGGTGGACTGAGGCGGATCTTCCGTTTTCGATGGTGTCAAAGGAGGAGAAGATGGACAAGCTCGTCAGATCGGCCGCGGCCGCGGTGGCCGACATTCCCGACGGAGCCTCGATCGCGGTCGGCGGCTTCGGGCTGTGCGGCATCCCGACCACCCTGATCGGCGCGCTCTACGAGCTCGGCAGCACCAACCTGGTGACGGTCTCGAACAACTGCGGCGTCGACGGGGCGGGCCTGGGCGTGCTGCTCGGGGCCAAGCGCATCGCGCGCACGACCGGCTCCTACGTCGGGGAGAACAAGGAGTTCGAGCGCCAGTTCCTCAGCGGCGAGCTCGAGGTGGAGCTCGTGCCCCAGGGCACGCTCGCCGAGCGGCTGCGCGCGGGCGGGGCGGGCATCCCCGCCTTCTACACCCCGGCCGGCGTGGGGACCCAGGTCGCCGAGGGCGGCCTGCCCTGGCGCTACGACGGGTCGGGCGGCATCGCGATCGGCTCGCCCGCAAAGGAGGTCCGCGAGTTCGCGGGCGTCGCCTACGTGCTCGAGCACGCGATCACGACCGACTTCGCACTGGTGCACGCGCGCTACGGCGACGTGCACGGCAACCTCGTGTACCACGAGAGCGCGGCGAACTTCAACCCGCTCTGCGCGGCGGCGGGGCGCATCACGATCGCCGAGGTCGAAGAGGTGGTTGACCCGGGCGAGCTCGACCCGGCCCGCGTGCACACCCCGGGGATCTTCGTCCAGCGCGTCGTGCACGCCCCGGGCGTCGAGAAGCTCATCGAGAAGAGGACGGTGCGATCATGAGGACCCGCGAGGAGTTGGCCGCGCGCGTGGCCAAGGAGCTGGTCGACGGCCAGTACGTCAACCTGGGGATCGGACTGCCGACCCTCGTGCCCAACTACGTCGAGGCGGGCGTGCACGTCGTGCTGCACGCCGAGAACGGGATACTCGGGGTCGGGCCGTACCCGAGCGAGGACGCGGTCGACGCCGACCTCATCAACGCCGGCAAGGAGACCGTCACGGTGCTGCCCGGCGCCTCGTTCTTCGACTCGGCGGCATCCTTCGCGATGATCCGCGGCGGCCACGTCGACGTCGCGGTGCTCGGCGCCATGCAGGTGTCGGCCCGCGGCGACCTCGCCAACTGGATGATCCCCGGCAAGATGGTCAAGGGCATGGGCGGCGCGATGGACCTCGTGCACGGCGCCAAGCGCGTGATCGTCATGATGGAGCACGCGGCCAAGGACGGTGCCTTCAAGATCGTCAACGAGTGCACGCTGCCGCTCACCGGGCGCACGTGTGTGCAGCGCATCATCACCGACCTGTGCGTGATCGACGTCGAGCCCGACGGCCTGGTGCTGCGCGAGCTCGCCCCGGGGGTCACCGTGGACGAGGTGCGCGCCGCGACCGAGCCCGCGCTTCGCGTCGCCCTCGACTGAGGCTCGGCCCCGCACGAGGAACGTTCGGTAGTGTTCTGCTGGTGAGCACCCCAGGCACGAGCGCCTCGACGCGGCGGACCGGCCGTGGCTGAGCGGCGCCGCCCACCCGCCGGGGCCGTCGGCCCGCCCGACGCGCCGGTCAGGGCCAACGCGCGACCGGCTCGCGGCGAGCCCAAGCGCAAGGGCCAGCGCACCCGCCAGTCGCTGTTGGAGGCGGCCGAGGAGGTCTTCGGGGCCGTCGGGTACCACGACGCCTCGATCGTGAAGATCACCGAGCTCGCCGGGGTCGCCCAGGGCACCTTCTACCTGTACTTCTCGGGCAAGCAGGAGATCTTCGACGAGGTCGTCGCCGACCTCAACCAGCGCGTGCGCCACGCCATGTCCGAGGCGGCCCGCGGCGCGACGACCCGGCTCGAGGCCGAGCGGCTGGGCTTCGCGGGCTTCTTCCGCTTCACGGCCGAGCACCCCGCCCTCTACCGGGTGATCCGCCAGGCGGAGTTCGTCTCGCCCCAGGCGCTGCGCAACCACTACGAGACCATCATCGAGAACTACATCCCGTTCCTCAGCGACGCCATGGACGCCGGCGAGATCGCACCGGGTGACCCGATGGTGCTGGCCTGGTCGCTCATCGCCGTCGGCGAGGCGATCGGGATGCGCTGGATCCTCTGGAACGAGGCGCACGAAGTACCCCCGGAGGTCTTCCACGAGATGGTCTCGATCATCGCGCGGATGCTGGGCGGCCAGGCGATCGCGGCCGCTGCGAGCGAGGCCGAGCCGATCGGTGCCGAGCGTGGCGACTGATCCCGAGTCGACGGGCGACGGCGGTGCACGCCGCGAGGCGCGCGAGGTCCACGGGCGCGAGATGACGGCCTCGAACGCGAAGGACGAGCGGCTCGTTGGCGGGTGGCTCCGCGCGGGGGGCGCCCCGGACCCCGAGCGCACCGCCATCGTGTTCGATGGGCGAGCGATTACCTATCGCGAACTCGAGGACCGCTCGACGCGCCTCGCGGTCGCGCTGCTCGCGCGGGGCATCGCCCCGGGCGAGCGCGTGGCGACGATCACCGAGAACCACCCCGAGCACGTCGCGCTGCTGTTCGCGTGCGCGAAGGCGGGCCTGATCCTCGCGCCGCTCAACTGGCGCCTCGCCCCCGACGAGCTGGCACTCCAGGTCGAGCTCTTCGAACCCGACCTGCTCGTCGTGTCGGCGACCCAGTGGTCGCGCGTGGCGAGCGAGCCGCGCATCGCGACTACGCCGATGGTGCCCCTCGAGTCGCTCGAGGAGCTCGCATCGCCGGGCGACGCGGTCGACCTGCCTCGCGTGCGCGTGGGCGACGGCCTGTTGCTCATCGCGACCTCGGGCACCACCGGCACGCCCAAGGGCGCGCTGCTCACCCACGCCAACTGCTACTGGACGAACCGGTCGCTCGACGCGGCGGTGCCGATCGGGCCCGGTGACGTCGTGCTGCAGCTGCTGCCGCAGTATCACGTCGGCGGGTGGAACGTGCAGCCGCTGCTCGGGTGGTGGCACGGTGCGACCGTCGTGCTCGAGTCCTCCTTTGACGAGGCCCGGGTGCTGCGCGCGATCGAGGACCAACGGGTCACGACGATGATGGGCGTGCCGACCACCTACCTGATGCTCGCCCAGCACCCGGACTTCGACGACGCCGACCTGTCGAGCCTGCGCACGATCATCGTCGGCGGCGCCGCGATGCCCTACACGCTCGTCGTGCGGTGGCGCGAAAGGGGCGTGGCCGTCGTCCAGGGCTACGGACTCACCGAGGCCTCGCCGAACGTCTGCTACCTCGCGGCCGACGAGGCGTCGCGCCGACCGGGCTCGGTCGGCCAGCCCTACTGCTACGTGGCGGTCGCCATCCGCGACGTTGACGGCCGCACGATCGAGGGTCCCGGGCGCGGCGAGCTGTGGGTGCGCGGCCCGAACGTCTTCGCCGGCTACTGGCGCAACGAGGCGGCGAC
>JAJXTB010000056.1 GCA_021784205.1 Actinomycetes bacterium
ATGCGGTTCTCCGTCAGCGTTCCGGTCTTGTCGGTGCAGATCACGTTGACTGACCCGAGGGTCTCGACGGCCACGAGCTTGCGCACCAGCGCGAGACGCTCGGTCATGCGCCGCGCCCCGAGGGCCAGGGCCACCGTGATCACCGCCGGGAGTCCCTCGGGGATGGCGGCCACCGCGAGGCTGACCGAGGTGAGGAACATCTCTCGCGCTGCGACGCCGCGGACCAGGCCCACAACGAAGACAAGCGCGCAGATGGCGATGGCCCCGAGCGCCATCAACCGCGCCAGGGAGCTCAGACGCGACTGCAGGGGCGTAGGCAGCTGCGTGCGCGCCGTGAGCAGGTCGGCAATGCGGCCGAGTTCGGTCTGCGCACCCACCGCGACGGCCACGCCGACGCCGCGCCCGAAGGTGACCGCCGTGCCCTTGAAGGCCATGTTGCGCTGCTCGGCCACGAGACGCAACCCGGGGGCCAGCGCGTTCACCGACTTGAGGACGGACTCGGACTCGCCGGTGAGCGCAGCCTCGGCGACACGTAGCGACCTCACTTCGATCAGGCGCAGGTCCGCCGGGATAATGGCCCCCGCTGACAGCTCCACGACGTCACCGGGCACGACGTCGCTCGAGCGCACCGCACGCGACTGGCCACCGCGGCGCACGATCGTGGCGTGCTCGTCCATCTCGCGCAGCGCCTCGAGGGCGCGCTGGGCGCGATACTCCTGGACGAATCCCACGACGCCGTTGAGCACGACGATGGCCGCGATCACGATGGTGTCGGCGACCTCGCCGGTGATCGCGGTCACGATGCCGGCGATAGCGAGCACCAGCACCATGGCGTTGGTGAACTGGCCCAGCAGCAACAGCACGGGCGACGGGCGAGATTCCTGGGCGACCTGGTTCGCCCCGAAGCGGACGACGCGTCGTCCCACCTCGTCATCGTCGAGGCCGCGCTCGGGATCGACACCGAGCCGGGCGAGGAGATCGGATGTCTCGAGACTCCAGGGCTGGTCCACGGCCCCCTCGGAGTCGTCGACGTCGCGACCTCGTCCGCGCGTCATCGCCTCACGAGTCGCCGCCGGGATGCTCTCTCGTAGAGAAGCGTAGGTAGAACGTCAGCGCACCCACCACCAGGGCGACGCCCATGCCCAAGTAGAAAGTCTGCTGCGCGTCGCGGAAGTCGACGACAACGTCGACGAAGGCGACCGACACCACGAGGATGATCATCGCGATCACCCTGGCCTTGAGATCGTTGAGATCGCGCATCTCCAGCCACGCCGGCAGTCCGTGGCCATCCGGTCCCACGTCGACTTTGCTGATGAAGAGCTCGTAGAAGCCCACGCCGGCGATCAACATCGTCGCGCCCACGAGGAACAAGTCAATGACGAGCATCAGCAGCCCTACCCGGTTTCCAACCGGGAAGGGGTGGCGCAGGACGTTCACAACCACGTCGATGAACACGGCGGTCCCGTAGAGGAACGAACCCGCGGCCGCGGCCACGAGGACGATGACCGGCACCAGGACCATGCGCCGCGTGGCGAGCAGTCCCCACTCCAGCGCGTTCTCGACGCGCGCGCCACGTTGACGGACGTGGCGCGCCACCTCGGAGTTATGTCTCGATGACGAGTCCATATCGGAGCCTCCTTCCTCCCCTCACCGTAGGCCGGTCAGAGGGAGTGGCGACAACCGAGTGGCCCGCCGCGAGCCGTGTGGGCGCGACGTCCTCTGCTAGTAGCCGCCAAAGGCGTTCGCGCGCTCGACGACGACCTGACCGATGCCGACCTGCGCGTCGAGGACCAGGTGCCCGGCCGTGGCCGCGTCGACGCCCGCGGGCACCTCGACGAAGCCGCCGTTCGAAAAGCCCATGGTCGGAAAGGACACCGCACCGATGCCCACGTGGGTGCGCAGGTCGACGACGACGCGGTTGGGCACCACGATCTCGAGCATCCCCACGCCGACCGTGGCCGTCACGTCGTAGCCGCGCGTCGGAAACCTGACTGCCGAGAGGTCGATGACCGAGCGTCCCACCGCGAGCGCGTAGCGGTGATCCACCTGGGCGAGCGAGGTCGGCTGCCAGAGCCGCTCGCCGGTGCCGCCGCGCAGCGGCACCCCCGAGGTGATCACGTAGAGTGCCACTGCCGCGACGAGCACGACGCCGAGGCTCACGATTCCGAACAGGAAGCGTGAGAGGATCCGTCGCAGCGTTCGTCCGCCGGGTGAGCGGATCGCCATGAACGCGAGCGCGGCGAGCAGCGCGATCCACAGTACCGCGATCGCGTTGCCCGGACCGTTGAAGTGGTGGCGGTTCGACACCACCACGATGATGGCGACGAGCACCGCGACGAGCAGGATCGACGACGAGCGCGTCATCGCGCGCAGCGACATCGGCGCCGCCGCAGCCTCGACGCCCTCGCGGCGCGGCACGAGAACCCACATCGCCAGGTAGACGACGATGCCGATCCCCCAGAGGAAGGCGAGCACGATGAAGCCCACGCGCACGAGGTTCACGTCCACGTCGAAGCGCTCGGCGAGGCCCCCGCAGACCCCGGCGACCAGGCGCGTCGACCGGCTGCGGTAGAGGTGTCGCCCCGGCTCTGCGGGTGGCGGGCCGTCTAGTGAGTGGTCGCTCGGTGGCTGCGCGGTGGTGTCGTCCATAGGGCCACGGTAGGGATCCTCGGCTCGGCGCGCCATAGTGGAAAACCCTGATGGCACCCCCACCTCGCCGTCCGCGTTCAGGGTTCCCCCCTAGTGACAGCGCGACGACGCCGTGGAAGACTTTGCCCAGTCCTCGAGAGGTGCCGATCATGCCAGTCACCGTCGCCAGCCACCCCACCCTCGGCCTGGCCCAGCGCCCGTTTCGCCGTAGCGCGGCCGGCGCCGTCGTGGGCGGCGTCTGCGCCGGACTCGCGGTGCGCTTCGGCGTGCGCGAGCAGTCCCTGCGCCTGGCCTTCGCCATCGGGGCGCTCGTCGGCGGACTCGGACTCGTGCTCTACGTCCTGCTCTGGCTCTTCGTGGCCCGCTCGGGCGAGGACCGCTCCATCGCCGAGAACGTCAGCACCCAGCGCAAGATGAAGTGGGCCATGCCGCTCTTCGCGCTGATCGTGGGGGTCGTGGTCGTTTCGACGCTCCTCTCGCGCGGGACCTGGGTCCTCTCGGGCTTCGTCCCGTCGCTGATGGTGAGTTCCCTCGGGGTCCTCATCATCTGGTTCGGTGCGTCGGACGAGGAGCGGGCGTTCCTGCGCTCGCTCGCCGGCGCCACGCCCGGGCTCAGCGCGACGACCGTGCGCGGCTGGCGCGGTGTTCTGTGGCGCGTGATACCCGGGGTCATCCTCATCAGCGTCGGGTTCCACGTGCTCAACCACGTCGGGGGCGTCTGGAGCGCCGCCCTGCCGGCCCTGATCGGCGCCTTCGTCGTCATCGCCGGACTACTCGTGCTGCTCGCACCGTGGTGGCTGCGCACGGTGCGCGACCTCACCGTCGAGCGCCGCGAGAGGATGCGCATGCAAGAGCGCGCCGCGATGGCGACCCAGATTCACGACTCGGTCCTGCAGACCCTCACCCTGATCGAGCGCGCGGCGGCCAACGAGAGCGACGTCGTGCGCCTGGCCCGCGCCCAGGAGCGGTCGTTGCGCCAGTGGCTCTTCGATCCGAATGGGGCGTCGTCGCCCACCTCCTTCGCCACGCTCGCGGCCCAGATCCAGGCTGACGTCGAGGACGCCTACGGCGTGCGCATCGAGCTGGTGGTGGTCGGCGACTGCGAGGTCGACGACCGAGCGCTGGCCCTGCTCGGCGCGGCCCGCGAGGCCACGGTGAACGCCGCCAAGTGGTCGGGCGCTCCCTCGATCTCCCTCTACGCCGAGGTCGAGCCGGAGAGGATCTCGGCCTACGTGCGCGACCTGGGCCGGGGCTTCGACGTCGGGAACGTCGCGGCGGATCGCAAGGGCATCGAGCGCTCCATCCGCGCTCGCCTCGAGGCCGTCGGCGGACACGCCACGATCCGCACCGCGGTGGGAACGGGCACCGAGGTCGAGCTCGTCCTGGCTCGGAGCCTCTCGTGACGCCGACGGTCTTCCTGGTCGACGACCACGAGCTGATCCGCGCCGGCATCCGCGCCGAGCTCGCGGGCGAGCTGACGATCGTCGGCGAGGCCGACGACGTCGACGTGGCCATCGAGATGATCCTTGAGCGAAGTCCCGACGTGGTGCTGCTCGACGTGCACATGCCACGCGGCGGCGGGCTGCGCGTGCTGCGCGAGGTGCACGCGAGCAGTCCCGCGATTCACTTCCTCGCGCTCTCGGTCTCCGACGCGGCCGAGGACGTCATCGCGATCGTGCGCGCGGGCGCGCGCGGATACGTCACCAAGAGCATCTCGGGCGTCGACCTCGTCGACGCCATCCGCCGCGTCGGCGCAGGCGACGTCGTCTTCTCGCCACGCCTGGCCGGCTTCGTGCTCGACGCTTTCGCGAGCAGCGACCCGGCCGCCTACAGCGAGTCGGTGGTCGACGCCGAGCTTGACCAACTGACTCCGCGCGAGCGCCAGGTGCTGCGCCTGATCGCGCGCGGCTACTCCTACCGTGACATCGCGACCGAGCTGACCATCTCCATCAAGACCGTCGAGAGCCACGTCTCCTCGGTGCTGCGCAAGCTCCAG
Organism: Actinomycetes bacterium; assembly: GCA_021784205.1. The sequence goes on from JAJXTB010000056.1 coordinate 4,646, forward strand.
CTCTCCAACCGCCACCAGCTCACCAACTGGGCGAGCGAGCGCAACCTCTAGTCGCCGAGGCGAAAGTCGAAGACCGACTGGTCGAAGTGCGCGTAGGACTCGTAGTCGAGCAGCTCGTAGAGATCCTCGCGCGTCTGCATCTCATCGAGCAGAGAGCCGAATTCGCCCTCAGACGTAAGGACGTCGAGAGCGCGGCTGGCGGCGCCCATGGCCAGGCGCAGCAGCGACACCGGAAAGATCACCATGTCGACGCCGAGATCGTCGAGCTGGCGCACGCTGAGCGACTCGCCCTTGCCGAACTCGGTCATGTTGGCCAGGATCGGCACGTCGATCGCCGCGCGCACCGCGGCGAACTCCTCAGCCGAGAGCAGCGCCTCGGGAAAGATCGCGTCCGCGCCGGCCTCGACGTAGGCGCGGGCACGGAGAATCGTGGCGTCGAGACCCTCGAGCGCGCGCGCGTCGGTGCGCGCGACGATGAGAAAGTTGGGATCGCGCCGCGCGTCGCGGGCCGCGCGCACGCGCCGGGTCGCGTCCTCGAGCCCCACGACCGCCTTGCCGTCCAAGTGCCCGCAGCGCTTGGGATTGACCTGATCCTCCACGTGCAGCCCGGCGACGCCGGCGTCTTCGAGACTCTGGAGCGTGCGCGCGACGTTCATCGGCTCGCCGAATCCCGTGTCGGCGTCGACGATCACGGGCAGGTCGGTCACCCGGGCGATCTGCTGGCTGCGCGAGGCGACCTCGCCCAACGTGGTCAGTCCCACGTCGGGCAGTCCCAGGTCGGCCGCGAGCATGGCGCCCGAGACGTAGACGCCCTCGAAACCCTTTTGCTCGATCAACATCGCCGAGAGGGGGTTGAACGCGCCGGGCAGCACGAGGATCTTTCCCGCGGCGAGGCGTGCGCGCAGCGCCGCGCGCTTCTGTCCCGGAGTCGTCGTCGCGTGCAGCATCAGATGATCCCGCGGGTGGGCGCGAGGCCCTCGAGCGCGCCGGGCGCCGCAAAGGTGAGCCCGGCGAGCTCCTCGCCGTTGAGCGAATCGAGGCGCTGGGCGACGTCGAGAAAGCGCTCGATCTCGGCCTCGTCGAGCACGTCGCGCGCGAGGTCGCGGAACTTCTCGATGTACTGCGCACGCGCGAAGGGCGCCGCGCCGAGGGGGTGCGCGTCGGGCACCGCGATCTCAGCGACGATTCTCGATCCGTCGACGAGGTGCGCCTCCAGGCGGCCGCCGAAGGCCCTCTCGGCCGGATCGAGTGAGAGATAGCGACGGCTCCACTCGGCGTCCTCCACGGTGCGCACCTTGTGCCAGAGGGCAACGGTGTCGGGCCGCGTCGCGCGCGAGCGCGCGTAGGAATGCTCGTGGTGCCAGGTGCCGTCTTGCAGGGCGACCGCGAGGATGTAGGCGATCGAGTGATCCAGCGTCTCGCGCGAGGCGTGCGGGTCGCTCTTTTGCGGATCGTTCGCGCCCGAGCCAATCACCACGTGGGTGTGGTGCGAGGTGTGCAGGACGATCTCTTCGACGTTGGCGGGATCTCTCAGCTCGGGGTGTTCGACGTGCAGGCGCCGGGCCAGGTCGATCCAGGCCTGGGCCTGGTACTCGGCCGAGTAGGCCTTGGTGAAGGAGTCGAGGATCGCCCGCGTGGGCGCGCCGGGCTCGGGCAGGTCCACCTCGTAGGCGGCCGAGGGCCCGTCCAAGAGGACGGCGATCACGCCGTTGTCGCCCTCGTAGATCGGCGTCGGCGAAGTCTGGCCGCGCATCGCGCGATCCAGCGCCTCGATGGCGACCTTGCCGGCGAAGGCCGGCGCGTAGGCCTTCCAGGTCGAGATCTCGCCCTTGCGCGACTGGCGCGTGGCGGTCGTCGTGTGCAGGGCCTGGCCGATCGCGTGAAAGGTCACCTCGGGGGAGAGGCCCACCAGCGCGCCCAGTCCCGCGGCGATGGAGGGACCCAGGTGGGCCACGTGGTCGATGTGGTGACTGTGCAGGCTCACGCTGCGACACAGGTCAATCTGGACCTCGTAGGAGACCGCGATCGCGCGCGCCACGTCGGCGCCGCTGAGGCCGCGCTCGTGCGCGTGCTGGGCGAGGGCGAGTATCGCCGGGATGTTGTCGCCGGGGTGCGCGTACTCGGCGGCGAGGAACGTGTCGTGAAAGTCCAGCTCGCGCACCGCAACGCCGTTGGCCCAGGCGGCCCACTCGGGCGAGACGCGCACGCCGCCGACCCCGACGACGCTCGCGCCGGGCGCGTGAGGGTGGCGCAGGGCCATGTCGCGCGCGGCGGCCACGGGGGCGCGAGCCAGCGAGGCCGCGGCCACGGCGGCGTTGTCGATCACGCGGTTGATCACCATGTCGAGCACGTCGGCCTCGGGCGCCGGCGCGCTCGCCGCCAGTCGGGCCAGGCGGAAGGCCAGCTGGTCCTCGCGCGCGAGGGGCTCGTCGCTGCGATAGGTGCGCAACGCGTAGGTCGTCACGGGATCCGCCGCGAGATGGCCGCGCTGGCGCGCTTGAGTTCCATGACCAGGGCGTCCACGTCGCGCGGAATGTCCTCGATCATCGAGGAGAGCTGGATCGCGGCGACCGTCTCGCCCTCGCGGTCAAAGACCGGCACCGCGATCGACATCGCCCCGGCCTCGCGTTGGCCCTGGCCGAAGGCGTATCCCCGCTCGCGAATCACGCGCAGGCTGTCGATGAACTCCTGGCGCCCGAGCACGAGCCCGCTCGCCAAAGGGACGTTGTCCACGCCCTCGAGCAGCGCCTCGAGGTCCTCGGGCGACAGGGCGGCCGCGAGCACACGCGCGCCACCCACCATCAGGGGCATCTGCTCACCCAGGGGCAGTTGGTAGCGCAGCGGCGGGTTGCTCGGCACGCGCAGCAACAGCACCTGGGTCAGCTCGTAGCGCACCGAGAGCGTCGAGGTGAGACCGGTGGAGGCGGTGACCTGCTGGAGGATCGGCTCGGAGATCTGCACGAGGGGGTTGGTCAGACGGAACGTCGCGCTGTTGAGCAGCGAGCTGATCCCCAGGCGGTAGTCGAGGCCGTCGCGCTCGACGTAGCCGTGCTTGATGAGAAGGTTCACGATGCGCTGCGTCGTGGCCAGGTGCAGCGACGCGGCGGTCGCGATCTCGGTAAGGCGCATCGGGGCGCGCCGCTCGCGCAGCACCCGCAGGATCACGAACGGCCGGTCGAGCGAGCGCAGGCCGCCGCTCGCGCCCTCGTCGGCCTCGGTCGCCTCGACGTCGGCGCGGGCCGAGGAGTCGCCGTTGGCCCGGCCCTTCGTGCGCGCGGTCGTCATCGCACCCCTAGAGGCGACCCTCATCGCGCGCGGCCTCGAGCGCCGCTCGCGCGGGCGACTCGATCGGAGCGGTCCAGGGCGAGCGCGCCCCAACGTAGGCGCCGGGCCCGAGGCGGAAGTGCTGGGCCTCCCCTTCGGTCTCGATGAAGGGCAGGTCCATGGGAAAGAGCCGGTCCCCGCGCGGGCGCGGCCCAGCCTTGGAGACGTGGCCCCACAGCGAGTGTCCGACGACGTCCTCGGCGAGCAGGGCCGCCTCGATCAGGGCGTCGAGATCGATGCCGGTCTCGATGCCCAGCTCGTTGCACAGGTCCACCAGGTCCTCGGTGGGGATCATGCGCGTCATGCGGCCGTGCCCGCCGTAGGGGCATCCCCCCATCCCGCCGACGGAGGAGTCGAGAATGAGCGTGCACTCGGGCCCCAGGTTATTGAGGGCCTCGTAGGCCGACGTGAGGGCGGTGCCGCGCGCGTCGTGTAGGTGCAGGTGGATCGTCGTGATCTCGGGCCAGCGCGCGCGCAGGGCGCGCATCTGCGCGGCCACGACGTCGGGGCGGTTCCAGGCCATGGGGTCGCCGATCCAGATGCGGTTCACCCGCACGCCGGCCGCCGTCCAGAGCTCGTACTGGCGCTCGAGCATCTCCATGCGCTGGTCCTGGCTGAAGGGGCCCAGCCAGTTCGACCCCCACGCGGCGTTCACCGCGATGGTGGCCTCGGTGACGCCGGCCGCGACCGCGTCGGCGATTGTGCGCGGCCACTGGGCAATCTCCTCGGCCTGGGTACGGTTGTTGTTGCGCCGCACGAACACGTCGCACAAGTGGACGAGCGTGCGCGGCAGCTCGCGCGGCTCACTCAGCTGGGGATAGGCGCGCATGCGCTCTCTCCCGCGCTCGTTGAGAGCGAGCGCGGTGTAGGTGACGCCGGGATGCGGCGTGAAACGACTCACCAGCTCGTCGACGTGGGCCATCTGGGGCGTCCACTTGGGGCTGACGAAGGAGCCGACCACGATCGTCGAGAGGCCCGTCGCCGAGAGGGCGTCGAGCAGGGCCAGCTTCGCGTCGATCGAGATGTCGGCGCTCTCGATCTGCATGCCCTCGCGCATGCCCTCTTCGATGATCTCGACGCGCGGGTAGCGTCCGACCCGCAGCGAATCAGATGACGTGGTCACGTCGCAGCCTCTCTATCTCCTCCTTGGAGTATCCCAGTTCGGAGAGCACCTCGTCGTTGTGCTGTCCGAGCGTGGGCGGAGCGAGGCGGGGGGCGAGCGCTGTGCCGTCGACGTGCACGCCACTGCCCAAGAGGGACACGTGGTCGCGCCCGGGCAGGTTGACGGGCACGTCGTGGACCAGCCCGCGCGCGACGACCTGGTCCTGGGAGATCGCCGAGCCCAGTGAGAGCACGCGCCCGGCCGGCACGCTCGCGGTGGCGAGCAGCTCCTCCCACTCGAGGGCGCTGCGCGCCGAGAGCGCGGACTCGAGCTCGACGGTGAGTGAGTCGCGGTTCTTCTTGCGATCGGCGCGCGTGCGAAAGCGCGAATCGGCCACGAGGTCGCTGCGCCCGATCACCGCGCAGATTGCCTCGAACTGGACTTGGGTGTTGGCCGCGATGTTGAGCAGTCCCTCGCCGGTGACGAAGGTGCCCGAGGGCGAGGAGGTCGCGTTGTGGTTGCCGTGGCGGCGCGCGGGACGCCGGGCGATGAGCTCGTCCGAGGCGACCCAGCCGGTCGCGGTCAGGGCGATCTCGAGCATCGAGACGTCGAGGAAGCTGCCCACACCCTCGCGCTCGCGCCGGGCGAGGCCCGCGCAGACGGCCATCGCCGCGGCGAAGCCGCCCAGGGTGTCGCAGATGGGAAAGCCGATGCGCGAGGGGCCCCCGCTCGGCGCGCCGGTCACGTCCGAGAGCCCCGCGAGGCCCTGGATGATCTGGTCGTAGGCGGGACGCCCGGCCAGCGGGCCATCCTGGCCGAATCCCGACACCGCGCAGTAGACGAGGCGCGGGTTGAGTTCGTGCATCCTCTCCCAGGGGAAACCGAGGCGCGCGAGGACGCCGGGGCGCATGTTCTCGAGCAGCACGTCGGCGCTCGCGATCAGTCGCGAGAAGAGCTCGACGCCGGCCTCGCTCTTGAGGTCGACGGTCACCGAGCGCTTGCCGGCGTTCTGGGCCAGGAATGACGCGCCCATCGCCGCGGCCTTCAAGTCCTCATCCTCGCCCATCTCGCGCGCCAGGTCACCGGTGCCGGGGATCTCGATCTTGATCACGTCAGCGCCGAAGAGGGCGAGCTGATAGCCGGCGAAGGGACCGGCGAGCACCGTGGTCAGGTCAAGGACGCGAATGCCGTCGAGCAGTCCTGACACGATTCAATCCTTCGAGCGGCGCCGTCGTGGCGCGGGGCGGATGACGATACGACGCGTCGCCGGGGCGACGCCGGGGCCTCGTCGCGGTGGAGGGGGGAACCTTCCACCGCGACGAGGGTCCACTGACGTGGTTACTTCTTGGATTCCTTGGCCACCACCGTCGCCAGATTCGCCGGCGTGACGACGGCGCGGATGACGTTGTTCAGGTTGGAGTCGAATCCGATCATCTGGAAGCCACTGAACACGTTGTGGTACTTGTTGAAGTCGTCGTTACCGGCGGCTCCGTTGTAGTTGATCTTGACGCCCTTCTTGATCAGTGCCACGCACGATGCGTACGTGCCGCAGATCTTGCCCGGCGGGTCCGAGACCTTCATCACGTCCTTCACCCAGACCTTCGGGTTCGTCGACTTGGCGTAGGTCATGGCCAGAGAGGCAATGACCACCGAGTCGTACTCGTTGAAGGTCGTCGGGATGATGTTGGTCGTGCGCCACACCAGCTGGTAGTCGGCCAGGAAGTGGTTGTAGGCGTTGTCCGCCGTGCTCGGCGAGGCGGGCAGGGCCGCCGTGAGCTCCTTTGACGCCGTGGGACCGAAGGCCTTGGCGTAGGCGCCCTGGGGCGCGCTCTGGAGGTCGTCACCGATCCATGGGATGTTCATGTAGCCCAGCTGCTGACCGTCGGAGAACAGCGTGGCGGCCGACTGGGTGTCCATCGAGTCGAAGATCACCTGCGGGTTGCCCGCGAAGGCCTGCGTCAGCTCGGAACTGTAGGACGACTGGCCCGGAGTCAGCGTGATGTTCTGCTGGATCGTGCCGCCGAGCGCCTTGAAGGCCGCCTCGAGTGGCGGTACGAAGCCCTGGGAGTTGTCCGAGTTGTCGAAGATCAGCGACGCCGTCTTCCAGCCGTGGCTGATGGCGTAGTACGCCATGGCGATGGCCTCGTTCGAGTCCGAGGACGACGTGCGGAACACGTACGGGTAGCGCATGTTGTCGAGAGTCGTCAGACCGCCGACCATGAAGTCCGCCACGTTGTTCGGCTGGAACTGCTTGATCACCGCTTCGATGGTGGGCGAGAACGGCCCCACGACGAAGGTCGGGTGACTGAGCATCAGCTTGCGGAACGCCGGCAGTGCGTCGACCGAGTCGGCCGCGTCGTCGACGTAAGCCGTCTTGAGCTGGTGGCCCAAGACCCCGCCATTGTGGTTCACGTCGTAGATGCCCACGGCCACGCCGTGGGTGCCCCACGTCGAGAGCAGCGATTTCGATCCCGTGAACGGGAACATGCCGCCGACGACGAGCGGCGGCAGCTTCTTCGCCTTCGCCGCCCCGGCGGTGCTCGCTAGACCCACGCTGGCGACCGAGGCCACCGTCGCGAGCGCGACCAGGACGGTCGCCCCCCGACGGCGCTGGGTCCACCGCTTTGTTACTTTCATCAGGTACCTCCCCCTCAATTTCTTGTCTCGCGAAAGTGGGAACCTCCCACCCCTACGACTTGTTCGCCTCCGCGCGGCCCAGGAAGATCGCGGCGAGATCGAGTGCGGCGATCTCGGACGCGGGTCCGTGGACGTGGTTGGATCCGGCGACGAAGATGTGCACGAAGTCGGCGTGCTTCAAGGCGCGCTCGACGTTCTGCTCGACCACGAGGACCGCGGTGTTGGTGGCCTTGATCTGCTCGATCTGGTTCCAGACGACGTCGGTGTAGGCCGGCGAGAGCCCCGCTGTCGGCTCGTCGAGGACGATGACCGTGGGCTTGACCATCAGGGCGCGCGCGATGGCGAGCAAGTTCTGTTGGCCTCCCGAGAGGAAGCCCGCCTTCTTCTCGCGCGCCTTGGCGAGGTCGGTGAAGACCGTGAGGATCTCCTCCATGCGCGCCACGGTGTCACCGGTGGCCGCGAATCCGCCGACCTCGAGGTTCTCGCGCACCGTGAGGTTCTTGAACACGTTGTCGTTCTGGGGCACGTAGACCAGGCCGTTGCGTGGAATCAGGTGTCCCGGCATGCGCGTGATGTCGAGGTCGTTGACCATGATGCGGCCCGTGCTCGCGCGAAGGATCCCCACCACGGTCTTGGCGAAGGTCGACTTGCCGGCGCCGTTGGGCCCGACGATCGTCGTCAGCGTGCCGACCTCGCACGACAGCGATATGTCAGTGATGATCGGCGTGCGGCCATAGCCCGCCGTCACGTTCTCAGCTAATAGCGCTGGCATCGATCACCTCTCCCAGGTAGGCGGACACGACTTCCTTGTTCTCGCGCAGGTCGCTCAGGCGACCCGTCGCAAGGGTGCGACCCTCGGCGAGCACGATCACGTGGTCGCAGATCTTCTCGACCACGTTGAGGTTGTGCTCGACCATCAAGACGGTCACGCCTTGGGCCTTCAGATCCAGGATGTAGCCGCCGATGCGCTCGATCAGCGCCGGGTTGACCCCGGCCATCGGCTCGTCCAACAGAAGGACCTTCGGTCCGGCCATCACCGCGCGCGAGATCTCGAGGAGCTTCTTCTGGCCGCCCGAGAGGTCGCTCGCGCGGCTGTCACGCAGCTCGTAGAGGCCGTAGGTGCGCAGAACCTCAAGGGCGCGTTCGACGTGGGCCTTCTCGGCCTTGGTCACCCGTCCGGGGCGAAAGAAGATGTTGAACAACTTCTCGCCGGGCTGGTCGTGAGGGGCGACGAGGAGGTTCTCGAGCACCGTCAGCCCGCCCAGCTCGCGCGAGAGCTGGAAGGTGCGCATCAGGCCCAGGCGCGCGATCTTCTCGCTCTCCCAGTTCGTGGTCTCGGTCGACTCCAGGTGCATGGTGCCGCCGTCACTCTTCATGAGGCCCGACAGGATGTTCACCACGGTGGTCTTGCCCGCGCCGTTGGGACCGATGAGGGCCGTGATCTGGCCGCGGGGCACCTCGAAGGTCGCGCCGTTGACGGCCCGCACCCCGAGGAAGGACTTGGTCAGGTCCTGACACCCCAGGGCCGAGTCGGCCCGGCTCACGCTCTGGTCAGTCATGGCTCACTCCCTCGTCAATGCCGGCGTACTCGGTGGGCGTCGTGACGCTAGACACGGCGGCCGGGCTGCGACGCAGCTTCTCAGGCACGATGCCCTGCGGTCGGAACCACAGCATGACCATCAGCAGCCCGCCGATCATCATGGCCGCGATGTTGAGGATCAGCCCCGGGTGTCCGGGGATCGCGGGCAGGAAGGCCACCAGGTGCACGAGCATCGTCTCGACCAGCAGGGACCCGACCAGCAGGCCGATGTTGTTACTGACCCCGCCCACGATGATCACCGCGAAGACCACGAAGGTCTCGCCAGGCAGCCACGCGGAGGGGTTGAACGACGTGTTGAACTGGATGATCAGCCCGCCGCCAATACCGGCGAAGAAGGACCCGATCATCATCGAGGTCAGCTTGTAGCGGAATACGCTCTTGCCGAGCGCCGCGGCGACGCCGTCGTCGTCGCGGATCGCGCGCAGCGTGCGCCCCAGCGGCGAACGCGTGATGCGGCTCATGATCCACCACATGATCAAGGAGATGACCCCGGTCAGCAGAGCGAAGACCACGGTGAAGCTGTTGGTCGTCAGGTGCAGCACACTCGCGAGCGGCGACGGCACGTTGTAGAGGCCGTCGGCGCCATTGAAGAGCGGCACGTAGTTGTTGCAGATGTCATAGAACACCAACGACAGCGAGATCAGCACCATCGCCAGGTAGTCGGTGCGCAGGCGCCTCAGGGCGATGAAGGCCACCAGCACGGACACGACCATCGCCGAGAGCCCGCCGACCAGCAGGTTGAACGGGAAGGGCATGTTGAGCCCCAGGATGTAGTGCTGTCCTGTGCCCACCGAATTGGGCATGGAGACCGCACCGGTCATGTAGGCGCCTATCGCCACGAACCCGATGTAGGCGAAGTTCAGGATTCCCGTCTCGCCGTACTGGATGTTGAGCCCCATCGCCAGGATGAAGTAGTCGAACAGAAAGAAGATGAGGGTGAATACGTAGAGCCAGAATGCGGACATCGTCTTACGCCTTTCCGGTACGGGCGAGCACGCCGTTCGGCCTGAAGAGCAGGGTGAGGATGAGAATCACGAACGCCGTGTCGAGCTTGTAGGCCGGGTTGATGAAGGCGGCCGACACCTCGGTGGCCAGACCGATGATCACCGCGCCGGCCATGGCGCCGTAGATCGACCCGACCCCGCCGACGATCACCGCGGCGAAGATGACGAACAGGAAGAGCTCGCCGGCGGCCGGCGTCAGGTTGCCCTCGGTGATGCCGAGCACCGTGCCGGCGAGTCCGGCCATGGTCCCCGAGAGGAACCAGGTGATGGTCGTGATGCGCTTGGTGTCGATGCCGCTCGTCATGGCGAGCGTCGAGTTGTCCGACATGGCCCGCATTGACTTGCCCAGGCGCGTCGTCTTGAGCATCGTGTGCACGCCGAGCATCAGGATCACGGAGAGGGCCATCACGATGAGCTGGTTCTTGGTCAGCAGCATCGGGCCCACTTTGATGACGCGCTCGATCTTCATGTTGTAGAAGCGCACGTTGTCGCCCCAGATCGCCGAGAGGAGGTTCAGCATGATCAGCGACAGGCCGAAGGTGACGATCAGCACGTAGAAGGTCTTGGTGAAGCGCCGCGCGAAGGGGCCCAGCAGGAGTCGATTCAAGATGACCGCGACGACACCCATGAAGAGCGAGCCCCCGATCATCGCCACCCAGATGTCGAGGTGGAGGATCTCGTTGTTCAACGCGTACGAGACGAACGCGCCGAGAGCCATAAAGTCCCCGTAGGCGAAGTTGATGTAGTTCGTCACACCGAACTGCAGGCTCAACCCCACGGCGGCCACGGCCAACACAGATGCGGTCGACAGACCGAATCCGAATGACAGCCAGAACTGCGTCACTGACACTCCCCCCCAGGACGTCTTGCCGGCCACTTGACCGATCAAGTTTGAAAGTTTCTATCATTTTCGAATTGACCCGTCAAGCCATTTTGGAAAATTTCTTCTGACAAATGATGAAAACTTCACTTACGAGCGCGTCCGCGCCCTCCCGCAACCCGGCGAAAGATCTCGTACTACCTGGTCAGTAGATAGTTCAGTCAGAGGCCGCAAAGCACGTGCCGATCAGTAGAACGTAAGGATTGCCTTAGAAAAATCACACGAGATGACTGATCACTGTTCAGATTCGACCCAGTACTCGAAACTGAGTGGTACTCAGGGGAGCACTGCCTGCCATAGTGAGACGATGACGACGCGAGATCGCTACAGCCACGGGCACCACGAATCGGTGCTGCGCAGCCACCTCTGGCGCACCGCCGAGAACTCGGCGGGCTTCCTACTTCCCCATCTTCTACCTGGTCACAAGGTGCTTGACGTGGGGTGTGGACCTGGCAACATCACGATCGACCTGGCCCGACGCGTCCCGGCGGGCCACGTGACCGGCGTCGACGTGGCCGAGGCCGCCATCGAGCTGGCGACGAACCACACCCCGCGCGAAGGCGTTGAGAACGTCGACTTCGTCGTGGGTGACGGCTACCACCTCGACTTCGCCGACGGCACCTTTGACGTCGCCTACGCCCACCAGGTCCTCCAGCACACCAGCGATCCGGTCGCCGTGCTTCGCGAGGTGCGCCGGGTCCTTCGCGCGGACGGGTTACTCGCGGTGCGCGAGGCCGACTACGGCGCCTTCACCTGGGCGCCCGACGACGAGCGGCTCACGAAATGGATGGATCTCTACCAGCGTCTCGCGCGAGCGAACCACACCGAGCCCAACGCCGGGCGCTACCTGCACGTCTGGGTGCGCCAGGCCGGCTTTGACATCGAGCGGGTCTCCACGTCGACCTGGACCTACGCGACACCGGCCGAGCGC
>JAJXTB010000057.1 GCA_021784205.1 Actinomycetes bacterium
GCGACCGACGCCGCGCGGTGTGCGCGCAGCGCCGACCAGCCCAGGACCGGCGCGAACGGCTCGTGGTAGTGCACGACACCAGGCGCGCGGCGCGCGATCAGAGCGGCCGCCCGGTGAGCCGCCGCGGGCGAGAGGGTCAGCGGTGCGCGAGACCCGTTGGCGGGAATCGAGAGCAGACGACCGAAGCGGTGCAGCTGCGCGGGCGTGTCGTAATCGCGCCGATCAGCAGAATCGGGCACGATCAGGTCGACGACGTAGTCCCGGCGCGTCAGTTCGCGACTCATCGCCAGCGCCTGCTCCTGCACCCCGCCAAAGACGCTCAGCGCGTAGGGACAGACGAGCACCACCGACGGGCGCGTCACGGCTGGTCGAATCGTGGCTGGAGCACGTGCCACTGCTCCGGGGCGCGTCGGATCAAGCCCTCGAGCTCGACGGCGATCGCCTGGGTGACGCGTGCGACGTCGTCGCGTAGGCGGCCCAGTCGTTCGGCGGGGATCGGCTCGGTGACGACCGCGTGGTGGTCGCGCCCCGGGCCCGCGTAGCACGCGGCGGCCACGAGGGTCGCGCCGGTGCGCAACGCCAGCGTCGCGGGACCGGCCGGGAGCGTCACCCGCTCGCCGAAGAACTCGACGGGGATCCCGTTGCCGACGAGGTCGCGATCACAGAGGAGTCCCACCACGCCGCCGCGACGCAACGTGTCAAGCAGCACGGTGCCCGCGTGCGCGTCGAGGGGCTCGATGGTGATGCCGATACTCTCGCGCTTGGTCTTGAACCACTGAAAGAGCGCGGGCGGTTCGAGCGCTTCGGCGACGGCGGTCATCGGCATCCCAATCTGGGCGAGGAACGCCCCGCCCCACTCCCAGCTCCCGACGTGGGGCAGCGCGATGACGACGCCCTTGCCGGCGGCGTGGGCCGCGTCGAGGTGGCCGCGGCCTTCGGCGATCTGGAATCGCTCCGAGATGGTCGTCGCCGACAGCGCCGGCAGCTTCGCGCTCTCGGCCCAGTACTGCCCGTAGCTCGCCAGGGCGCGATCGACGAATCGCTCGACGAGCGGTCCGTCCACCTCTGGGCCCTCACCCAGGGCGTGGGCGAGGTTGATCGCCAGGTTGGAACGAGCCCCGGGCACGCGAAGCGCCCGCGCGATCCGCCGACCCCCAGAAACCGCGACCGACTCCGGTACCCGTTCGATCAGGGCGCCCAGGGCGCGAAAGACCGCGACGCGCGTTCGCCCGGCCACGGTCAATGGCGCGACGCGCGAGTCAACGCCCGCCTCGTCCGACCGGCGTTGCGGTGCGGGCGGGTGACGGGACGGTGCATCGGCTCGGGCCGCGCGGCGACCCGCCAGACCCGCAGGAACCGGCCGCCGGCGGTCATCGCGGTCAGCGCCAGCATCAGCCACAGGATCGGGACGAAGATCTGGGTCGCGAGCAGCGACACGCCGAGCAGGATCATGCGTTCGGCACGCTCCATGAGCCCGCCCTTGGCCGACAGCCCCAGGCTCTCGGCCTTGGAGCGCTGGTAAGAGATCATGAACGTCGTCGTCATGATCGCGAAGGGCAGCAAGACGAGCTGGCCGTGGTGGCGCGCGGTCAGGTAGTACGCGACGCCACCCATCAGCAGAGCGTCAGACACGCGGTCGATGACCGAGTCGAAGAAACTCCCCCGCTGGCTCGCTCGGTGCGAGGCCTTGGCGACGGCGCCGTCGAGCATGTCGTGAAAGCCCGTCAGGGTCAGCAGCACGATCGCGAGGTAGTGGTAGCCGACGCCGATCGACCATGCGGTCAGCGCGGCGAAGACGAGACCCGAGCCCGTGAGAACGTCGGCCGAGACGCCCCGGCGGACGAGCCACTGGCCCACGGGAGCCGTGGTGGAGTCGACCGACTTACGGAAGTTGCCATCAAACATTGATCCCCCGGATCATCGAAGCAATTCTATCGGTGGCGGTGCTCACGCCTCGGTTTCCATGTGTGGACGCACCTTATTCCAGGTGGAGGGGAGTGATTCGGGCAGTACCCGCACCTCGCCGATGGTGGTCATGAAGTTCGTGTCGCCGTTCCATCGCGGCAGCGCGTGCGCGTGGAGGTGCTTGGGAATCCCGGCCCCGGCCGCGGTCCCCAGGTTCATCCCGACGTTCATCCCCTCGGCGCCGTAGGCGCGCTCGAGTGCGCGTGCCGTGCGCCGAATCGCCAGGCTGAAGTCGAGGTACTCCTCGTCGCTCAGCTCGACCAGCCCCGCGACGTGGCGCAGTGGCAGCACGAGGAGGTGGCCCGAGCCGTAGGGAAAGGCGTTGAGCACCACGAAGGTGTGGCGCCCTCGCCACAGGACCCCCGTCGTCTCGTCCACTGGCTCGCTCGCCAGCGCGCAGAACACGCACGCCACGTCCTCACGGGCGTTGGCGAGCACGTCGTCGCTGCTGACGTAGGCCTCGCGCCACGCCGCCGAGAAGCGCTCGAGTGGCACTTAGTCGCCTTCGGGGGCGCCGTGCGCCTCGATCTCGGCGACCACCGCCGCGACGAAGTCATCGAGGGCGACCGCGCGGTCGGGGTCGTTGGTCCCCCGGGCGTTCACGCCGACGGTACGAGCCCTCACGTCATCGTCACCGACGACCACGATGTAGGGCACCTTCTCGAGCTTGGCGCGCCGGATGCGAGCGCCGAGTGGCTCGCTCGCCTCCTCGTGCACCGACCGCACGCCCGCGGCGCGCAGCTCGGTGACGACGGCGCGCGCGTACTCGTCGTGGTCGTCGCGCACGCCGAGCACCCGGACCTGCTCGGGCGCGAGCCACGTCGGCAGGTTGCCGGCGTAGTGCTCGAGCAACACGCCAAAGAAGCGCTCGATCGAGCCGAACAGTGCGCGGTGCAGCATGATCGGACGGTGGCGCTGGTTGTCGGCACCCACGTACTCGAGATCGAAGCGCTCGGGGTGGTTGAAGTCGCACTGGATCGTGCTCAGCTGCCAGGTCCGGCCGATGGCGTCGCGCACGTCGATGTCGATCTTGGGGCCGTAGAAGGCGGCGTCGCCCCTCTTGATCTGGTAGGGCAATCCGAACTTCTCGAGCGCCAGGCGCAGCGCGTCGGTGCTCTTCTCCCAGATCTCGTCGGTGCCGACGTACTTGTTCGGGTCCTTGGTCGAGAGGTTCGCCGTGAAGTCGCTGAATCCGAAGGCGCGCAGCACGCTCATCACGAACTCGAGCAGGAACGCGATCTCCTCTTGGAGCTGGTCCTCGGTGCAGTAGATGTGACTGTCGTCCTGGGTGAAGCCCCGGATGCGCATCAGCCCGTGCAGGGTGCCCGCGCGCTCGTAGCGATAGACCGTGCCCAGCTCGAACAGCCGCAGCGGCAGCTCGCGGTAGCTGCGGGCACGGCTCTTGTAGATCAGGCAGTGCATCGGGCAGTTCATCGGCTTCATGTAGTACGTGCCGTTGTCGAGCTCCATCGGCGGGTACATGCCGTCCTTGTAGAAGCTCAGGTGCCCCGAGGTCTCATAGAGGCGCTTATTGGTCAGGTGCGGGGTCACGACGAACTCGTAGCCGCCCTCGAGGTGTCGGGCGCGCGAATAGTCCTCCATCTGCTTGCGGATGATGCCACCGCGCGGGTGCCAGACCGCGAGGCCGCCGCCGAGCTCCGAGGGAAAGCTGAGCAGGTCGAGCTCGGTCGCCAGTCGGCGGTGATCTCGTTTCTCGGCTTCGGCGAGCATGTGCAGGTGCGCGGCGAGGGCGGCGTCGGACTCCCATGCCGTCCCGTAGATCCGCTGCAGTTGCGGTCGGTTCTCGTCGCCTCGCCAGTAGGCGCCGGCGACGCGGGTGAGCGTGAAGTGGCCGAGTCGGCCCGTCGAGGGGACGTGGGGACCTCGACAGAGGTCCACGAAGCCGCCGGCGTTGGCGTAGGCCGAGACCACCGAGCCACTCGCGACTTCGTCCAAGTCCTGTTCCTCGGCCGTTCCCGAGGCCACCCCGCGGATGATCTCGACCTTGAAGGGCTGGTCCTTGAAGAGCTCGAGCCCTTCGTCGACCGAGTACTCCGATCGGGCGAACGGCTGGTCCTCGGCGATGATGGCACGCATCGCCGCTTCGATGACCGCGAGGTCGTCGTCGGTGAAGTGGGCGTCGCCCGGCAGTTCGAAGTCGTAGTAGAAGCCGTTCTCGATCGCCGGGCCGATGGCGTAGTGCGCCCCGGGCCAGAGTCGAAGCACCGCCTGGGCGAGGACGTGCGCGGTCGAGTGACGAAGGATCTCGCGACCGAGGTCGCTGTCGGGGGTGACGACCGCTACGGCCGCGCCATCGGGCAGCGGCGTCGAGAGGTCCGTCAGCTGTCCGTTGACCTGGACCGCGAGCGCGTCTTTGGCCAGACGCCGTCCAATGCTGACCGCGAGGCCAGCGCCGGTGGTTCCCGCCGGCAGGGTGCGCGTTGATCCATCCGGTAGTTGCACCGACAGCTCGGACATGACTCCCTTTCGTTGGCTACAGCGTAACGCCGAGCAACGTGGCGGCCGGGGCGACGTTGTAGCCGGCGTGGGCCGCGTCATCGATCAGACTCAGCGCGGCGGGGGTGTTCAGGTCGTCGTCGAGCGCGGCGCGCACGTCCTCGATGAGCGCACCGGCACGACCAGCCGTCAGCGTTGACGACCACGTCGCCAGGCGCGACTGGGCTCGCAGCAACAGCTCGTCACGCCACTCCCAGTCCGTGCGGTAGTGCTGGTCGAGCAGGGCGAGTCGCACCGAGCTCGGATCGGCGCGACGCACGAGCTCGGAGACGAAGACGAGGTTGCCCAAGGACTTGGACATCTTCGTGCCGTGCAGCCCGACCAGCCCGACGTGGAGCCAGTGCTTCACGAAGGGCGCGCCCGTCACCGACTCGGACTGGGCGGCCTCGCACTCGTGGTGCGGGAAGGCGAGGTCGCGTCCGCCGCCGTGGACGTCGACGGTCTCGCCCAGGTCGCGCAGCGACAGCGCGGAGCACTCGATGTGCCAACCGGGCCGACCAGCGCCCCACCGCGACTCCCAGGCCGGCTCGTCGCCGAGGGACGGCTGCCACAGCACGAAGTCGAGCGGGTCGCGCTTGCGAGGGTCGTCGGGCCGCCCGCCGTGCACCGCGGCCAGTTCCAGCATCGACTCGCGCGACTCGTGGCTCACCTGCCCGAAGCGCGGGAACTTCGCGACCTCGAAGTAGACCCACCCGTCGACCTCGTAGGCCAGGCCCTGGTCGAAGGTCTCGCCGATCAGGGTGAGGATCTCAGGGATCGCCCCGGTCGCGCGCGGCTCGGTGAAGCACGGCAGGAGGTTCAAGAGCTGCATGTCGCGCTCGAAGATCGCCATCTCCTCAGCCGCCAAGTCCAGGTAGTGCACGCCGAGCTCGCGCGACTTGCGCAAGATGTCGTCGTCGACGTCGGTGACGTTGCGCACGCAGCGCGTGTCGTAACCCGCGTCGCGCATGCGCCGCTGCAGGACGTCAAAGGTCAGGTAGACGTAGGCGTGCCCAAGGTGTGCGGCGTCATAGGGCGTGATCCCGCAGCTGTACATCGTCACCGTGGGTCCGACCTCGAGCGGGTAGACCCCTCGTCGCGCGGTGTCGTAGAGATGCATCAGTTCCCGAGCCCTTCGAGCTTCACGTAGGAGTGCGCCTTGTGGCGGATGTTGATCGAGACGCACACCGCGGTGAAGGCCTCGACCGCCCCGGCGAGCGACATCGTGCCCGCGACCACGCTGCGCAGGCCCGGCATCTCGTCGATCAAGCCCGCCACGGCCTCGCGGGCCGCCGCGTCGTCGCCGAAGACCACCACGTCCGCGTCCAACCCGCTCGCGAGATCCTCCATCTGCGCGGCCGGCAGGTGGTGAAAGGCGCCCACGAGTCGGCTCGTGGGCAGGACCGTGGCGAGCTGGCCGGCCATCGAGCCGCGCGACGGGTAGAGCGGCACGAGCTCACGCCCCTCGCGCACCAGCGCGTTCACCATGGAGATGACGACCTTACCGGCCAGCAGCTCGCGCAGGGCCTTCGCGGTCGCGACCGCCGAATCCCAGGGCGTGGCGATGATGACGACGTCGGCCATGGCGGCGTCCTCGTTGGCGACGCCGCGGATCGCGCCCTCACTGGGCACGGCCATGGCACCGACGACCTCGCCGGCGCGTTGCGCATCGCGCGAACCGATCGAGACGTCGTAGCCGGCCTTGGCCAGGCGAATGGCGACCCCGCGCCCCGCCGGTCCCGTGCCACCGATAATCCCGATCGTGCCGTCCATCGTCACCGTCCTTCGAAGTGCTGGAACTACGCTAACAAGATGGGCTTGCTCACGAATCATCGAATCCTGATCACCGGTGTGCTGACCGACGACTCCCTCGCCTTTCGCATCGCCGAGCACGCGCTGGCCGAAGGAGCCTCGGTGATCATCACGGGTGCGGGACGGGGCCTGTCGTTGACCAAGCGCACGGCGCGCAAGCTCGGCGACGTCGGTGAGGTGCTCGAGCTCGACGTGACCGAGCCCGAGCAGGTGGACGCGGCGGTCGGGGCCGTGCGCGAGCGATTCGGACGTCTTGACGGCCTGGTGCACGCCATTGGCTACGCCCCGCCGTCGTGCCTGGGCTCGGGCATGTTCGTCGCCCCCTTCGAAGACGTCGCGACCGCGATGCACATCTCGACGTACTCCCTGGCCACGCTGGTCGGGGCCTTTCGCCCGCTCCTCCAGGCAAGCACCGCTCGCGGTGGCGCCTCGGTGGTGTCGCTCGACTTTGACGCCTCGCGCGCCTATCCGCTCTATGACTGGATGGGCGTGATGAAGGCCGGGCTGGAGTCACTCGGCCGCTACCTCGCCCGCGAGGTCGGGCCGGATCGAATTCGCGTCAACATGGTCGCCGCCGGCCCGATCCGCACCGTCGCCGCGAAGTCGATTCCCGGCTTCTCGCACTTCGAGGACACCTGGGGCGAGCGCGCGCCGCTCGGCTGGGACGTGCACGACGCCAGTGCCGTCGCTGACACGACGGTCGCGCTGCTCTCGCCGCTGATGCGTCTCACGACCGCGTCGATCATCCACGTCGACGGCGGTGCCCACTCGATGGGTTAGACGGCTTGGTCGGCGAACTGGGTCTCGTAGAGGACTCGGTAGAGCCGGCCGTGCTCGAGCAGTTCGCGGTGCGTTCCCCGTTCGACGATGGTCCCGCCGTCGACCACCAGGATCTGATCGGCGTTGCGCACGGTGGAGAGCCGGTGCGCGATGACGAGCGAGGTGCGCTCGGCCATCGTCGAGTCGAGCGCGCGCTGGACCGCGGCCTCGCTCTCGGAGTCCAGGTGCGCCGTCGCCTCGTCGAGCACGACGAGGTGCGGCGACTTCAAGAGGAGTCGGGCCAGTGCCACCCGCTGCTTCTCGCCGCCCGAGAGGCGGTAGCCGCGCTCGCCCACCACGGTGTCCAGCCCCTGGGGCAGGTTCGAGACGAGACCCCAAATCTGCGCGGCGCGTAGCGCCGCCTCGAGCTCGCTCGCGGTCGCCTCGGGCCGCGCGAAGAGCAGGTTCGCGGCCAGGGTGTCGTGGAACAGGTGCGGGTCCTGGGTCACGACGCCGACGGTCTCGGTCAGCGAGGCCACGGTGGCCTCGCGCAGGTCGAGGCCGTTGATCGTGATGGCGCCCTCGTCGACGTCGTAGAGCCGTGACACCAACAGCGAGATCGTCGTCTTGCCGGCCCCGCTCGGTCCCACGAGTGCCGTCATCGTCCCCGGCGCCACCTCGAAGCTCACGTCGTGCAGGACCGGCGTGCGCGGCGTCGATTCCAGGATCGCGACCGCCTCGAGCGAGGCGAGCGACACCTCGTCCGCGCCCGGGTAGGCGAACGAGACGTGCTCGAAGCGCAGCGTCACCGGCCCGGCGGGGATGGCCGTGGCGTCGGGGCTCTGTGTGATCATCGGCTCGAGGTCGAGTACCTCGAAGAGTCGCTCGAAGCTCACCATCGCCGAGACGTAGTCGATGTTGAGGTTCGACAGCTGCGTGAGCGGACCGTAGAGTCGCGTGACGTACATCGTGAGTGCCACCACCGTGCCGATCCCGAGGGTGCCGTGCAAGACGGCGACCCCGCCGAAGCCGTAAGCGAAGGCCGTGGCGAGCGAGGCCGTCAGGCCGAGTGCGACGAAGAAGAACCGCTGGTAGGTCGCCTGGCGCACGCCCATGTCGCGAACCTCGCCCGCTCGCTGGCGGAAGGTGCGCAGCTCGTCGTCGGGACGGCCGAAGAGCTTGACCACCATGGCCCCGGCGACGTTGAAGCGCTCGGACATGACCATGTTCATCTCGGCGTTGAGCTCCATCCCGCGGTGAAACAGCGTTCCGAGCCGGCGCCCCACCAGTCGCGCCGGGATGAGGAAGATCGGTAAGAGGATCAGGGCCACCAGGGTGATCTGCCAGCTGAGGAAGAACATCGTCACGAGGATCAGGGTGACGAGCACGACGTTGCCCACGACGTTCGAGAACAGATCGGTGAAGGCTTGCTGGGCACCGATGACGTCGTTGTTCAACCGGCTGATCAGCGCCCCGGTCTGGGTCCTCGAGAAGAAGGCGATCGGCATGCGCTGGATGTGACCGTAGACGCGGGCGCGCAGGTCGTAGATGAGCCCTTCGCCGACGGTGGCCGAGATACGCCGATCGGCGAGCGAGAGGATCGCGTCCAGGATCGCGAGCACCGCCGCCAGCACGGCCAGCCCGATGATGACGCCCTCGCGGCGCTTGGCGATCCCGATGTCAAAGATCGCCCGAAGCACGAGTGGCGACACCGAGGCGACCACGGCCTCGAGCACCACCGCGGTCAGGAAGATCGTGAGGATCCGGCGGTAGGGCTTGGCGAACACGAGGACCCGGCGCAGCGTGCCCCTCGAGATTCGATGCTCGAGCACCGACCGATCTCGCCGCAGTGACCGCATCCCCGCGCGGCCGGCGTGCATGCTCATCGTCGCACCATGGCAACGAGTGTAGGGAGCGGCTTCGCCTCCCTAGCCACGAACGGCACTGAAGAGGATGAGCGCGCCCAGCATGATCATCACGCAGCCGCCCGTCGCACGCAGCGCGACGAGCCGACGCGGCGAACCGGCGAGCCACTCGCGCGCGGTCCCGGCGATGATGCCCCAGGTCGAATCGCTGGCGAAGGCCATCACGCTGAAGATGAGCCCGAAGACGAGGAGCTGCACCGTGACGTTGCCCCGAGACGGCTCCACGAAATGAGGAAAGACGGCGGCGAAGAAGACGAGCGACTTCGGATTCAAGATGCCCACGGTGAAGCCCTGACGGACGATCTGGTGCGCGCGGGGACGCTGTGGCTCGCGCGTGGTCATGGCGCGCGCGTGCTCGTGGCGCTGGCGTAGGGCGTCGGTGCCGAGCCAGGCGAGGTAGCACCCGCCCGCGAGCTGCAAGACGACCGAGAACGGGTGCGAATGGCTGAGCAGCGGTCCGAGTCCCAAGGCGACGATCGCCGAGAGCAGCAAGGTCCCCACGGTATTGCCGAGGACCGTGAGGACCGCGACGGCGCGGCCCCACGCCACACCCCGGGCCAGCGTGAAGAGCACGCTCGGACCGGGGACGATGATGATCGCGAACGAGGCGACGAGGAACGTCGCGAGCTGGTCCCCGGCGATCACGAGGTGGCCCTGGCGAGAATCCACTCGAGGCCCTGCAGCCAGACCCCGATCGAAAAGCCAATCGTCCCGGCGAACACGGCGGTGCCTAGGCCGACCGTGCCTCCCATGAACCACCCGATCGCGAGCACCGCCACCTCCAGCGTGACGCGGACGTAGACCACGCTCACGCCCAGTCGTCGATGCAGGCTCGTCATCAAACCGTCTCGCGGTCCCGGTCCGAGGCCGGTGGTGAGGTACAGCGCGCTACCCATCCCGATCGCGATGACCGCGCCAGCTACAAAGAGCCAGCGCGAGATCTCGCCCGACGGTGCTGGGATCGAGGTCGCCGTCAGATCAAGGACCAGCGCGATCACCACGAGATTCGACACGGTGCCAAAGCCGGGTCGTTCGCGCAGGGGCCACCACATCGTCAGTACGGCGACGCTGATCAACGCCGTCGCCCACCCGAGCGAGATCCCCGCGTGCTTGGCCACCCCCTGGGCGAAGACCGTCCAGGGCGTCGCACCAAGGTGCGAGAGCACGAGCAGTCCCTCGCCCAGGCCGAAGAGCGCCAGTCCGCTGAACAGCGGCGCGATCATCCGAGGTCGTACACCCCAGGTTGACGCCGCCCGCCAGGGCGTCGTCGGGATTCGGTGGCTGAGGCGCATTTGCCGCCACAGTCTAGGGGGCTAATCGATCGCTTCGGGGGCCGATCCGCCGCGCCGCGCCTCGCTACCAGTTCCCCCGATGAGCGCGGTCAGCGCCGACAGCACCATTAGGCCACTCGCGACAAGCAGGGCGATGTGCAGGCCATTGGTGAACGCGCCGTAGGCCGCGTTCACGACCTTGTCGATGATCGCCTGGATCGCCGCGCCGCCACCCTGGTACTGCTTCGCCTTGGCGCCAATTGTCCCGGTCGTCAGCGCAGCGATGATCTCGGCGCGGTAGGACGCCGGCACCCCGATCTGGATGAGCCGTTGGGTAAGGTGCACGGTCAGCTGCCCGTTCACGATCGAGCCCAAAATGGCCACGCCCGAGACGGCGCCGAGCTCGCGAGCGGTGTTCACGGTCGACGCCGCCATGCCCGAATGTGCCGCGGGCAGAGACTGGAGCGCGTCGGAGGTAACGGGCACGACGACGATGCCGAAGCCGACGCCGGCCAGTCCCATCGTCCAGCCGAGGGTCCCGAGTCCGACGTGGGTGCCGATCACCAGATTCGTCGTGAAGACCCCGGCGGCCGCGAGGATGCTGCCGACCACCATCGGGGTCCGAGAACCCGTCCTCGCGACCCAGCGTCCGGAGAAGAGCGACGCCGCCACCATGCCCGCCAGCAGCGGCACGAAGTCGAGCGCCAGCCGATAGGCGCCAACACCGACGACGACCTCGAGGTAGAGCGCCACGAAGAAGAAGATCGAGAAGATGGAGAAATACGTGGTGAAGGCCACGAAGTTCGCCCCGAGGAACGTTCGGCGACCGAAGTATCGGAGATTGATCATGGGGCTGCGGACTCGAGACTCCACGACGATGAAGGCGACAAACGATACGAGGCTGACCACGTAGAGCGTGATGATCGACGACGCGCCGTAGCCAATCGATTCGGCCCTGATCGTCGCGAAGGTGGCCGTCGCGAGCGCCGTCGTGCTGAGCGCGAAGCCCGCCGCGTCGAGCGGCGCGTGGATCTCGGGCGGGTTGTTGGGCAGCGCCACCAGCGCAATGACGAGTGCCACACCCCCGAAGAGGACGTTGGCCCAGAAGATCGCCCGCCACGACCAGAGTCCGACGAGGATTCCCCCAATGACCGGGCCCGCGGCCAGGGCCAGGCCCGAAACTGCCGCCCACGCGCCGAGGGCGCGGGCGCGGCGCTGGCGTTCGGGATAGATGTGACGGATCATCGAGAGGGTGCCGGGCTCAGAGCCCGCCGCGCCGATTCCCATGACGATCCGACCGACGATCAGGACCGTCGGATCCTTCGCGATCGCGCTGATGACCGAACCGGCGATGAAGATACCAACGCCCACCAGCATCACCGGCTTTCGCCCGATCAGGTCGCCGAGCGAGCCGCTGACCAGCATGAGGCTCGCGAACGCCAGTGCGTAAGCGCCCACGACCCACTGCAATTGAGGAACGCCCGCGTGCAGTTCGGACTGGACGTTCGTGAGCACGGGGCTGACGACCGTGTTGTCGAGGAAGGTGAGGAACAGCACCGACATCAACGCGACGAAACTCAGGTGCGAGAGTGCCGAGGTCAAGGGTGCGCGCGCCGACACGATCGACGAGCCATCGGTCATTACGACTGGATCATCGCCCCACGCCACGCCGACCTCCCCGAGCAGGCGCGTCGGTCACCGCACCACTGTCGCGTCGTTGCACCACCCACGGCCCGCCCACTAGCCAGCCGCTGGCTTCAGGAAGGTGATCCGCGCCGATGCCGTGTCCTTGCCATACATGTTGCCCGCGCTCACCGCGCACGCGTTGAGGTTCTTCACCGTCGTGCCGCACCGTCCGGAGCCGATCTTGCCGGTCTTCACCTTGAACTTCGTCACCGGCAGCAGTCCCTTGACCGTGACCCGGGTGGACACCACACGCGCGATGTCGCACTGGGAGCCACCCTTGGCGATCGCGAGGCACTCGACGATGAAGATGAGGTCCTTGGGCTTGAATCCGGCGCCGCGGACCGTCACGACCTCACCGTTGTGCAGACGGACCGACGGGGTGACCACGATGTGCGGTTGGGCAGCGGCTGCGCTCATCGCGCCGCCACCGATGTACGACGCCAGGAGCAAGGCACACCCCACTGCCCCACGGGCGATGACTGCGCTGCGCACAACACCTCCTCTCGAGGCGGGCGACTGGTCGCGATCGCGACATCCGTACCACTGATTCGAACGAAGCCGCCCGTCTCTACGCCCATGGTAGCGAGCAACTCCCGCGATACACCGCCTTCAATCAGGTACGAGAGCGCGGGCCTGCTTCCATGCCGTTCGGAGTAGTGAATTTACGACTCCAACGCGTTGTGAATTTTCTTCAACCACCGATTCGGGCACTACAATCTGCCGAGGCCAGATTGAGACGATCGTCTCGCGGCAAGGACGGGTCACATGAACGAGACCGCCCTCCCCATGTCAAAGCGCCTGCCGTGGTTAATCCAGGGAGGTATGGGCATTGCCGTGTCGGACTGGCGCCTGGCTCGCAGTGTCTCGACAGCCGGCCAGCTCGGAGTCGTCTCGGGCACCGCGATCGACGCGGTCTTCGCCCGGCGACTGCAGAAGTTCGGTGTCGATGACGCGCTTCGCTCAGTGCTCGACCGGTTTCCGATTCGCTCGATCGTCGACGACGTCGTGCGTCAATTCACGACGGTGCGCCGACGCGCGAACACGCCGTACCAGAACCTACTCATGCTCACGCATCGGTCCAAACGGCGTTCGACGGATCTACTCGTCTTGGCCGCCTTCGCCGAGGTTGCCATGGCCAAAGCGGGACACTCGGGCATCGTGGGCATCAATCTCCTAACCAAGGTCCAAATCCCGACAGTGGCGCTGCTCTGTGGCGCGATGTTGGCCGGCGTCGACTACGTCTTGATGGGCGCTGGCGTACCCACCCATATTCCCGGCGTGCTCGAGCGCCTACGTCACGGTCAGAGCGTGGAGACCAAGTTGACCTTGGCCAATGCGACCACCGATGAGTCGCCGACGCTGCACTTTGACCCCGCACCGTACCTCGACGGTTCGCCCGAACTAGACCGCCCGAAGTTCATCGGGATTATCTCGTCCAACGTCTTGGCCAACGCGCTGGTCAAGCGCAGCGAGGGCCCGGTTGACGGCTTCGTCGTCGAACGGCCGGTCGCCGGGGGACACAACGCTCCCCCGCGAGGTCCGCTGACCCTGGACGCCGATGAGTCACCGATCTATGGCCCGCGCGACGAGGTCGACTTCGACGCGCTGGCCAGTCTCGGCCGTCCGTTCTGGATCGGCGGGGGCATCACGAACGCCGAGCACGTGCGAGCCGCTCGCCAACTCGGCGCCACCGGTGTACAAGTCGGCACGCTGTTCGCCTACTGCGACGAATCGGGCATGGACGAGCCGCTACGCGCCCAAGTGATCAAGAGCGTCGAAGCCGGCGACGTCGACGTGCGCACTTCTATTCGCGCATCCTCGACTGGCTACCCCTTCAAGGTCGTCAGCGTCGACGGGACGATCTCAGAGCGAGACGTCTACGAGCGCCGAGAGCGACGGTGCGACCTCGGCTATCTGCGCGAAGCCTTCCTCGCCAATGATGGCTCCATCGGGTACCGATGCGCGGCTGAGCCGGTCAAGGCCTACGTGCGAAAGGGCGGCGAGGTCGAGCCGACCATCGATTCCACCTGCCTGTGCAATGGGCTCATGGCGACGTGCGGACTCGGTCAAGTTCGCGCCTCGGGCGAGATCGAGCCCCCCATCGTGACGAGCGGCGACTGTCTGAACGAGATACGCACTCTCCTCAACGGACGCTCGACCTACTACGCCGCCGACGTGATCGAACACCTTCGCGCCGGACTCGACGACGTCTCGCCCGCGCTCGCCTAACGTCGCTCCAGCGAGCCCGGCCGGCGCCAGCCGTGGGCCACCGATCATACGGACACGGTGCTGATCGTCGACCCGGGCACGTGCCAACCGTAACTGGCACGTAGTGCGAATCACAGGCGCCGTCGCGAAACACCGCTCGTCGCGACGGGTGCGCTGCGTGCAGGGAGCGGGATCTTGTTGATCTCCCAAGCACTCCTGCTTTTTAGGTGGCACTCGTTACTCGAGCTGTCGTAGCAGTCCGCCCTCAGCGCAAAGCGGACCTGCCACCCATTCGTTCGAATCTCGGGTATGACGTCGAGCACCACACTCGCAACTTCCCCAGACGCAAAGTGGGCACTTCTCTGTCAGCGTGCGGCAGACTTCACTCGGTGGCCCGCAAGAAATACACAATCGGTCGGCTCGAGGCTGAGACCTGGGAGGCATTCGCCGACCTCGTTGAGCGCAACAACGGCATCTACGGAGGCTGCTGGTGCGCCCCCAATCATGTTGAGTACCGGCGTGGCGTCACTGATCCTCGCACGTTGAAAGAGCAGCTGGTACGCAGCGGCCAGGCGCACGCGGCGATGGTCTTCGACGAGGAAGGCAACGCACAGGGCTGGTGCCAGTATGGCAACTCGGACTCGTTGGATCTCAAGCATTTACGCGAGTACCGCAAGGATCCGCCTCCTCCTGCCAAGTGGAGAATTGCTTGCATCTTCGTTGACAGGCGTCACCGCGGCGATGGAATCGCGCGGGCTGCCCTCAAGGGGGCTCTGTCCCAAATCGCCGACGCTGGCGGCGGACGTGTCGAGGCAATTTCTGAGACCACGGCGGGCAGAGCGGCGCAGGATCGCTTTCTCTTCAGCGGTACGGTCGAATTATTCGAGGAACTCGGATTCGCGCGCGTTCGTCAGGTCGGCATGCACGCCTGGATTGTGAATCGCACTGTGGGACCAAAGGCGCAGCCAACAGTCGGTAGTAAGCGCTCGTCGAGCGAGGCCACCTGAGTCAATTGCACACGGCCTTCGGACCTCACAAAGGGGTTTGCCCCGGCGGCTAGTCGGGCCGAACAACTCCGTGAGGAGTGTGACATGAGTGGACTCACTAGAACTCACTCTGTCGCAACGGTGACGTTGCGGTCTCGGCAACAGGAGTGGACCTTAAGGGACACAACAAGAACCGCAATGTCATGTTGATCTAACTGCTGGACGAAGCCAGGTTGGTCAACTCGCGTTGCTAACAGTGTGGAATGCCACCGCGACGCTTACCATATGTGTTACCATATGCTTCATGGGAAGACGTGAAGTACTTGTGCAGATGGATGACGACCTGGTCTCACGACTCGATCACTTAGCGGCCAAGAAGGGAACTAACCGTTCTGAACTCATCCGACGTGGCGCCATAGCTGTCTTAGATGCTGAAGACCTCCGTCAGGCGGATCTTCAACTTCAAGCTGCGTACCGACGTACGCCACAGGATCCGGCCATCGTCGCATCCGCCGCTCGACTAGCGGCGGAGACCTCTCCAGAATGGTAATCCGGGGCGATGTGGTGTGGGCCGATCTGGGTTTTCCCGCCGGACGTCGCCCAGTCTGTGTGTTAACGCGTGACGCGGCTATTGGCGTGCTGTCTTCCGTAACTTGCGCCCCCATCACTCGAACCGTTCGTGGGATTCGCTCCGAGATCGAAGTGGGGACTGACGAAGGGCTGCCTGAAGTCAGCGTCATCAATTGCGACAACGTTGTAACGATACCCAAGTCCGCCCTTACGGAGAAACCAGTCGGGCACCTCAACGATGAAAAACGCTCGTCGCTCGATCGAGCGCTGCGCTACGCACTCGACATTCAGTACTGAGTCGGCGCTGCTTCACCCTCGAGCACGACTTTTTCGCATCCAACCGAAGGCGACATCCACGCGACAGTTAGCGTTTCTTCTTCAGTGGGC
>JAJXTB010000058.1 GCA_021784205.1 Actinomycetes bacterium
AGCCGCCGTGCTCATGGGGGCCGACGACTACGACGCCATGCGCGAGACAATTGCCGTGTTGTCCGACCCTGCGCTGCTGCTCGCTCACCAGGAGGGTGTACAAGCGCTTTCGGAAGGTGATGTCCTCAACAGTGATCAACTCGCCGAGGCAATGAAGAATGTCGGGCGCAGTGTCGAAACCAAGTAGGGAACGGTACAACGTCCTCATCGCCCGATCGGCAGTAAAGACTCTCTCCGAAGCGCTCCCCGAGAAGATCGCGCATGCGGTGTATGAGTTCATAATCGGGCCACTGCTCGACAACCCTCAGCGGGTTGGAAAACTGCTCGGGCCACCTCTCGCGCCGGCGTACTCAGCTCGGCGCGGCGACTATCGAGTGCTGTACTTCATTGACGACGCCACGCACACGGTGAAAGTGACCGCAATCAGACATCGTGCAGACGCATATCGATGGTGAACCACCGAGTCCAATCACTTCCGCGACTGAACGATTCGCGCAATCGGATTTTGTGGGCGCTGAGGGACTCGAACCCCCGACCTGCTGAGTGTAAATCAGCTGCTCTAACCAACTGAGCTAAGCGCCCGAAGCCACCAGCCTAAACCAGCCACACAACCGCCCACTCTCCGATTGGACCTAGGTTGGAATCAGGTTCCGTCCTGTCACTGCCGTAATCCGTACGGAAAGGAGTTGAGCGTGACGAACTCTGGCTTCTCCGCCCGTGATTTCGTGAGCGACGTCATCGGCCGCGAGATCGGTCAGATGCTACGGCACACACCGGTTGCACGTCTTGGAATGGATCCCGAGGGAATCCACCAACTGCGTGTGGCGTCACGTCGACTTCGCTCCGAACTTCGACTACTCCATCCAATGCTCAACGACGAATGGTACGCAACAACGACGAAAGATCTGGCGTGGCTGGGGCGCACGCTCGGG
This sequence comes from Actinomycetes bacterium, assembly GCA_021784205.1. The sequence goes on from JAJXTB010000058.1 coordinate 933, forward strand.
GGGTATCGCGATACCGATGTGCTGATCGCGCTGCTCGAGGAGTTCGCCATGGCGGACCACAGTCTCGACCCATCCGTCATCGCTCGAGCGACCGACAATCGACATCAGCACCAGCGTCGAGTTATACGGACTCTTTCTCGACAACAGTACGTCTCGCTCGTGGTGTCGCTCGCCCGCAGTGTCGTTCGTCCGCCACTGCGCCGTTCGCACGCCGATCCCGAGACCATCATCACATCGCAGCTCGGCGAGTCATGGAATGCCCTACGCGCTGCGTCCTCCGGCGTAACTGACGATCCGGCGGATCTCCATCAAATCCGGATCCTGACGAAACGGGCCCGTTACGCCACCGAGATCGCGACCCCAATCATCGGCGAAGGCGCGCGCGCCATTGTCGAGCGGTTCGTCGCGATCCAAGATTCGCTCGGCCATCAACGCGACCTCGTGGCGGTTCGTCAGTTCGTTACCGAGTGGTACAACTCACCCCAGGCCGTTCGCGGCATCGATCCAGCCGACGCGCGCGAGACGTGGTTGAGCGTCATCAGCGCAACGGGTCGAGTCAGCGCCGACACCTGGCGTGAACCGTTGGCCGAAGCGATCGTCTTGATCGATGACATGGATATCCGTCCGTCAGAGCGGACCAATGTTGATGAGTTCCGCCAATAGTTGCGCAGTCGCAGCGATGAGCGGGCGACGAACCACCGCCGCATCAGTCACGAGATCCTCGCCACGGTAGTCGACGCCTACCGCACCCGCTTCACGAGCGATCAAGAGCCCAGCCAGATAGTCCCAGGGATTCAGGGTCGACCGTTGGGCGACGGCGTAGGCATCGAGCGAACCATCCGCGACCAGACAGATCTCAAGGCTCGCTGCGCCAAGGGCTCGAAACTGCGCCCATCCCGCATGGCGTGTCGGCAGTCCCGAGAACGCGACGATCGCGTCGCCCAGACGCGTACACCCACTCGCGCCAATGGCCACTCCATCGCGGGTTGCTCCCGAACCTCGCTCTGCTTCGTAGGCGATGTCGGTCGAGTGGTTCACGACGTAACCGGCCACAAGTTCGTCACCCGACATCACCGCGAGGCTCGTCGCGTAGAACGGCACGCCATGATCGCAATTCGTCGATCCATCGATTGGGTCGACGATCACGGTTAGGGGCCCCGATCCCGTTACGCCGGACTCTTCACTCACCACACGCCAGCCCGCTGCACCGAGCACCCGTCGCGCCACTTCGTCGGCCACCACGTCGAGGTGGTACTGAGTCTCTCGAAGACCGGAGTAGCCGCGCCCTCGGTGCGATTCGATCGATCGGCCAATCTCATCGGCGCACTCTCGCAGACGGTCGAACAGATCACTCATCGAATCAACCGTATCGGGATACGGCTCGTGGATGGCACGAGCCGAAGGTCGAGTATCCCCCTACACTTCTTAACGGCGGAACCCGACTCGTCGGGGCTACGAGACTACTGGAGACGTCGATGAACGGGTTGGGTATGCGTCGCCCCGCCGCGCGCCATCTCCTCGCGGTGCTCGTAGTGATACTCGCATCGACGTTTGTGCAGACAATCGATTCAATTGCCCCCGCGATCGGGGCGAGCCCGCGATTCCCGGTGGCCGCCGGCGTGATCCGTCCAGCCGCCCGATGCCCGTGGGTTCTCCAATCCAGCCGTCACAGCGCGTCACCCTCGACCCTCGCCTTTGAGGTCGTACGCCACATGACTTTGGCGCAAAAGGTTAACTTCATCGAACTCTCCACGTATCCCCCGCTGGAGAACGCTAACGTCGGCATTCCGAACCTTTGTATACCGCCACTCACGTTGACCGACGGACCTAACGGTGTCGCCAACGGACTGCAATTCGTTACGCAGTTACCGGCCGCCATCGCGATCGGTGCCACCTTCGACCCGTCCCTGGCTCGTGCGGTCGCTGGCGTGCTGGCGAGCGAGGCCCGCGCTAAGGGCATCGACGGCGTACAGGCGCCCAACCTCAACCTGGCGCGTGTGCCGGTAAGCGGTCGGATCTTCGAGACCTACGGTGAGGATCCCTATCTCTCCTCCGTGCTCGGCGTGGCCGCAATTCGAGGAATCCAGTCTCTGGGTGAGATTTCCGACGCCAAGCACTTCACCGCCTACACCCAAGAGACCGCCCGCGCACGCCTTAATCAACGTGTGTCGGCACGCGCTTTAGCCGAGATCTACAACGCCCCCTTCGAAGCCGCGGTACGACAGGGACACGTGGCGTCACTCATGTGTTCCTACGGGTCACTGAATGGCGTCAATACGTGTTCGAGTCCCTACGTCTACCAGACGCTGCGATCATGGGGATTCACGGGATTCGTCCGTTCCGACCTCGGGGCAGTCGACAATCCCGTCGCCGCGCTTCGCGCCGGAATCTCCATGATTAAGCCGATCAATACCGCTGGCTTAATCAATGCCGTCCTGCACCACCGGCTCGCGATTGCCGTCCTCGATCGCGCGGTCCACGCAATCCTCGTTCCCATGTTCGCGCTGGGACTCATCGCGCATCCCCTCCGGCTCTCACTGAGCGCCGTCGTTTCAACACCCGCCCACGTCTCCATTGCGTTACGCGCGGCCGAAAGCGGTGTCGTACTGCTGAAGAACCGAAACCGGGTACTCCCGCTCCCCGCCGCTCCACGATCGATCGCGGTGATCGGTCTCGCAGGGAATCGGCTTCCGGTCAGCGCCGGCGGCGGCAGCGCCGCGGTGGTGGCGACCTCCGTGGTCACCCCGTTCGACGCTCTACGCCACGCCTTTGCGGGTCGCGTGCGCGTGACCTACGCGCCCGGGGACATCTACATCCCTGACGTCAAGTCGCGGCGCGATATCGTCATCGAGTCGGGGACCCCGCTCAAATTGATCACCCGATTCGGCCAGGTCGGCGAACCAGGCAAGGCGGACATCGGCATCGACCATGGCGGCAACGTGACACCGAGTGTCGCCACGGCGACGGCGCCCGGCAGAGGCGATAACTGGATGACGTCGCAAGTGAAGTTTCGCGCCAAACGAACGGGGGTCTACGACGTCGCCTTTCGACAGTTCGGCGATACCTGGGTGTACGTGAACAATCGACTGCTCATCGCGTCGCGCGGACTGCACTCGCCCGACCTGATCACCACCGCGATCAATTTCATGTCCGGTCGGACCTACACGTTGCGAGTCACGTGGTTTGACATCCGCAATCATCCGGCTCCGACCTTCGACCTCGTCGACGCCACGCCGGCGATCAACAAAGCTGTTCGGATCGCCCGACACGCGCGGTACGTGATTGTTGTAGCGAGCGATCTGACCTCGGAGGGGGCGGACCGACCTAATCTCAGCCTGCCGGGTGATCAGAACTCACTGATTCGCGCTGTCGCGGCCGCGAATCCACGCACTATCGTCGTGCTCGAGACCGGTGGTGCGGTGACCATGCCGTGGCTGGGGCACGTTGCGGCCGTCCTCGAGGCGTGGTTTCCGGGTCAGGTCGACGGAGCCGCAATCGCGCCCGTCCTGAGCGGAGCCGTCGATCCCTCGGGCCGTCTGCCACTCACGTTTCCCACCTCCATGGGCGCCACGCCGATCTCATCGCCGCCCCTGTTCCCCGGGGTTGACGGATCAGTCGAATTCACGCCCGGTCTTCAAATGGGGTACCGCTGGTACCAGGCCAATCACGTACGTCCACTGTTCCCTTTTGGATTCGGCCTTTCCTACACCAGTTTCGCCCTGGGTCACGCCCGACTCCGACGAACCGCCACCGGTGTGAGCGTCTCGCTGGGCGTCACCAACACCGGTCGTCGGACCGGAGCGGACGTCGTCCAGCTCTACGTTTCCTACCCCGCCAGTGCTGGCGAGCCCCCCGAACAGCTGCGCGCGTTCGCCCGGGTGCTCCTGAAAGCGGGAAGGACGACGCACGTCACCCTGTCGGTGGACCGACGCGGCTTCGAGATCTACCACGGTGGGACCTTCACCGTCGTTCCCGGCACGTACGGCTTCGACATCGGCCAGTCCTCGGCCAATCTCCCGATTCGTCTTTCCCTGAGGCTCTAGATCTGGCCGACGTCGCAACACGTGACACGTCGACGACTAATCTTGAAGTGATGGCCGCCATCGACGTCGCCGGTTTCGTAGCCGATCTCAAGGACCACGCGGTCACCCACGGGTTCCACGTGCACGACGAACGACATTTCGTTGAGACCTACTCCTTGCGTCAAGCGTGGGAAGTTGACCTCCACCCCGAGGACGGGTGTGGTGGCCCCGTGGACCTCCACGTCGAGCTCGACGTCGACCCGAGGACCCTTCTCGCCTTCGAGGACGCGGTACTGGGCCTGCCCGATGACGTCGATCCGCCCGACGATTTCCACTTCCCCTTGATCCTGACGTGGAGCCTGCCGCCGATGCCCCACGGCCCCGACCTCTTGCGTTTGGCCATCGACCTCGCACCGATCGGCGGCGTCGACCTGCCGCTTGAAGTCACCGCGACCGATACGTTCGCCTCGCCCACCGAGACCAGTGAACGCCGGATCGCCATCGTTGCTCGTCGTGCGATCTCCCTAAGCCAGGTGGCCAAGGGCGAGGATCCGCTGTGCGACGTCTTCGAGCACGGACGAACGATCAGTGATTTCTTGCTTCAAGCCGCGGACTCGTGGCTGGCCTGATTCGACGACTGGTTCCCTTCGTCCTCGTAGCTACGTCGGCGCTGGCGCTCAGTTCGTGCGGCACCTCCGGTGCGGTGTCCCAGGCCCGCATCGCTTGTAAATACGTTGACCAATCGCTGGCGATCTACCGTCAAAGCACGCGGCCCGGCATCACCGATTCGGCGCGAGCGAGTCTGCAGTCCAACGCGCTCGCCGTCTTGCTTCGTGCCACGCCGTACGCCGCTTCAGCGACTTCCAGTGACGGCGGCTGGAACCCATTGATGACCACGATCAACGAGGCCGAGCGGGTTCCCATCGTCAACCTGATCCCGTCACTAACCAACCTGTGTCGGATCGCCCAATCCCCAACGCCGTATCTTTGATCCTGAATCGTCAGCACCGGTCGTACGAAACACCGGCGCGGCCTAGTCGGTAAAGCGTTCGTAGAGCCACTCGAGAGAATTCTCATCGAGCATCGCATCCTCCCAACCCTCGAGCTGATCCTCGACGGCACCCAGTGACCCAACGGTGGCGATGACGACGACGGTCAAGCCGCTCACCGGTTCATCGGCTACGAGGAAATCCCCGAAGATGTCCTCGCTCACCGTCGCCTCGGGACCGATCATCAGGTAGAGCTCGCCCGTGGCCTCGACCCAGGACAAGCGATAGGTATTGCCCGTGGCGTCGGTCCACTCGTCGCCGAACTCGAACTCCGCGCTTTCACGGCGCGCTTCATTCTGCTGGTAGAACGCTTCGATGTCCATGCGGGCAGCCTAGGCCGTGTATGTGCGTGACGCTATGCGCAGTCCTTGACACGATGCGCGTCATGAAAACTGGCGTGATTCGAGTTGTCCAACGGTGTGCGCCGCTACGCGCACGTCCCGGTGTACTTCGTCCCATGACAATTACCTACGACCTACTCAGTCAGCTTCGCTCCGATTGGCGACACGTCGCCCACCGAAGCCCTTCGGAGGCTGCGTTGCACCAGCTTCGCGAACGCCACCCCGACGCACCACTCCAGGGAATCGCGGATCTCGGCGACCTGGTCGACGCGCTCGAGATCGGCGCCGGACGTTCGGTGCTGGAACGTGCGCGACTGGTTCAAATCATGCTCCAGGGGGCTGCGGACGCCAACGTCCACCGCGCACTACTCCAGACACTCTTGCCGGGAATCGTGAATGTCTGTCGCCAACTCCGCTTCGGCGCGGGTGTCGTAAGCGAACCGAGTGAGACGCTCGGCGTCGCGATCGCGCTGGCGAGCGAGCTACTGACCGAGTGGGCCGGGCAGTCTCGCCCCTTCGCGGCACCCGACATCCTGTCAGCGGTTCGCGGACGACTGCGGCGTTGGTTGCTCAAGGAGAAGGCCGCGAAGCAGGCGGCCGGAGGTCTCGACGACGACGTCGTCGCCTCAGACGACTCGCCCCTCGAGCGCCGACTCGCCAGCTACTGCGGCGGACCTCATGACCGGCTGGCCCGGCTCACGTACGCCCGGGTCTACGAGGGTCGATCGTGGCGCGAACTCGCCGGAGTCGACCACTCCGCGCCGCAATCACTACAGAACGAACTTCAACGCTTCGCCTACCGGTTCCTCGTGTGAGCGGCCATGACGTCACCCAGTTTGGCGGCGGAACGCACGCGTCGGTACGGTGGAATCATGATCCTTCGCGTGACGTCGCTGCGAGCGGCGCACCTGGTCTTATGGTCGAGCCCGATCTTGTTGCTCGTCCTCGTCTTAATGGTCTCGAGTCCGCCGAAGTCCATCGCGCACTCTCGTGGCACCACCTTGCGCGCAGCGGCGCCGACGACGAGTGCCGAGTCGACGACAACCCTGACGAGGTCAGTGACACCGAGGTCCACGTCCTCCACGTCACCGACACCGACACCGACGCCGACACCGACACCGACGATTCCGACTGTGCCAGGCGCGACCGCGACCGCGAGGTCCGCGCTGCCATCAATGACTTCGACCGTCGCGATCGCGCCGCCAGCCGGCTCAGCGCTAATCGCCGCCGCCGCCAGCGGCGCGCTCGTCGGCGATCTCTCATCGGTCGGGTCGACCAGCGACGTCCCGCTCCAGGGCCCCGGGACCTGGGTGGTCCAGTCGAGCGCACCGATGCTCGCGCAACTGACGTGCTCGGGACTCACCCAGCCGGTCACTACGACGATCAGCATCGACTCGATCACGGCGTGTCGGCTTCACCTGATCAACGGTTCGCCCGAACCCGTTCACTGGCAGATCGTTCCCACGCCGTGAGACGTTTCGCCTCGGGACCGCTGCACGGCGTCGCCCTCGGTGTCTACTTTCTGCTGACCCCGTACGTCGTCGTGACCAAGTGGTCGGTCGCCGCTCAACGCGCCGACGCCACCCTGATTCGGGTGCTACTCGTCGCGCTGACGTTGTTCTGGTTCGTCTTTGTCATCCAACTGGTGCGCAATGTCGCCCGACTTCGCCACGGCGCGGTGATCGGACTCGGCGGGACGGCCTGGCTCGCGGGGCTCATCGTTGCCGCACTCGCGCTGGGACCCGCCGTGTCTGGCGCGCGTCCATCGAGCCCGTCCGTCCACAGCGCCGCCGCAACGACGGTTCACCACGTCGACCCGTCGCCACGGCCCCGGGCGAGCGACGCACTCGGGGCGCTGCCCATGGCTCTCATGGCCAAGCGACGTCGAGACCAGTCGCGATTCGAACAGACGGACGACGAGGACATTGATGACCTGATCGCCCTGCTGCGCAACGCCGACCCGTCGCTGGTCAGCCACCTGCGCCGAGCGATCGGCACGCGACGAGACGGCGTTATCCGTGTGGCCCGAGACTTCGCCTTCGCCGCACCGTTACTCGACGACGAACCGGTCGTCGCGTGCGTTGTGGACGATGACGACCTCGAACCCCTTGTCTCGTTCGCGCGCGAAGGCGGAAGGCTACGAGTTCCGCCTCACTGGTCGAGGGACGACCTCGTCGACAAGATGATCGGTCTGCACGACGGCGGTCGCATCGTCGCCACCGACGTGGACTACGACTTCCTACGAGCGCTGGCCATTCGATCGGTGCGACGTCACCTCGTCATCTACCTCGGCGACGGTGATGAACTCGACGACGTATTGCGGGCCTGTGCCGTCACCGTCGATCGATCGCGCGACGTGAGCACCGAGAACGACGAGGGCACGGTGGCGTCGTACGCTGGCTTCACCGAAAGTGAACCGCGACTGGACTCTCCCGGTGTCTACGTGGAGTTGCTACGACCCGATCCGGTGATCCACGGACTCCTCGAGCCGTTCACGGCGTCCCTTCGCCGACGCAGCATCGAGATGGTGGCCTACGCCACGCTGCACCGCGGCGAGCCGATCAGTGGCGACCGGCTCCGCTCGCGCGTGCTGGTACACGCCGACGTCGACGCTTCGATGCGCACCCTCGCCAACACCGCGACGAGCGTCCGGCGAAGTCTCGGCACTGATACCGAGGGACCACGGCTCCATCCGGTCTCAGCCGACGGCCTCTACCGTCTTCACGGTGTCACCAGTGACGTCGGACTGTTTCACGATCTCATTCGAGATGCCCGACGTCGCACTGATGTCGACGCGGCACCGCTCTTGATTCGAGCCCTGAGCCTGGTGCACGGTGAGCCGCTCGTCGGCGTGCGCCACGGATTCGAGTGGTTCAGCGTCGAGGGCCACCTCGCGAAACTCCAGCGTGACGGCGAATGGGCCGCGCTGGTCCTCCACGACGTGTCTCTCGCCACGGGTGACGTTGAGCGCGCCTATTGGGCGATCGAGCGGGGCCGACTCCTCGATCCCTTCAGTGACGTGCTGGCCGATGCGCTCGCCCAGGTACCGCGGTTACGCGAGTTTCGCCGCAATCGAACTGGCGCTGCGTAGGACGAGTCCGTCGGCGCCAGCCGAACTGTAGCGGTGCGCCGGCCGCTCGCGAGCCTCGGCGACCAGGTCGGCGAGTAGTTGGCCGAACGATACGGCTGGCTCGACGAAGAGGTGCTTGGCGAGGGAACCCGGAATGGTATTGATCTCGTTGAGGTAGACCTCGTCATCATTGGCGAGGAAGTCGATGCGAGCGACGCCACGCACCGACGCCACGCTGGCGACGGTTCGGGCAACGTCTACGATCCGTTCGGCTTGACCGGGCGCGAGAACCGCGGGGATCTCCCGAGGCGCCGAGACCATCCCTTCACCGCCGACGTACTTGTCGCGATAGTCCAGGATCTCCGACGTGACCGCGCGGCGCAAGGGCCGTTCGATCGCCGACAGGGAGAGCGTCGGATAACTTCGCACGGCGATCTGCACGTCGTGCAGGTCAGCGCGGAAGGGCTCGACGACACAGCCCAGGGCGAAGTGACTGTTCGTACGCAATCGCGCGAGAGCGGTGTCAAGGTCGCCGACCACGTCAATCCCGATCGACGAGCCGCCATAACGCGGTTTCAAGATGTAGGGCCCATCAAACGGCATCGACGATGTCGCGTCGCTCAACAAGACGCGCGGCAGCGTCGGCAGCCCGGCGGCCGCGGCGACGGCACCAAAAGACCATTTGTCCATCCCGAGCGCGGCCCCGGCAACCGTCGGCCCCGTGTAGGCCAGACCGGCGAGGTCGAGGACGCCCTGAAGCGTTCCATCCTCACCCGGGCCACCGTGCGTCGCCAGCACGGCGAGGTCGACGTCGAGGCGACGATCTTTACCGAGGCGTCCACCCGTGGTGAAAAAGCCGCCGCCGTCACCGAGGCGAAGCGTGAGCGGTGACGAACCCCGGGGCACGCCATCGACGAAGGCCTCGGCTTCCACGTCGCCGCTGACCTGGTAAAAGTGGCCGGTCTTGGTCCAATAGATCCCCGTGGCGTTCGTCTCGCTGCGACGCAGTTCGCGCAGGGCCTGCAGGCCCGTCAGAATCGACACGTCGTGCTCGGGCGACGGCCCGCCAAAGATCACACCACTGGACACCGCTCACCTCGTTCCTAGACCGACCATCAAGGGTAGTTGTCGGGCAGGTCGTTGAGATACAGCACCGCGTCGCCGGTGACCAAATTCTCGCGAACCCACGCCACGGCCTGCTCGCGACGGTCAAAACGTCGCGGTGGCTGCTCGTAGCCGACCGCCAGCGCCAGCGCGTTGGTCCGTCCAACCACGACGAGCTCGACGCCGAGATTGCGTGCGCGGCGCGCCAAGGTCAGGTTCTGGCCGTACTGGTCACGTCCGAGCTCAATCATCCCAGGAGTGACCAGCACTCGGCGTCCCGATATCTCGAGACCCATCAACACCTCGAGGGCCGCCGCGGCGCTCGCCGGGTTCGCGTTGAACGTGTCGTCAATCACCGAGACACCCGATGGTGCGGTCACGACGTTGGCTCGATTCGCGACCGCCGTGACCCCGCCAACGCGCCCCAGAACCTCGCGCGCATCGGCGCCGAGCTCGATGGCCGTCGCGATCGCGATCGCGAGGTTGCTCGGCTGGACACCGACGGCGGCCGGTTGCCTCGACACCTCGACGCCGTCCAGTGCGACGGACCACTGCGACCCGTCACGCACCACGCGCACCCGGGCGTCCTCGGACGACGATCCGGCGAGCACGACCCGCTTACCCGACGACTCGAGACGACCGACCCAGCGACGTAACCGCTCGTCGTCGGCGTTGAGCACGACCACGGAGGCCCGCTCGGTGATCTCGAACTTGGCGGCGTCGATCACGTCGAGGGTCCCCATGCGTTCGAGATGGACGGGCCCGATGGCGGTGACCGCCGCGATCGTCGGCGGGCACCAGTCGCACATCGATCGAATCTCGCCGGGACCGAAGGTACCCATTTCCGCTATGAATACCGAGGTTCCGTCACTGAGGTTCTCGTTGATGGCCCGCGACAGTCCCGCGCGGTTGTTGAAACTCCGTGGCGAGGCCACGACCGGTCCGGCCAGCAGCTGGGCCAGGTGGTTCTTCGTCGACGTCTTGCCGTACGAGCCGGTGATACCGACGACGGTCGGCGCCACGCGCGCCAAGCGTTCTTTCGCCCGCTCCACGTATTCGCGCGCGCGCCGCTCCTCGTAGGGTCCCAACAGCCGCGTCGCCAGGTCCAGGAGCACCGGCACCGCCCACACGACGATCACCGCGCCGAGCCACGGCTGGGGCGTCAGCGTACCGAGCAGACCAATAGCGAGGGCCATCACACTCGCCACGACCGCAATGGTCGTCGAGCGTCGCGTCCAACGAAGGGCACCGGTGCGGCCACGTAGGGAGAGTCCCGTCGGGCACAACCAGCCGTAGAGGATCGAGTCGGCCACCAGGACCGCGGGGTTCGCGAGCAACAGTCCAACGACCAGGCCGAGGAAGAGCACGTGACTGAGCGTGAGGGGTCGATGGAGGTTCCGACCTTGCGGCGACGACGCCGAACCCACCTGCGGCGAGGTCCAGCGCCCGAGGAACCGCGCCAGCGACGCCGCGACGTAGTGCTCGCGCTGGAGTACGCGTAGCCACCTGACCAACTGGGCGGTGTACGCGCCGACCACGGCGAGCGACGCCAGGACCGTGAGCGCGACCGTCATCGGGCCATCTCGACGATGAGATCGGCCAAAGACGACGCTGCCTCGTTGGGGACAAAGTGCCCCACGTCGGCGAGAACCCGCAGTCGTCGCGCGTCGACGTCGGGAACCGCCAGCAGTTCGTTGGCGCGCTCAGCGACCGCGACGGGCACGACCGTGTCCAGCTGACCCCACAGAAAGACGATCGGAACCTCGATGCGCGCCAACTCTTGCTCATAGCCCTCGGCCACGGTGGCCACGAGAACCTCGCGGATGATACCCGTGGCCGCTCGATAGTCCGTCGAACCGTACCGGTGTCGCGCCGCCTCGAGTCGCTCCTCGGAGAGCCAGCCGCGCTGGTGCAGCCAGCGGATGATTCGGTACGCCAGCGGTGAGCGCACGTCGACGGGGCTGCGAAGCAGCGGGGTCCCACTCACAATCACGCTCGTCACGAGTTCGGGGTGGTCCGCCGCGATCACCGTGGCGACGCGACCGCCGAAGGAGTGGCCCGCAAGGACGACCGGCCGGCCGAGTTCTGCGAGTACCGGCGCGACCATTGACGCGTAAAACCGCGCACCCCCCGCGACCGATGGGGGTGGTGAGGATCCAAACCCCGGAAGGTCAAGGGCCAACGACGATACCCCCACGCGCGACAACAGTTCTTGAACCGCGGCAAAATCCCGACCCCGTCGGGCCCAACCGTGAAGGAACACCACGTCGACGGGGCCATCGCCGGCGACCTCGCCGAACATGGTCCCGTCACCGAAGGTCCGCAGCACCCCCCAAGGTTACCGAGGCGCGGCGCCGAGCCAGCGATGACCGGTAGCGTCTGTTCGTGAGCGACGGCACCGAGTTCTCCACCGACCTGCTGGTGGGCCTGACCCCCGAGCAGCGCGAGGCCGTCACCTCTAACGCTCGCCGCTTGCTCGTGCGGGCCACCGCCGGCTCGGGCAAGACCCACGTGCTCACGTTGCGGATCCAACGCCGGATCACCCAGGGCGACTACAGCCCTGACCAGGTACTGGCCATGACGTTCACCCGTAAGGCCGGCGACGAACTTCGACGACGCCTTTACGCGTCGGGTATCCGCGACGTGCGGGCCGGAACGTTCCACCGGGCCGCGCTCACTATCGTGAACCAGTTTCGACGCGACAGCGGTCGACCGCCCGTCGTGCTCGAGACCAGTCGGCGCCGGCTGGTGGGTGCACTCGCCGCGCAGCTCGCCGACTCAGGCGTCGTTCGTCTCGACGACTGGCAGCTCCCCCGGCTCGAGCTCGAGATCGGCTGGGCACTCAGTCAGGGATTGAGCGGCGGCACCTACATCCGTCAGGCTCGGCGTCACCATCGCGAATCCCCCCTGCCGGCCGCGACCTTCGCCGACGTGCTCGATCGCTACGTCGGGCTCTGTCACAGTCGCGGCGTGCTCGACTTCGACCTCCTATTGAGCGAAGCCATCGCGCTGCTACGCAACGAACCCGCCGTGCGCGCGGCGTTTCGCCATCGCACGCCGTCGCTCTACGTCGATGAAGCCCAGGACATGAATCCCCTGCAATTCATGCTCTTGCGCGAGATGGCCGGTGAGGACCCCGACCTGTTCAGTGTCGGCGACCCGAACCAGTCGATCTACGGGTTCAACGGAGCGAGCCCCCACCTGCTCGGCGAACTCGTCAACACCTGGCCCGATACCGTGGTACTCGACCTGACCCGCAACCATCGCTCGACGGCGAGGATCGTGGCGGTAGCGAACACGCTGCTCGAGGAGGGCGCCCGCGGCATCGTCCCGGCGCGCGACGACGGCCCCACGCCACTCGTTCGGGCCTACAACACCGACGACGAGGAAGCTCATCACGTCGCCACGTGGCTACGGGTGACGCACCGCCCCGGCACGTCGTGGCGCTCGATGGCCGTCTTGGCGCGCACCAACGCCCAGCTCGACGTCGTGGCGGGAGCACTCGAGGCGGCCTCGATCCCAATCGAGCGACGCGGCCCTGATCATTCGCCCGCCTCGGACCTCTTCGTGCCATTGGATCAGGGACGCCGCGCCGAGCACGACGCGCCCGACGCGGTTGCCCTTTCGACGATCCACCGGGCCAAGGGACTCGAGTTTGAGCACGTCGCAGTGGTCGGGTGGGCTGAGGGACTGCTGCCCAACTACAACGCCACCACCGAGGTCCAGCTCGGTGAGGAGCAACGCCTGGCCTACGTGGCGATCAGCCGCGCCGAGCTCTCGCTGCTGCTCACGTGGAGTCGGGGACGCAACGATCCGCGGTACCCGGATCGAGCCCCGTCGCGCTACCTGGCACCCATTGAGCGCGTCATCGCCGAAATCAATCGCCGGGACGCGCCCCTCACCGGTGACGCGCGCCGGGCCCGCCTGGCGGCTATCCGCCGTGATCTCGCCGCCGCAACCGACGAAGTAGCGTGGCCAACTGATGGGCGAACAAGCACTTCGTGAAGCACTGACCTCGCTGCTCGGCGACGGCGGGGTCACGTTCAGCCCGCACCACAACCCCGACGACCTCCACGACGAGACGCTCCACCCTGATCACGTCGAACCCTTCGCAGTCGCCTTTCCCCGTACGACCGAGGACGTCGCGGCCATCGCGCGCCTCGCCAGCCTTCACCACGTGCCGATCACGCCACGCGGCTCGGGCACGGGTCTGTCAGGAGGCGCGACACCGGTCAAGGACGGAATCGTCGTCAGTTTCGCCAAGATGAACGCCATCGGCTCGATCGATGTTCGCGACCACGTCGTCGTCGTCCAGCCCGGGGTGACCCTGCGCGAGCTCGACGAAGCGCTCGCACCACTCGGACTGCGCTACCCGGTCTACCCCGGTGAAACATCCGGTTCCCTCGGCGGCAATGTCAACACCAACGCCGGTGGCATGCGAGCCGTTCGCCACGGGGTCACGCGACAGCACGTCCTCGGGCTCGAACTCGTGCTCGTCGACGGCACGGTCATGCGCGTTGGCGGACCCGTGATGAAGTCGTCGACGGGCTATGACCTGACCCAGTTGATCGTCGGCAGTGAGGGGACCCTCGCGATGGTGACCGAGGTCACACTTCGACTCTCACCGCGCTTCGCGCACACCGCCACCGTGCTCGTTCCCTTCGCCGACCTGGGCGACGTCACGCGCGTCGTACCCCAGATCGTGGCGTCCGGCCTCGAACCGTCGATACTGGAATACGTCGACCTACTCACGATGGCGGCGATCACGCAGGCCTCCAGCCTCGAACTCGGCGTCGCCACCGAGATTCAGAATCGCACGTCGGCCTACCTCGTCATCGTGCTCGAGACCCGCACGTCGGCTCAGCTCGACAACGACCTCGCCGATCTCGCGGATCTGGTCGCCGCGGCCGGCGCCCTCGACGTCTACGTACTGCCCGGCGGTGCCGCCGCGAGACTCATCGAGGCCCGCGAACGGGTCTTCTGGGTGGCGAAGGCCGCGGGCGCGAACGAGATCATCGACGTCGTCGTGCCTCGATCTCGGGTCCCGGAGTTTCTCGACCGCGCCAACGTGCTCGGCGAACGCTCCGGCGCTTTCGTCGCCGGTTGCGGCCACGTCGGCGACGGTAACGTCCACCTGTCGATCTATCAGAACGACGATGAGCGACGCGGGGCGATGCTGCACGAACTCTTCGCCGCCGGTCTCGAGCTCGGCGGACAGATCTCGGGCGAGCACGGTATCGGTCGCGACAAGCAGGCGGCCTTCCTCGCGCTCAGCGACCCCAACGTGCTGGCCCTGCAGCGACGGCTCAAGAGCGCCTTTGACCCGTCGGGACTCTTGAATCCCTTCCGACTCCTCGACGACCGGATCCGGTCGTGAACGGCGCGCACGCCCTGCTCGCGACGATGCGCGCCAACGGGGT
>JAJXTB010000059.1 GCA_021784205.1 Actinomycetes bacterium
CTCGTCCGGCAAACTCATGCTAATTTTCATACTTCAATACTACCAGAAGTATGTAAGTTGGATGTCAAAGGTGGACCACTCGCGAAGGGCGTGCCCTCGTGGCCCAACGTGAACCCGAGCGCCCAGCAAATCCATCCTCGGCAGACTCGCGACCGAGGTCACACAGTGGACATGCGGATGTCGAGGACCTTTGCGGGTTAGTTGCGCGACGGAGTCCGTTCCGGACAGGACGAAGGCCCAGGATTTCCCTGGGCCTTCGACTTCGTTTATGGACTACTTAGTGGCGGGGGCAGGATTTGAACCTGCGACCTTCGGGTTATGAGCCCGACGAGCTACCAGACTGCTCCACCCCGCGATGGGCGAAGTCAGTGTATCAGGCGGCTCCCTATCAACCGCTCGTGTCTAGTCGGCCACACCAGCCTCTGACACTCAATTACCATCGTCCCCTCCTAAGTGGGTGTGTCCCGACCCTTGAACTTCTTGCGCTTCCTCGGTCTCTTCGGCCTCTTTGGCCCCTTCAGCCGAGTCGGAGGGGCGCATGCGAAAATACACCATGAAGCCCACCGAGATCGCCGCGAAGATGCCAAATCCGGTGAGAATGGGCACCAGGCCAACGTGCTGAAGTTCCGACTCGCTGCCGCTACCCGGGCTCAGCAGCACGCCAACGAAGCCGATGAGCCCTAGACCGCTCACCAGCAGCCACAGCGTCTCGTTCCACTTGGCCACGTGGCGACCGGGCAGGAAGGGCAGGGGGAACATGCCGAAGGCGAGACTCGCAAATCCCGCGAGGAACATCGAGTCGAGCGCCGGGGTCAAGATGAGCAGCCACGGCGACGGGTTCGTCTGGGTCGCAGTGTGGAACACGGGCACCGCGAGAAAAAAGGCCGTCGTCGCCGCGACCAGCACCGTGAGAGAGGCAATGAAGTGCAGTCGCCCCTCCTCCTTCATCGAGGTCCCAGGCACGATCAAGAACGACGCGATGAGGCCGTAGCAGTAGCCCGGCGCCAGGCCCACCAGGCGCGAGGTCGCCACGCAGGCCACCGCGATAACCATGCCCCCGGCCAACACCTGAAGATGGACCTGGCGATGGCGGCGCCACCCAGAGATCGCCACCGGCAGCTGCGAGGCCAGGGTCACAAAGCCGATGCCGAGTGACTGGCCCAAGAAGAGCCAGAGCGACGCCCGATCCAAGGTGAAAGCGGGATCGAGGAAAGAGTTGATCAGTCCGCCGGCACCCATGAACGCGAGGAAGATCACGGTGCCGCCCGCGATGCGCCGCCGCATCGAGCGGGGCCGGCTCGGGTCGTAGAAGAGCGCCTGGAACCGCCGGCGCAGCCGCGCCCCGATTCGCTGACGGTTGTGCTCGTAGGTGCGATCCAGCCACTCGCTGGGAAAGCCCGCCGCGATGAGACGACCCAGCAGCATGAGTCCGATGGAGATGCCGCCTGCACCCGCCAGGTGGTGGGCGAGCTGGCCGGGATTGGGCATCGCGACGGAAAACTCCGTCAGATGGTTCGCGGCTCCACTCACGTGGAAGTTGGCCGTCACGACGGGCACCAGGGTGGTGCTACAGGACAAGGAGATGTGATGACTACCCACCGTCGCGTTGCCCGGGATGACGAGGCGCGTAATGCTCACGACGTGATTGTCGACCGCCGAGGTCGCGATCAGGTTCTTGTCGAAGAACACGTACGCCGGATTGCACGAGTGCGTGACGGTGTTGTCCACGAGTTTCACCGCACTGCCCGGGGTGCCCGAAGCTGGCGTGAGCTGCAGGGCCGAGGGAACCTTGAACGTGGTCTGCGCCTGGGCCGAGGCGTTGCCATGGTTGCCCACGACCTGGCCCGTGAACGTTGTCTCGGTCGACGTCCCGTTCACCGTCGTGACAATCACCGCCGCGTTGTAGACGCCCCCGTGGGAGTAGACGTGGGTGATCGTCGGGGTCGTCGTCGTGGCCGATGTGCCGTCGCCGAAGACCCAGTGGTAGCTGCGGATCGAACTGTTGGGCGCGACCGACCCCGATGCGTTGAGCAGCGTCGCGTGACCGGCCTTGGCCGCGGTGACTGTGAGCGAAGCGATCGGCGCCTGGTCGGGCACCACGGCGATGCCGAAGGAGGGACTGCCCACGGCAATCGGGGTCATGGGTCGGATCGGCGTGGCCGCGAGATCGATGGGCGCCACGACGTCGCTGGCGCTCGCCACGTAGGCCACGCGGCCGTTGGGCGAAAGCGTGATGCCGTCGGGTTCGCTCAGGTTCGCCACCGCCACCGACGTCGTCGCCGCCCTGTTCGAACTCAGCGAGATGATCGAGACGGTGTTGTTGGAGTTCGCGGTGTAGCCACGCTGGCCCGCAGGGCTGATCGTGATGCCGACCGGTCCTCCGGCGACGGGGATGACGGTCCCGACCGAGGCCGTCGTCGCCGACAGGTTGATCGTCGTGATCGACTGGCCGTCGGCCACGTAGGCGTGGCGTCCATCGGGTGCGAGGGCGATCGCCTGAGGTCGGCCGCCGATGGCGAGATTCGTGACCTTGCGGGTGGCCACCGAGATCACCGAGAGGCTGTGACCCTCGGAGTTCGAGACCAGCACCATCGCGTCGTTGGGGGTCACGGCGATGCTCCACGGTCCGAAACCGACGTGTATGGGTTTGTGAGCGACGGGCGTGCCCGTGAGAGAGACCGGCGTGACGGTGTTGTCGTTGAAGTTCGACACGTACGCCGTGTGGCCCGTCGGCGAGATCGCGATCGCAGCGGGCCCGCTCCCCACACGAATGGGTGTTCCTACCGACCCCGCGGCCAGGTTCACCGGAACGATCGTGTTGCCCAAGGAGTTAGTCACGTAGGCGGTGCGCCCGTTGGGTGTGATCGCCACGCCGAGGGGCCCGTTGAGTCCGTGGCCGACCACCGAGGTGGCGTGGTGGGTCACCGGCGCGATGATCGCGATCGAGTTGGTGTCGAGGTTGGTCACCACCACGGTGCCCGCCGCCAACAGTCCGGGGGTGGCCTGTGCGCTGAAGGCGAGACCCAACGGCGCCGTGCCCACCAGGGCACCCGCGATGAGTCGAATCGCGCGGCGGCGCCGACGCGTGGTCGCCACGTATATCTAGAGAGCCCGCAGCACCGCGACGACGCGGCGGTTCTGCGCTCGGCCCTTGGCGGTCGTGTTGGTCGAGACCAACTGGACGCTAAAGGACGTCACGATGGATATTTTCACGTTCTTCACGTGCAGGCGCACCAGGTCGAATCTGAGGCGCGCCTGCACCGCGGCCGCACGACGCTGATTGAGCACCACGTTAAAGGCCGGAGTGAACACGTTGTCCGTGAATCCGGTGAGCGCCACACTGTGGTACTTGCCGCGCTTGATCACGAGCGCGAGGCGCGCGACCTGCTTGATCAGTTTGCGATTCAGCGCATAGGAGCCCTCCGCGAAGGGCTTGATCGCGAGAACGCGCGTCGGCGAGAGCTTGGGCGGCGCGGCCTTTATCACGAGGTCGGGCGGGTCGATTTGCAGAGTTCCCGCGACGTAGAGGAAGGTGCCGGAGTAGCGCTGGGCGTCCGAGGAGGGTGTCACCGAGATCGTCGCTCGCGACGGCGTAACCGCGTACACGCCGACCTGACTCGGTGGCGCGCTATTGGGACCATAGGAGGTTCCCCCGATTCCCGTATAGGTCAGCGTCACGCTCGTGACACGGACCGTGTCACCGGACTGCGCTCCGGACACCGACACGCTCGTGTGGATCGGCTGGCCCTTCTTCACGCTTTGCGAGGACGCGGTGATGGTCAGGTGCCGGGGAATCGTGGTTGTCGTCGTGGTCGTGGTCGGAGGCACGACCGCGGGCGGCGGTGGCGGTGGCGGCGAGACCACGGGCGGCGGCGGCAACGCGTGGAACGTGACGGTGGCGGGATCAGATGTCGCGCCGAGGTAGTTCCCGTCAGCAGCGACGGTGGCGATGACCACGCACTTTCCCGCGACATCTTCGGTCACCTGGTCGGAATTGACGATCGTGCAGCCCGAGTCTGAACCGCTCGCGAGAGAGTACGTGATGGTGCCCGATCCGCTCGAGACTGTCGCCGACAGCGTGACACGTGTCCCGACGGTGGCGCTTGATGGGACGTCCAGCGAGATGGTTCGTGACCCTGGGTTCACGGTCAGCGTGAGGTTCGCCGACGCGGAGGTGGTGCCGTCGTGATCATCGTCAGTCGTCGAGGTCGAGGTGGCCGTCGCGGTGATCACGCAACTGCCGACCTGACGGTAGCTAAAGCCACTCGACGCAAACGAGCAACCCGCGGTGTTCGTGCCGGTGATGGCGTACGTCACGGTCCCGGCGCTGGCGGTCGCTACCGGAGTGTAGGCATTGGGGTAGGTCACCGTGGGCGCAGAGAGCCAGGTCACGGTAACCGGCGAACCGTCGGAGGTGTCGCCCGAACTGCCGCCCGAGCTCGAGCTCCCCGATCCGCCGGAGCCGCCCGATTCACCGGGTCCCCCCGTACCGTGGGGGCCACCTTTGCCACCGCCGTGGGCGCTACCCGCCGCGGCCGGCACGATCGCCGCCGAGGCACACAAGAGGACGGCCAGGGTCAAACGACGAACTGTGACCCACGGCGCAACGTGTCGCGCGCGCCGGGAAGCCAGGTTCGCCGCCACCGATCGTGGCAGTTGCATAGCGTCCCCCCCGCCGCCCTCAATCGGGGAAAATCCCGTGAGGTGAGGTCAACCTACCAACAAATCTCTGACAACTCTTTGCCAATTCTGAGACAAATCAGCCCAAATTCTCAGGAAACTGAGCGCGACTCTGCCCCTAGCCGGCGGCGCCCAGCGCCTTCTGGGCAAGTTGGATCTGGTGGTTCATAGCGTCGACAAAAGCCTGGTAACGACCCAAATCGCCTGCGGCCAGGGCCGACTGGGCGGACGCCCAGTCGCTCGCCGCCTGCTTCAGGTAGTACTGAGCGCTCTGGCCAGACTTCGACGGCGGCGTCGGACCGGTGCCACCCGAGGACGAGATGTTGGCCCCGAGCACCTTGGACAGCGTCCCAGACAGGGTCGGCGAGATGGCCACATCCTGGTTGAAGACGGCGATCACGCGCTTGAGCTGCGGCATCGGGTTCGACACCGAGGTGACGTAGAGGGGCCGGATGTAGAGCACGCTCTGGTCGAGCGGCACCATCAGGTTGTTACCCAGCAGGACGCTGGAGCCGTGCTGGTCGAAGAAGGTGATCTGAGAGGAAACGTCCGTGTTCGCCTGGATCTCCGAGTCGGCCTGGACCGGGCCGATCACCAGGCTCGAGCGCGGGGTCTCGTAGAGGTTGAGCTGCCCGTAGTCCTTCGGATCGCTGGTGGCCATCATGAAGGCGGTGAGGCCCTGGACCGTCGCCGAGTTGCCCGCCGGTACGAAGGCGATCGACTCGAGGAGTTGCTGCTTGTTGGCCATGGGCAACGAGCCCACCTGAAAGACCGGCGACATCGGCGAGAGCGCCGAGGAGATGACGTTGCCCGCCGAGTTCGTCACCGCGGTCTGGGCGAGGGACTGACTCGGGCCGCCGGCGCCCGTCGTCGGGGAGACCTCCCAGCGGTCCGACGCGGTGTAGAAGGCGTTCGCGCTGGTGATGTGATAGCGGCCCAGTTCCGCGGCCTGAACGCCGAACAGGTCGACGGGATAGCGCATGTGGCTGAGTATCTCGGCCGGCATGGCGCTCATGGGCTGGAACATCGTGGGGAACGCCGAACGGTAGGCCTTGAGAATCGGGTCGTTGGGGTCGGCCGCGTAGAACTTCATCGATCCGCTGTAGGCGTTGATGACGACCTTGACCGAGTCACGCACGTAGTTGAAGCTGTAGGGCAGGCCGCCCTCGTTGATCGTCAGGTTCGAGGCGTTCTGGCTGTAGGGATACTGGTCCGTCGTCGTGAATCCGTCGAGGACGTACTGAATCGTTCCGTCGGCGATGACGGGATAGACCTGGGAGTTGAACGAGAGGAAGGGCGCCGCCTTTTGGGCCATCGCCCGCACGTCGCGCACGAACATCACCCGGCTGTTGGGGGTGATCTGGTTCGAGATGAGGAAGTTGAAGTCGCCCAGGCGCAGCGCCAGCGCGAAACGCCGTAGGAAGTTGCCGATTCGCACGCCGCCGGTCGAGGCGTAGTGGCTTTCGACCGGCTGGCCCGCGTTGGGCCCGCTGGTGACTTGGAAGTTGAGCTCGGGCTGCTTGGTGTTAGCCACCACCCAGCCGGGGTTGTTCAGACCGAAGTAGATGTCGGGCTGGGTGAGGACCGGCATGCCCCCGCTCGAGACCGGGGGCACGTTGGAGACCACGAGAACCGGGTTGCCCGTGGAGGGATCGGCCTGGTTGGCGGCGATCACCGCCGCGCCAATTCCATGCGTGTATTGCAGGTGGTTGTTCACCCACGACGGCGACGGCAGGTTCGCGGGATTGAGTTGTCGTGCGCCGATGAGAACCGGGGTCAACTTGCCGTTGATCACGTAGCGGTCCACCGCCAGCGAGGCGAAGGTGTAGTAGGAGCGGATCGACTGGCGGCGCGTCAGCGTGACCAGCGAGATGTTATTGGCCGGATCCCACAGTCGGATGTTGCTCAGCGTCGCCTTGTCGGCATTGATCTGGGACTGGCTGATGGTGGTCGCTCCGGCGAACGTGTGATACATCACCTGATTCAGCCCGAAGGCCGACCTCGTCGCCTCGATGTTGCGCTGAATATAAGGCGCTTCCAGCGTGCCCTGGTTGGGGCTGACCTTCAGCGCTTGGAGGATGGTCGGATAGAGCACGCCGATCACCAGGGCGACGAACGCCCAGAGTCCCACGGCAACCGCCGGCAGCGACCAGCCGCGCAGGCGCACGTTCACGAGCAGGATGACGGTGGCCGCCAGGGACAAGAAGAAGAGAATGGTGAGCGCGGGCATGCGCGCGTGGACGTCGGTGTAGCTGGCGCCCTGGACGTAGCCGTTGGTCGAGTTGACGAGGGACCACTTGGCGATAACGTAACCCGCGGCCTTCATGAGGGCGATCCCTGCGCCGATCACTGAGAGGTGGGCCTTCACGCGGGGGGCAACCCGCGGAGTGGTGCGCGCGGCACGGATCCCGCCATTGAGATAGTGGAATCCCGTCGTCACGATGAGAATGACGACGAGCGACACCAGCAGCCACGTCACGACGAAGGACACAAAGGGCAGGGTGAAGATGTAAAAACCCAGATCCTTGTGAAAGAGTGCGTCGGTCTGGTGGAAGGGCTGGCGGTTGGCGAAGAGGAGATACTTCTGCCACTCTCCTGACGCGTTGAGCCCGGCGACGACTCCCATGATCAAAGAGATGACCGCGTAGATGCGTCCAGCGTGGGGACGAACAGCGTTCTGGAATCGCCGCACCACCTCGTCCTCGGGCTCGAAGGTGAGATCACGCGCGCCGAATCGATCCGTGAGAAGGAGGTTGCCCCACATCAAGGCGAAGAAGATCGCGCCGAAGGTCAGAGCGAGGCCGACCTTGACGTAGAAGAGCGTCGCGAAGACCTTGCCCAGACCCACCGAGGAGAACCACATCTGGTCCGTCCACAGCAGCGCCACGCTGCGCAGCGACAAAAAGCCGATGATAACGATCGCGATCAGCGACGTGATGACGACACGCCGCGAGAGCCGCCCGATCCGTCGGGGGCGCGGCGTCACGTCAGAGGGGCTTCGCACATCGAAAGCCTAGGGCGTGGCGACTAGACGGGAACAATCGTGCACGCGCAGCCCGCGTGCAACGGAGGATTCGCCGCGCCGCTCGGGAAACTCAGCCCCGCGCCGCGCTCACCCGCCGCCGCGTCGAGGGCGCACGCGTCACACGGTGCGTCATTTGGCGCCACGAGGAAGCGGACGTTGCGCCCGTTCGAGGCGGCGAGCACCCCGATGTGAAAGGCCCGCCGGGCGGCGTCGGTGCAGAGCCGTTCGACCCGCGCGCCGCGCCACTCCTTATACGCCGTGTTGACCCTCTCCTGCGCGTCACCGCTGCCGTCGGCGAGGATCCGGCGACGCAACGCCAGCACGATCGTGACGGCCAGGTCCGCCGCGCAGTCGACCAGCGGCGCTCGGCCGGCGACCGGGCCCGCGGTGCCCGACTCGTCAAAGGCGAACTGCGCGCCCGCGGCAGCGGCGTCGGCGAGCGCGTCGAAGGCGGCGTCGGCGTAACGCGCCCGCTGGGCGTGTTCGTCCTCGAGATCGTCGAGGCTGACCAGCTTCACCGTGCGCAGGCGCTCGAGCGTAAGGTTTTGATCGTCCTGCAGCACGCGCTTGACGCGCCGAGTGAGAACGGCGAGGGACTCCTCGAGGGACGCGTCACGGCGCTTGAAAAGGTCACCTACCGGGGTGTCGGGCTTGGCGGCCGGCACCCGACGAGGCGTGTGGGCGCTGGCGCCGCGCTCTTCGAGGGTCGCCTTTCGCAGGCGAGCGAAGATCTCGTTGACCACGTCGGTGCCCGACTGGTCGTCGTCGTGGGCCGCCGCGTCGTCCGCGGCCGCGGACGACGCGGATGGGGGCGACGCGGGCGGGGGCGCCGGCGGAGGGCTTTCCTCGCTCGTCGGCGCCGGGGCGGGCGCCGAAGGGGCGGGCACTGAGGGGGCCTCGACGACCACCTCTTCGAGAGTCACCTCCGGCACCGTGCGCAGCGGCGTGCCCGCAAGGAGTTCCTCCTCCGTGGGCTCGGGCGTCACGGGACGTAAGCGCAGCGCTTCGAGCGCGGCGACACGCGCTGCCTCGTCCGACGCGTTGAGTCCGCCTAGGACGGTCTCGACCTCGTCGCGTAAGCCGGTGAGATAGGCACCAAGGTGGTCGCGCGCCACGCGCAACTGGTCGATCTGCAGGTGCAGGGCCTTGCGCTTGACCGCCAGGTCGTTGAGTACCGTCTTGCGCGCGTCCGTCGCCTGGGCGAGGATCGCGCGACCCTGTTCGCGAGCGCGCTCGACGAGGGCTTCGCCATTCACCTTCGCCGACTCGATCAGGCGTTCGGCGCCAAGGCGGGCGTCGTGGTCGATGGTCGCGGCCGCGGCTTCAGCCTCGGAGATGATGGCCGCAGCCCGTTCTTGGGCCTCGATGAGGTGATTCGCGCTGCGCTGCTGGGTGTCGCTGAAGAGCTGGGTCGCCCGCTCTTGGGCCTCCGCGGTCACCCGCCCGGCCTCTTCGTGGGCCGAGCGAAGGATCGCCGCGCTCTGGGTGCCCAAAGCACTCGCCAAGGTCGCCTCGTCGAGGACGGGGTGGGCGGCGCGGTGCTGGGCCTCGGAGAGGTGCTCTTGGAGCTCGCGAATGCGTTGTTCGAGGTGGGCCATCTCGCGGGCCACGGCCTCGAGGTGCACGCGCACCTCCTGGGGATCCAATCCGTTCTTTCGCACGGTGGCGAACGTCACGCGAGCGACCTCAGCCGATGATTGGCGCGTCGTAGAGAGGATCCGGCGTTCGTCCATTCCCTCCAGACTATGACGTGGCGCCTGGGCGAACTGGCTTACCGCGGTGCTGTCAGGGGCACGGGAGGCGCCCCGCCGAGGCGGCGAAGGTCGCCGAGCGCCTGGGAGAGGCTGGTCACACCGATGACGCGAAGTCCCGGCGGCGCGGCCGCGCTGGCGGTGGGCACTTCAACGCGTGGCACGAAGAAGATCTCCGCCCCGGCGCGAGCGACTGCGATGGTCTTCTCCGCGACGCCACCCACGTCGCCAACGGCGCCGTTGGCACTCATGGTCCCGGTCGCGGCGACCACGTAGTGCCCCGTGAGAGACCCCTTACTCAGCCGATCGATCAGGGCGAGCGTCATGGCCAGGCCCGCCGAGGGGCCGCCGATGGCGGTCGTCTTGATCGAGATGCGTCCCGGCAGGTTCGCGCGCACGGCGTTCTCGTAGCCCACACCGATGTAGGAGCGATCCGGTCCCGAGAGGTTCGCGCACCCCGACGCCGCGAGTCCGTGGCTGGCCTTCGTGGTCAGGATCACCGAAGTGACGCGCCCGTAGTGCAATACCCCGTTCGCGCTGATCCTGACCGGCGCGACGCCCAGGCGTACGCGCGATCCCGGCGCCAGGGGATGCAGCGCGCCGACCAGACCGCACGAGTTGGTGATCTCGCTGCCGTTCACGCTCACGATGCGATCACCCACGTGGAGGTGGTGAAAGGCCGGAGAGCCCGTGACGACCGCGGTCACCGTCGCGCCCACCCTGGTCGTCGTGATGTGCCAGCCCAGGGCGCGAAGTGCCGCCACCTCGGCGGCCTGCTTAGAGTCGGACATCTCCAGATATCCCTGGGCGACCAGCTGGCTGGACGGCACACCCGGATCCACGAGGTCCGCGGCCGGGACGAACTCCACGTGGCTCTGCAGGTGCATGTAGAGCCACTGCCAGGCCGTGAGCGAGGAGAGGTAGACGTCGGTCAGCATGATCGTGTCGTGGTGCGGGTCGCTGGCGAGTCCCTTCACCGAGATGAGCGGCGCCACCGGCGTGGCGTCACCCGGGGTCAGCGCGTAGTAGGGAACGGTCCAACCCTGGCCCACCAGGACGAGGACGAGGACTGCGACGAGGCCGACGAGCGCGCGCAGGCGCGTTCGACGGCGACGCGGAGGTGGTGGAATGGTCTCGTGCACGCAGAACCCACGCTACCGGAGGGCTCGTCAGCGCCGATAGTGCGGGCCGGCTTCGCGAGCGACGCGGCCAGCCTCGCGCTCATCCGTTCGAGCCTGACCGACGCATCGCCACGCGCTCGCGTGCTCGCGCTGCGCGCCGGTGCGCGCCGCGACGCTCTCGAGGACGTCGACTGGCTACGCGCGCTTTATGACACCGATCCCGAGGTGCGTCGCGACGCGCTCGTGCTGCTCGCAGAGCGCGACGTGCCCGAGGACGTGCTCGCCGCCGTGCGAGGCGCTCTCACGGATGCGGACCCCCTGGTGGTCGACGCCGCCGCCTTCGCCCTCGGCGAACGAGGTGACGCGCGAAGTGTCGACGCTCTGTGCGTGACGGCCACCCACGAGGACGCGCGCTGTCGCGAAGCGGCGGTGGCGGCTCTCGGGGCGATCGGCGACGAGCGAGCCCTGCCCACGATCATCGCCGCGCTCGAGGACAAGGCGCCGGTGCGCCGGCGCGCGGTGGTGGCACTTTCGAACTTCGAGGGTGACGAGGTCGACGAGGCGCTCGCTCGGGCGAGTGAGGACCGCGACTGGCAGGTGCGCGCCGCAGTCGAGCAACTGACGCGCGACTAACGGTCGGCGTCGCGAAAGAGCGCGTGCAGCGAGGACATCTCCTCGAGGCACATCTGCAGCCCGCGGATGACCACGAGTTCGGGCTCGGGGGCGACGCGAACGTCAACGTTCGTCTTCTTTTGAATCAGCTCGCCCAGGTCGCGTAACCGAGCGAGCCCGCCGACCAGGGTCATGCCGCGAGCGCTGACGTCCTGGGAGAGGTCGGGCGGCGCCTCGGCCAGTGAGTCCTGGACCATGGTGACCGTCGAGGTGATGACGTCGTGGAGGGCGTCGTTGACCAGATCCGCGCTAACGACGACATCGACGGGCTCACCGCGCTCGACGGTGCGCGCGCTGACCGTCTCGCTCTGGCCGCTCGTGCGGCTCATCGCCGAGGCGAGGGCGATCTTGAGCGCTTCGGCGGCCGCCGGGGCGATCACCACGCCGTGGCGGTGGCGGATCAGCGAGGCGATCGCCGCGTCCAGGTCGGAGCCGCCATGTCGACGGGTGCCGCGTGTGACGATGCCACCCAGCGAGATGAGGGTCGCCTCCGACGCGCCGGCGCCCAGGACTGAGACCGCCGAACCAACGGGGTCCTGAACGGGCAGGCCGAGGCCGATCGCCGCGGCGAGCGGCGACTCGATCAGGCTCACTTCGCGTGCGCCGGCCTGGACCGCGGCCTGGCGCAGCGCTCGCCGCTCGATCGCCGTCGCCAGTGAGGGCACGCTCATGACCGCGCGCACGCGGCTCACCTTGGAGATTCCCGCTCGCTCCAGCAGGCCGGCGAGCAGGCGGGCGGTCACGTCGAAGTCGATGGTCGCGCCCTGGGCCAGGGGCCGGAAGGCCACCACGTGGCGCGAGGTGCGCGCGACCAGGTCCATCGCGCCGTAGCCGACTTCGACGACGTCGCCGGTGCGCGTGTCGATGGCCACGGTGGAGGGCTCATTGAAGAGGACGCCCTGCTCCGACGTCGCCACTCGACAGAACGACGTTCCGATATCCAGCGCAACGTCGGTAGCCATCGGGACAATGCTAGAGCGACCGCCATGACGTCCACCCCCTCACTAGCCTTCTGGAGTGGCTTGGTGGCATCGCGCGCGGCGTGTTCTAGGAGTAGGACGGGGCAGCGCTCCGCCCCCCAGCGAGTCGCGCACCTGGGTGCACCCCAGCGAGCTCCCCTCTTTCGACGCGCTGACGACGCGGCACCGGGTGCGCAGCCGGCTCGCGCGACTCATCGCCACGTTCGTTCTCCTCGCCCTGGTCGCGGGGGCTGCCGGGCTCGCCTCGATCAACCCCACGACCGCTCCCAACCAACCGATGACCGCCAATATCGCGAAGTCGGTCAACGCCCTGCCCGCCTACGCGCGCGGTGCGGCCCAGCGCACGGTCGAGCTGACCATCACGACCCCGGGACACGTCAGCCACGTCGCCGCGATGGTCCTTTCGAACGACCTCGCCGTGACGACAACGCCCATCGCGCACAACGCCTTTCTCACCGGCTCGCTGCCGGGAGCTCTCAACTTCCCCGTGACCTGGGTCGCGCGCGACCGGGCGATGGACTTCACCATCGTGCGCCTCAGCCACCACGTCGCGTCCCTGCACTTCGCTCCAATGCCGGCGAGCGCGTCGGTGCTCGCGCTCTCACCCGTCGTGGAGAACTCCACCGGCTCGCCATACTTCGCCTGGGCGACGACCACCCTCGGCGATCCCCTCTTGCGCGTGAACAACCTCGTGAGCTACCTCGCGACCAACCCCGACGGGAACCTCAACGGGTTCGTCGACGCGATCGCCCTCAACAGCAACGGCCGCGTGGTCGCGGTGCTTTCAACCGGGCACCTGTGGTACTCCGCGCTCTTCGTCGCGCGCGTCGCCGAAATCGAGGCCCTGGGACACGGCTGTCACGGCGGGCTCGGGATCGCCTCAAAGAGTGCCCAAGGGGGTGGGGCGACCGTCACCGCACTCTGGGCGCGCGGCGCGGCCAAGGGCGTGCTGAAGGTGGGCGACGTCGTGACGCGACTGAACGGCCACACCATCGACACGGGCCAGACCCTGACGACCTGGCTGTACCTCACTCCGGCCTTTTCGAAGGTGGATGTGACGTTCCTACGTGGCACGGTCACTCACCACGCCGTGGTCACCCTGTCCTGCGCCCTCTAACGTGTGGTGGTGAGCGACAACCCGTTCTCCAACATGTTTGGCGACCTGTTCAACCTGCTCGGCCAGCAGGGGCCCAACGCGTGGTTCGACAACGCCACTCAGCTGGCCCTGTCCATCGCCCGCGGCGCCGACGGCGACCCCAACCCCCTGCCGAGTGAGCGAGCCCGCCTCGAAGAGCTCGCGCCACTCGTGGCGCGCTACGTCGACGTGCTCTTCGGCGTCGCGGCCGACGGCCAGATGGTGGCGGCCACGCGATCGGCTCTCACGAGCGCCGCGCTGGCGCAGTGGCGACCGCTGATCGAACCCTCGCTCGCAACGAACCTGCCCGTCGAGGCCGACGCGAATCCGATGATGGCCCAGCTGGCCGCGACGATCGGGCCTCTCTTCACCGGTCTGCAGATGGGCTCGATCGCCGGTCACTTCTCCGAGCGCGCGTGGTCCCTCGCGGCGCTGCCCCTGCCGCGCCTCGACGACCAGCGCCTGCTCGTGGTGAACAACCTCGCGACCTTCGCCGACGCGTGGAGCCTGGATCGAGACGACGTCTACATCTTCGCCCTGGCCCAGGAGTTCGTGGCCTCCCTGATCTTGACCCAGCCGGGCACCGGCGACGCGCTACGGGCCCTGCTGCTCGACGGCGTACGCGAGTCGGCGGCCGTCCAGCGCGATCTGATTGAGCGGCTTCAGTCGATGATCTCGCCCGAGGACCTGAACGCCCTGATGGGCAACCCCGAGAGCCTCCTCGACGGGATAGAGCTGCCCGAGGAAACGCCGGCGACGAGGGCCATCAACGCGGCCACCGCCGTGCTCTCGGCGGTCTTCGACGCCGCGGCCACCGACATCACCAACGCACTCGTCGGCGAACGCCCCGCCCTGACCGAGGCCTACCGGCGCCACCGGCGCAGTGACGCGCGGGGCGAGGACGCCGCAGCCGCGCTCTTTGGCGTCGCCACCCAGGGCCCGCACCACGACGAGGCGGCGACCTTCGTCTCCGAGCTGGCCGAGGCGCACGGTCTCAACGTCTTTGGCGCCCTACTGCGTGTGGACGGGCTGCCGTCGCCCCAGGAATTGGCCGACCCGTCTGCGTGGTACGAGCGGGTGACGACGTCACCCCTGGCCTAAGTCAGGACTCTTCCTCGTAGCCGAGGTTCCACTCCACGAGGAGGTTCTCGCGCTCGGCGTCGCGGTTGACACGCTCGCGGTTACGGCGGAACTGGGGGTCGTGGGGCGGCAGGAAGCGCAGTCGCGCGTCGATGCGGTCCACGAAGGCCTGGATCTGCTCCTCGTCGCCGAAGACCATGCGACACTCCCAGTGCGGGGCGACGGGACCGAGATAGACGACCTGGACGTGGCCGACGGGCTCAACGACCTCGGTCTCAGTGGTGGGAACCTGGCTCACGATGCTCCTTTGGTTGCCACCAGTGTACCGGGGTCGGGCAGCGGGCCTTCTCCCTGGTCGGCTCGGGGCCCGTGAAGATTGTGAGGAACTACACACATCCTTTAAGTGTTCCTTATACATTGCTCGCTACCATGAGTTTCTATAAGGGGGTGGCGATGGGCACCGAATGGATGGCTGACGGCAAGTGTCGCGAGTACCCCGCGGGTACGTTCTTCCCTCGCGACGGCATCGGAGTCATCCGCGCCCAGAAGATCTGCGCCACCTGTCCCGTAGTGGGCCAATGCCTCGAGTACGCGCTGGCCAACCACGTCGACCACGGCGTGTGGGGCGGCAAGAGCGAGCGCGAGCGCCGTCGCCTGGCACGTTCGCGGCGTCGCTCGGCATCAAATCCCAGCTAAGTGTTCGAATGCGTCCTCAACCTCTCCGAGGGACGGCGCCTCGACGTCCTTGACGCGTTGAGTGACGCGGCGGGAGAGTCGCTGCGCGACCGCCACGCCGACGCGTTCCATCACCGCAGCGTCTTCACGTTGATCAACGACGCCGACCAACTCGTGGCCGACGTGCGCAATCTGATCGACGTTGCCCTCACGCAACTCGACTTGACCAGTCACCAAGGCGTGCATCCGCGCTTTGGCGTCGTCGACGTTGTGCCCTTCGTCGCGCTCGACGCGCGCGAGGCGCCACGGGCCTGCGCGCTGCGCGACGACACCGCGCACTGGCTGGCCGCGACCCACGACGTGCCCGTCTTCTTCTACGGACCGCTCGAGGGCGGCGAGCGATCGCTGCCCGAGGTGCGCCGACGGGCCTTTCGC